>DATIWK010000159.1:0-3611 GCA_035519395.1 Anaeromyxobacteraceae bacterium | reverse complement strand
GCGAGCGCGGGGGTCGCTCCGAGGCGCGGTGGAGTGGCGCTCCCCATTTGCCGGGCCAGGCCAGAATCGTCGCAGCGCCGCCGGCGGCCGGAAACGGGACCAAGGTCCCATGCCCCGGATCGCGTCCCGTCACCCGAGGGTCGCCGTCAGAGGGGCTTCGGGAACGGAACGTAGGCGTAGAAGTCGGGCATGTCCGTCAGGATGATGTCCGGCTTCATGGCCCAGACCGGCGGGATGTCCTCCACCTTGGCGATGAGCGGCGTTCCACCGAACATCGGCACCGGCCAGACGATGACCCGCAGCCCGCGGTTGCGGAGCCCCTCCGGCAGGGAGGGATCGAACGGCGCGTTGGTGTAGCGGTAGGAGATCCCCGTCGCGTCCTGCTGCGCGGCGTCGGAGATGATGGGGTCGACCCCGCCGTACCCCTCGACGAACAGGTAGGTGGGCGTCACGTTGGAGTGGAACTCCTGCATGAAGGTGGTCTGGTCCGACTCGACGAAGAGGCGGAAGTCCATGCGGTACGCGCGGACCAGGGCGTCGAGCGCGTCGGCCATGGTCCGCGACTCCGGTATCCCGGTGGGGATGGGCGCGCAGAGCTGGTCCTTCACGTCGAGCGCGAGCATCTTCTGGAGGAGGGTGGGATCGGTCGAGAACCGCTGGAAGACGTCCTCGAGCCTCACGTAGTGCTGGTGGCAGGACGGCAAACCCGAGAGCGGCTCGCAGGGGGCCCGGGCCGAGGCGTCGCAGTAGGCGTAGTTCTCGATCTGGGTGTCGTGGAGGTTCTGGAAGCAGTCCACGACCGCGCCGTCGGTGGGGGCGTCGGAGGGACCGGTGCAGTCGTGGACCTCGTTGTCGTGTCCGAGCCAGATGGTGCCGTCCTGGCTGAGCTGCAGGTCCATCTCGGTGCCGTCGTAGAGCCCCGCGCCGTAGAGGAGCGCGGGGAGCGTGTTCTCGCGGTAGTCCGGGTTGAACTGCCCGGCGCCGCGGTGCATGAGCACGATGGGCCGGGGCAGGGGCGCGACCGGAGCGCCCTGGACCTCCGTGAACTGGTCGCAGGCGCCGAGGAGGAGCGCCGCCGCGGCGGCCGGGAAGGCTCGTTTCACCATTCGTCGAACCTGTAGCGGACCTGGAGGCAGAAGCTGCCGTTCCAGCGGGTGGGGTAGGCGAAGTTCACGTTCTGCTTGCGCGTGGCGTCGAGGGAGAAGTTGAGCGAGGCGCCGGCGTCGAGGACGAGCGTGACGTCGCGCCGGACCTCCCGCGCCAGGTAGGCGCCGAACACGAGCGTCATCATCTTCCAGTCGTAGTCGGGGTTCGACTGGGCCCAGTACATGGCCTTCGCGTCCAGGCCCATCTCGAGGCCGCCGGCTGGCTGCCGGAAGGCATGCGACCAGGCGGCCCCCACGGTCCAGGTGCTCGAGTCCCGGGCCCCGAAGTTGGTGCCGCCGAAGAGGCCGAGCGACGAGGCCGGGCTCGGCCTGAAAGCGACGCCGACGTTGAACCGCTCGTAGTAGCCGAGGCCGGCCGTCCACTCGTAGGCGTGGTGCCAGGCCGGGGTCTCGCTCGGCTTCGCGCCCCCGTCGGTGCCGGGACACTCGGGACAGGCGGGCAGGGGGGTCGGGGTCGAGGTCGGGGTCGGAGTCGAGGTCGGGGTCGGAGTCGGAGTCGGGCTCGCGGTCGCGGTCGAGCTCGCGGGCTCGCCTGCCGCGCCACGCGGCGCCGCAGCGCTCAGCGCGATCGCCACGATGGAGATCTTCGTGAAGCGCACCCGGACCCTCTCCGTTCCACCCATGATTCCACGGAACACCCCGCCGCGGAGGTGGATATCATTCGCCGCTGCCGGAAGCGTCCGACCAAGGTCCCATCGCGCGGGGCCAGCCGACGCGATCGAATGACCATCTGCGCCCGCGACATGTCGAGCCTGCCCTCCCCAGCCCGCGCGCACCCCCTCGCCCTCCGCCTCGCGCTGCTGGGCGCGGTGGCCGCGTTCGCCGTCCTCTGGCCGTCGCTCGCGTCGGCGGCGGGCGCGGACGCGGGCGCCGCGCCGTTCCCGCCGCCCCTCGACGGCTACCAGGGCGAGGAGGGACTCTCCCTCGCCGCGATCCTGGCGCGGCGCGTCCGCCAGGAGCCGCTGAACCTCATCGCGACCGCCTGCTTCCTCCTCGCGATCCTCCACACCTTCGCCGCGCCCAGCCTCCTCCGGGCGTCCCACCGCCTGCGCCACCGGCTGGACGGGGAGCGGGGCAAGGGGTCGCACAGCTTCCGGGTGGAGGTGCTGCACTTCCTCGGCGAGATCGAGGCGGTGTTCGGCATCTGGTGCGTCCCGCTGCTCGCCGTGGTCGCGTCGCTGAAGGGGCCGCACGTCGCCGAGGCCTTCATCGGGCGGGTCAACTTCACCGAGCCGCTCTTCGTCTTCGTCATCATGGCGATCTCCTCGACCCGGCCGGTGCTGGCGTTCGCCGAACAGATCATGGAGCGGTTCGCCAAGCTGGGCGGCGGGACGCCGCTGGCGTGGTGGCTCTCGACGCTGACGATCGGCCCGCTCCTCGGGTCGTTCATCACCGAGCCAGCGGCGATGATCATCTGCGCGCTGCTCCTCTCGCGGCGCGTCTTCGACCTCGGCCCCTCGCCGCGGCTGCGCTACGCGACGCTCGGGCTGCTCTTCGTGAACGTGTCGGTGGGGGGGACGCTCACGCACTTCGCCGCGCCGCCGGTGCTGATGGTCGCCTCGCGCTGGGGCTGGGACCTCGGGTTCATGGCCCGGCACTTCGGGTGGAAGGCGGTCGTCGGCATCCTCGCCTCCAACGGCGCCTTCGCGCTGCTCCTCCGCCGGGAGCTCGCCGCCCTCGCCCCGGCCGGCGGCGAGGCGGCGCCCGCCCCGGAGTCGCCCGTCCCCGCCGGGATCACGGCCGTGCACCTCGGGTTCCTGGCGCTCACCGTGTTCGCCGCTCACACGCCGGCGGTCTTCCTCGGCGGGTTCCTCTTCTTCCTCGCCTTCCAGGCGGCGACCGTCCCGTACCAGCGGCCGCTCGACCTGCGGCCCCCGCTGCTGGTCGGCTTCTTCCTCGCCGGGCTGGTGGTGCACGGCGCGCTCCAGCAGTGGTGGATCGCGCCGCTGCTGGGCCGCCTCGCCGAGCGGCCGCTCTTCTTCGGGGCGATGGGGCTCACCGCCTTCAACGACAACGCCGCCATCACCTACCTCGCCTCGCTCGTGCCGGGCTTCGGCGACGCCGCCCGGTACGCGGTGGTCGCCGGCGCCGTCGCGGGCGGCGGGCTCACGGTGATCGCCAACGCGCCCAACCCGGCGGGCCAGTCGGCGCTGGCGAAGCACTTCCCCGAGGGCGTGAGGCCGCTCGGGCTCCTCGCCGGCGCCGCCTTTCCGACGGCGGTGATGGCCGTCTGCTTCCTCGCGCTCTGACCCTACTTCGACGCCGGCAGATCGAGCGGCGCTGCGGACGGGTTCACCAGGGCGGCGATCTTCGCCTCCGCCACCGCGGTCAGGGCGTGGTCGATGTGGAAGAACCGGTTGACCTTCTCCGGCGGCAGGACCTTCGCGAACTGCGGCAGGTAGTCGAGGCGCAGCTTGGCGAGCTGAACGTCGCGCTGGAGGCCCG
>DATIWK010000158.1:0-53692 GCA_035519395.1 Anaeromyxobacteraceae bacterium | reverse complement strand
CGCTGCGGATGCGGCCCAGCCGGGCGAGCGGCGCGGTGTAGGGGCTCACCCCGAGGACGGCGTCCACCCAGCTTCCACCGCGCTCGAGCGGCGCGCCGTGGTGCGGCGTGCCCATGAACACGATCGACCGCAGCCGCCCGGGCCAGCGGTGGCCGGCCGCGGCGCCGGCGTGGCAGGCGCTCCGCGCGACCAGCCCCCCCATGCTGTGGCCCAGGATCGCGAGCTCGTCCACGCGCGCCGGCCAGGCGCGGCACAGGGCCTCGAGCGCGCCCGCCAGCTCCCGGCCGTTCGTCGAGACGTGGAGGCCGGTGTTGTAGTGGACGTAGACCGGGGTCCAGCCGAGCTCGCGGGCCAGGGCGGCGCCGTGGTCGTGACCGTGCCGCCGCCACCTCAGATCGCTCATGCACGCGCCGTGGACCAGGACCAGGATCCGCTTGCCGGCGCGCGGGATGGCCGCTGCGAGCGCGCGCCGCTCGAGGACGAGCGGGCGCCCGGCGCGGCGCAGGCGCAACGGGATGGCGAGCGGGTTGCCGGTCGCGGCGAGGTGGTCGCCCACCACGCCGTTCAGGACCGCGCGCACCGCCTCCCGCTCCGCGGAGCGCGCCGTCCGCTCGCCGGCGGGAGGCGCGCGCAGCGCGAACGCGGCGTCGAAGCCCCAGCGGAGGAGGCGGGTGAGGCCCCGGATCTGGGCGTAGGCGAGGCCGGCGATGCCGCGCGCCGGCCCGGGCTCGGGAGCGGCGAGGATCCCCGGGGCGCGCGCGATCTCGCGGTGCATCGCCTCGACCACGCCGGTGAGCCCCAGCGTGGCGTCGAAGGCGAGGCGGCCCCAGCCGTGCAGGTCGGTCACGTCGATCGCAGCCCTCGGCATCGCGGTCCCAGTGCTCCCAGGCGGTCGCCCGTCGCGGTGCAGGCGCCGGGTCGTCGAAGTCTAGCACCGAGCGAGATCCCGGGCGTCCTGGCGAGGGCGCACCGCTGGCGCGGCGCCGGTTTGCGGGAGCGGCGCGTCACGCCGGCCCGGCGGGCCACCCCCACCCGACGACCTCGGGCGGGTCGATCCCGTGCTCATGGGCGTACCGCCGGCACGCGATCTGCGTGTTCCGGAACCGCTCCTTGACGTGAGCGCCGGCGCCCTGCAGGCGCGGCACGCGGTCGACGACGTCCATCGCCAGGCTGAAGCGGTCGACCTGGTTGTCCATCGCGAGCTCGAGCGGCGTGGCGATGCTGCCCTTCTCCTTGTACCCGCGCACGTGCAGGTTGGGGTGGCTCCTGCGGCGGTAGGCGAGCCGGTGGACGAGCCACGGGTAGCCGTGGAAGTTGAAGATGATCGGCGCGTCCAACGTGAAGAGGGAGTCGAAGTCGCGGTCGGGGAGCCCGTGCGGGTGCTCGGTGTCCGGCTGCAGCCGGAACAGGTCCACCACGTTCACGAACCGCAGCTTGAGGTCCGGGAACGCCTCGCGCAGGAGCGCGGTGGCGGCGAGGGCCTCGAGCGTCGCGACGTCGCCTGCGCACGCCATGACGACGTCGGGCTCGCGGCCGTCGTCGCTGCTGGCCCAGTCCCAGATGCCGATCCCCTTGGTGCAGTGGGCCACGGCGGCGTCCATGGGGAGGTACTGGAGGTGGAGCTGCTTGTCCGCCACGATCACGTTCACGTAGTTCTCGCTGCGCAGGCAGTGGTCGGCGACCGAGAGGAGGCAGTTCGCGTCGGGCGGGAGGTAGATGCGGGTCACCGCCGGGCTCTTGTTCAGGACGACGTCGAGGAACCCCGGATCCTGGTGGGTGAAGCCGTTGTGCTCCTGCCGCCACACCGTCGAGGTGACGAGGATGTTCAGCGACGCGAGCTCCTCGCGCCAGGAGAGCGGGGCGCAGCTCGAGAGCCACTTGGCGTGCTGGTTGAACATCGAGTCGATGAGGTGGACGAACGCCTCGTAGGTCGAGAAGAGGCCGTGGCGTCCGGTGAGGAGGTAGCCCTCGAGCATCCCCTCCAGCGTGTGCTCGGACAGCATCTCGACGACCCTGCCGTCGGGCCCGAGGTGGCCGCCGTCCCGGTCCTCGGGGAGGGACGCCTCGAGCCAGAGCTTCGGCGTCACCTCGTACGCGGCGTCGAGCCGGTTGGAGGTGTTCTCGTCGGGCGAGAAGAGGCGGAAGCGCTCCGGGTTCTCGCGCAGCACGTCGCGCAGGAAGGCGCCGAGCGGGCGCGTGTTCTCCGCGCGCGTCCGCCCGGGCGCCTCCACCGCGACCGCGTAGGACTGGAAGTCGGGGAGGCGGAGCGCCTTCCTGAGGAGGCCTCCGTTCCCGTGCGGGTTCGACCCCATGCGCCGTCGCCCCCGCGGTGCGACCTCGCGGACGGAATCGACCGGCGCTCCGGCCGCGTCGAACAGCTCCTCGGGCCGGTAGCTCCGCAGCCACTTCTCGAGGACCGCGAGCCGCGCCGGGTCGTCCTTCACGCGCGGGATGGGGACCTGGTGCGCCCGCCAGGAGCCCTCGAGCGGGTGGCCGTCCAGCTCGGCCGGCGCGGTCCAGCCCTTCGGCGCACGCAGCACGATCATCGGCCAGCGCGGGCGCTCCGGGATCCCGGTCCGGCGCGCCTCCGCCTGCGCGCCGCGGATCAGCTCCACGCAACGATCGAGCGTCGCCGCCATGGCCTGGTGCATCGAGTCGGGGTCGGAGCCCTCGACGAGGAGCGGCGTCCAGCCGTAGCCGCGGAGCAGGCTGGTCAGCTCCTCGGTGGGGATGCGGGCGAGCAGGGTGGGGTTGTTGATCTTGTAGCCGTTCAGCGAGAGCACGGGGAGCACCGCGCCGTCGCGGATCGGGTTCAGGAACTTGTTGACGTGCCAGGACGTGGCGAGCGGGCCGGTCTCCGCCTCGCCGTCCCCGACCACCGCCGCGACGATCAGGTCCGGGTCGTCGAACGCCGCGCCGCACGCGTGCGACAGCACGTAGCCGAGCTCGCCGCCCTCGTGGATCGAGCCCGGCGTCTCGGGCGTGCAGTGGCTGCCGATGCCGCCGGGGAAGGAGAACTCCTTGAAGAAGCGGCGGAGCCCGTCCTCGTCGAGGCCCTTGTCCGGGTAGACCTCGGAGTAGGTGCCCTCCAGCCACACCGGCCCCAGCACGCCGGGGGCGCCGTGCCCGGGGCCGGCGAGGAAGAGCACGTCGAGGTCGCGCGCGCGGATCACCCGGTTCAGGTGCGTGTAGACGAACGAGAGCGCCGGAGAGGCGCCCCAGTGGCCGAGGAGGCGGCTCTTCACGTGCTCGGGGCGGAGCGGCTCGCGCAGGAGCGGGTTGTCCCGCAGGTACAGCATGCCCAGGGCGAGGTAGTTGCACGCGCGCCAGAACGCGTGGAGCCGGCGCAGCTCGTCGGGCGCGAGCGGCGCGCCCTTCACCGTCGAGCGGGCCGGGCCGAATGCGGAAATGGACGCGGCGCCCTCCCGGGCCGGGATCTGCTGGGTCACGGTCGTCTCCTCCTGCCTGATCTCTCCGAGCACGCGGCGGACGTGCCGGGCGATGGTCCGCTCCTCGTCGGCGGGCACCACCAAGCCCGCCACCCGGCTCCCGCCCGTGGTGATCCGCGCCTGGCCCGCGGCGTTCGCCTCCGCGTCGAGCGCGACGCCGAGCCAGGCGGCGTCGCGGCACACGCGCGCGCGGATCTCCGCCGAGTTCTCCCCGATGCCGCCGGTGAAGACGATCGCGTCGAGCCCGCCCAGCGCGGCCGCGAGCGAGCCCAGCTCGCGGCCGATCCGGTAGACGAAGAGATCCACGGCGAGCCGCGCGCCCGGCTCGGGCGAGGCGAGCAGCGTCCGCATGTCGCTGGAGAGGCCGGAGAGGCCGAGCAGGCCGGAGCGGTCGTAGAGCAGCTCCTCGATCGCGCGCGGGGCGAGGCCGCGCTCGCTCGCGAGCCACAGCACCACGCCCGGGTCGAGCGCGCCGCAGCGCGTCCCCATGACGAGCCCGTCGAGGACGCTGAAGCCCATCGTGGTCGCGACGCTCCGCCCCTCCGACAGCGCGCACATGCTGGCGCCGTTCCCGAGGTGCATCGCGACGGTGCGGCCGCGCGCGGCGGCCGCGTCGAGCGCCGGGAGCGCCTCGGCGACGTGCTGGTACGAGAGCCCGTGGAACCCGTAGCGCCGGACGCCCGCCGCGAACAGCTCCTCCGGCAGCGCGTACCGCGCCGCCGCCGGCGGGAGCGTGCGGTGGAAGGCAGTGTCGAAGCAGGCAACCTGCGGCAGCGCGGGGGCGAGGTCGCGCAGGAGCCGGATCGCGCGCAGGCCGTGCGGCTGGTGGAGCGGGGCGAGGGGGACGAAGGTCTGCAGCCGCGCCAGGACCTCCTCGTCCACGCGGGCCGGGGCGGAGAACGCCGTCCCCCCGTGCACCACCCGGTGGCCGACGCCCGAGAGCGTCTCCATTCCGGTGGCGCCGCCGACGAGCGCGAGCACGGCCTCGAGCGCGCCGGCGTGGCCGACGTATGCGTTCGCCGGCCAGCGCCGGTCGGCGACGACCGCACCGCCGGGGCGGCGCGCGACCAGGCGAGGCACCCCGCCGGCGGCGAGTCCCTCGGCCTCGCCGTGGACGTCCAGGACGAGGTCCTCGCCGCGCTCGTCGAAGACCGAGAACTTGATGGACGAGGAGCCCGCGTTCAGGACCAGGATCCTCACCTGCGGGTGCCTCCGTTCGCGGACACGGTCGTTCTCCCCGGGGAGCAGCGCTCCGGGATCTACTACTCGCTCGCGCCGCACGCGGCGGCCAGCGCGACGAAGGGGCTGCCGGTCACGGCTCGCCGGGCGATCGGGTCAGCCCGGGAGAGCCCGGCATCCCACCTCTGTCGTGAGGCGGGTAGGCGCCATGAGGCAACTCGCGGGGTGCGGAGCGCCGTCCAGTAGAAAAGCCCGGGAGAGCGCGGGGAGGGAACGTTCGACGGGGCGGAATGGGGAGTTACGCCGTCCGTCGGCGTCACTGGTCGCTCCCCCGGGCGAGTGGTAGACCCGGGGGCGCCGGAAAGGTTAACGCCGGATGGAGATGCGGTCCCCCCGGCGACCCGCGCTCGCCGGAGGCGGCGCGCGGGGGTGGAGGCGCCTCGTCTCATCGCCCCGGCGGCTGGATCTCCGACTCGGTCTCCAGCGCCTTCGCGATCTCCTCCTGGCGCTTCTGCGCGGCCGGGGTGTCGGCGGCGCCGCACACCGGGACGACCGCCTCGGCGAGCCGCACGAACCCGAGCACCTCGCGCTGCAGGCGCGCGGCGAGGGACGCGTCGCGCAACCGGCCCGACTCGTCGAACGCCTCGTTCGCGTGCGGCAGCGCGAACATGTCCGGGAACACGAGGGCCCCGCATCCCTCGAGCGGGACGCGCGTCTGCCACAGCCCCCGGATCCCGCCCATGGGCGAGGGCGAGGCCGACAGGAGGTAGACGCTCTTGCCTCGCCACGGCATCGGACGCGCGCGCGAGACCCAGTCGATGGCGTTCTTGAGCGGCCCCGCGACGGAGTAGTTGTACTCGGGCGCGGCGATCAGGACCGCGTCCGCGCGCCCGAGCCGGCGCTTCAGCTCGAGACCGCCGGGCGGCAGCCCGGAGCTCGCGTCGAGATCGCCGTCGTAGATCGGCAGCTCGAACTCGCGGAACTCGGCGACGTCCACCTCGGCGCCCGCCGCGCGCGCGATGGCCGCCGCGAGCCCGAGCAGCTTCCGGTTGAGCGAGCCGCGGCGCAGCGACGCCGCGAAAGCGAGGATCCTCATGTCCCGACCTCCTGCACGGCCGTGGGCCGTGCGTCGTCCGCCACAGCGCGCCGGGCCGACCGACCCCTCACTGCCCGAGCCCGATCTGCTTCATGAACTCGCCGTTGTCCCAGAAAAGGTACTCCTCGAGCATCACGCCGTCCTTGCCCCAGTGGCCGATGGTGGCCATCGGGATCCGGTAGGCCTTCCCGGTGGGCGGGATGCTCTTGCCGTCCCCGATGGGCATCGGCTGCGTGAAGGTGCCCTCGAGCCAGCCGGTCACGGCCGTCCACTCGCCGTCCTGGGTGCCGAACCGGACCGGGTGCTCCTTGATCCGGTTGTCGGGCGCGAAGGTGAACATGACCTTCAGGTCCTCGATGTGCTTCTCGATGCCCTTGGTCGAGTGGCCGTCGGGCCAGTGCACGACCACGTCCTTCGAGTGGCTCTTGTGCAGATCCTGCCACTGCTGCCCGGTGTAGACGCGGAAGTCGAGGTCGTCGAAGTTGGCGAGGTTCTTCGCGAGCTCGGACGGGACGCCCTTCACCTTCGGGGTGGGCTCGCCGACCTTGGTGCCGGGCCACCTGTTCTCGGCGGCGCGGGCGGGGGTGGCAGCGAGCAGCGCGCCGAGCAGGGCGGCGCCCGACACCTGGGTGATGCGATGGAGCTTGTTCATGGCTTCCTTCCTTTCCTTCCCTTGGTTGCTTCGTGAGCGACCGGCGGGATGTCCGCCGGCCGATGCCGTTCTTCCCTGGTGGTGAGGTCGAGCTCTCTCGCGAGCCCCGCCAGGCGACTGCAACCGAGCGTCTCCTGGAGCGCGGGGAAGAGCGTCCGCTCCTCGAACCGCACGTGCTCCGCGAGCTTCCGCTCCAGCTCCGCCACCGCCGCGGCCTTCGCCGCCCCTTCCGCCGCGCGCAGCTCGCGCGCGAGCCGCCGGAGCACGACGTGGTCGCCGAGCGTGAACACGACGGCCGCGTCCGCCTCGGAGAGCCCCCGGGCCAGCTCGGGGAGGAGCACGTCCTCCTCGGCCCGGCAGTGCGGGAAGATCTCCGCGTTCCAGAGCGCGAGCAGCCGCGCCGCGCGGTCCGCCCCGGCCTCCGCTGCCCGCCGCTCGATCTCCGCGAGCCAGCGGGCATGCTCGGCGGAGAGGCGGCGGAGCTCCGGGCAGAGGTTCACCGGCGCCTCCCTCAGGCGGCCTTCTCCGCCGCCTGCCGGATGGCCTGCAGCTCGATCTCGACGTCCACCCGGTCCGCCACCAGGACGCCGCCCGTCTCGAGCGCCTGGTTCCAGGTGAGGCCGAACTCCCTCCGGTTGAGCGACGCGGTGGCCGTGAAGCCGGCGCGCTGGTTGCCCCAGGGGTCCTTCCCCTGGCCGCCGTACTCGACGTCGAGGACCACCTCGCGGCTCACGCCGCGGATGGTGAGGTCGCCGACGACGCGCAGGCGCTCCGTCGAGACGGCCTCGACGCGGCGGCTCCGGTAGCGGAGGGTGGGGAACTTCTGCGCATCGAGGAAGTCCGGCGAGCGGAGGTGCGCGTCCCGGTCCGCGACGCCGGTCTCGATGCTGGCGGCGTCGATCTCCACCTCGACCGAGGACCGCCCGAGGTCCGCGGCGTCGAGCGCGAGCTTCGCGTTCCACTTCGTGAACCGCCCGCGCACCTTGGAGATCACCATGTGCCGGACGGTGAGGTTCACCGCCGAGTGCGCCGCGTCCACCTGCCAGCTCTCGTTCGCCATGTGCTCGCTCCCGTCGTCTAGGGTTCGTGTCTCGCTTCGGGCGACCGCGACTGCACTGCGCAGGCCAGCGCCGGGAGGCGCGTAAGTGCCTGGAATCAGGAAGCACGCCGGATCGGGCACGGCAGGGCACGGCTCGTTATGAGCCAGTCCAGCTCACTTCGATCAGGAGCCACCCAATGCGCGCGACCGACCTCGACCTGCGGGAACTGCTCTCCTTCGAGCCCGGCGGAGGCGTCATCCGCTTCGGTGGCGAGCGCGTGCTCCTCTTCGACGCCGTGGCCCTGGGGATCCTCCGCAGGGAGCTCATCGACAGCCTCGGCCTGACCGCGGCCCGCGGCATCCTCACGCGATTCGGATACGCGCACGGGCGGCGCATCGCGGAGAACCTCCGCACCGGCTTCCCCTGGGCGAGCGAGCACGAGTGGCGGATCGCCGGGGGCCGGCTCCACATGCTGCAGGGGCTCGTCGTCATCGAGCAGCCGGAGCGGACCTCCTCCATGGAGCCGGCGCCCTTCGTGGAGTCGATCTGGCACGACTCCTACGAGGCGGAGCAACACCTCCTGCACCTGGGCCCGGCCGACGAGCCCGTCTGCTGGACGCTGGCGGGGTTCGCGAGCGGCTACCTCTCGCTCGCCAACGGGCGGGAGGTCTACTGCGTGGAGGACCGGTGCCGCGGGAAGGGCGATCCCGCCTGCCACCTCGTCGGCCGCTTCAAGGAGGACTGGGGTCCGGGCATCGAGCCCCACCTGGCCTTCTACGGCAAGGCCTGTCTCGACTCCGCGCTGGAGGGCGTGACCGCCGCGCTGCGCAGCGCCGAGCGTCGCCTCCGCGCACGTCGCCAGGAGCTGGCGCGGGCCGAGCCCGGAGCCGAGGAGCGGAAGGGCCTCGTCGTGCGCAGCGAGACGATGGGCCGGGTCCTCGATCTCGCCCAGCGGGTCGCGAAGGTCGAGTCCACGGCGCTCGTCACGGGCGAGAGCGGGGTCGGCAAGGAGCGGATCGCGCGGCTGATCCACGAGGACTCGCCGCGGGCGTCCCGTCCGTTCGTGGCGGTGAACTGCGGCGCGGTGACGGAGACGCTGCTCGAGAGCGAGCTGTTCGGGCACGCCCGGGGCGCGTTCACCGGCGCAGATCGCGAGCGCCCGGGGCTTTTCGAGGCGGCGGACGGCGGGACGCTCTTCCTCGACGAGATCGGCGAGATCTCGCCTGGGATGCAGGTGAAGCTGCTCCGCGCGTTGCAGGAGAAGGAGGTCCGGCGCGTCGGCGAGAACCGGTCGCGGCCGGTCGACGTCCGCGTGGTCGCGGCGACCAACCGGAACCTCGCCGACGAGGTCGGGGCCGGAAGGTTCCGCCAGGACCTCTACTACCGGCTGCGCGTCATCGAGCTGCGGGTCCCGGCGCTGCGGGACCGCCCCGAGGACGTGCTGCCGCTCGCCAGGGTCTTCCTGGCGGAGACCGCCAGGCGGATGGGCCGCAAGCTGACCGGGTTCACGCCGCGCGCCGCCGATCAGCTCCTCCGCTACGAGTGGCCGGGCAACGTCCGCGAGGTCCAGAACGCGGTCGAGCACGCGGTGGCGCTGGCAGCAGGAGCGCGCGTGGACGTGGAGGACCTCCCCGAGGAGCTGCGCGT
This sequence comes from Anaeromyxobacteraceae bacterium, assembly GCA_035519395.1. Taxonomy (GTDB): domain Bacteria; phylum Myxococcota; class Myxococcia; order Myxococcales; family Anaeromyxobacteraceae; genus Anaeromyxobacter. Next base: position 44,629 of record DATIWK010000158.1, on the reverse strand, counting down.
CGCGATGCCGAGGCCGCGGCCGGCCGGCCGCACCCGGCCGCTCGAGGACGTCGAGCGCGAGTACATCCTCGCCGCGGTCGAGAGCGCGGGCGGCAACCGGACCCGCGCCGCCGCGGAGCTCGAGATCGGGCTCGCCACCCTGAAGAGGAAGCTCAAGCGCTATGAAGCTGCGGCCACCGGTCGTCGAGCCGGGTCTCGACGCTCGGTGACGCCGTAGCGTGCTCCCGCGTGCAAGCGCCGCGGGGCGCCGGAGCGCCCCGCCTCCCCGGCGGCCTGCGGTGGCCGGGTCAGTCCTCCGGCTTGTCGAGGACCTGGCGGCCCACCGCGGCCGGATACGGCCTTCCGCCCATCAGGCCGGTCCACAGCACCCGGTTGAACCTGGCAGGCGGCACGCGGTCGGCGTCGGAGAAGTCGAAGCCGGCGGTGACCCTGGCCCAGTACCTGGCGTCGTGCTTCGGCGCGACGGCCACGCCCTTCGCGAACCGTGCGCCCAGCCCGCCCGGCGCCCGCGCCAGCGCGGTCCCGCTCAGCACGGTCGAGGCCTCGGCGACGTAGCTCCACCGGCCCGACGAGCGGAGGTCGAACACGTCGGTCATGGGGCGCTGGAAAGCCGTGTTCAGGTTGAGGTGCTGCGTGCCGAGGAGGTCCTCGATGGTGCGCAGGGCGTTCACCTGGCTGTAGTGCGTGCTGACCACCGCGCCCTGCTTCACGTAGGGGCCGACCACGTACGCCGTGGCGCGGTGCGAGTCGACGTGGTCGGGGCCGTCCTGGCAGTCGTCCTCGGTGACGATGACGAGCGTGTCGGCCGCGTAGGGGCTCTCCGACACCGCCTGGACCAGGCGGCCGACCGCGAGGTCGTCGTCGGCCTGCTGGGTCTCGGGGGTGTTCACGCCGCCCAGCGCCGTCCCGAAGCTGCCCATGTGGTCGTGGCTCACGCGCACCAGCGACAGGCTGGGGAGGTCGCCCCCGGCCACGAACCCGTCGAACTCGCGCTTCCACTCGTTGTAGCGCCACAGGTCGGGGTAGTTCTGGTCGTAGCCGCGGAAGTAGACGTCGGTCACCGGGGCGAGCGATGGGTCGAGCGGCGCGACCTGCACGACGCCCGCGCCGTACGGATCGCTCACCGGCGAGGCCTTGGTGCCGATGGTGCCGATGTTGTTCACGAGGAAGCCGTAGTTCCGCACCGTCCCGCCGGCCTGCAGCACCGCCGAGAAGATGTAGCCCTGCTGCGCGCCGAACGGCGCGTCGGAGGAGGCGTGGTTGCCGGTGCCGGTCAGCACGTTGGAGGTGCCGCCGGGCAGGCCCGCCGTGGCGGTCGAGTAGTTGGTGGTCCCGGCCGGACCGGCGGCGCCGTCGCGCTGGGCGACCGTCCCGAGGTTCACCGGCACGTTTCGGTTCGAGCCCTCGGACTCGTACGACAGGCCCCGGTTGACGAAGGCGTAGTTGATCTGCTGGGTGATCGTCTCCGTGTTGGTGACGCGGCCCTGCAGGCTCCAGGACCAGCCGTCCATGCTGCCGTCACCCGGATCCAGGAAGTGGTCCAGGGTGACGAACTGCCGCGCCAGGCGGTGGAGGTTCGGCGTGATGCCCTCGCCGAACTGGGTCAGCGAGGGGTCGGCGTCGGAGCCGTTCCCGAGGTCGCCCAGGATCTGGTCGAAGGTGCGGTTCTCCTTGACCACGTAGATGACGTGCTTGATGCGGTGGCGCAGGAACCTCATCACCTCCTGGTCGTGGCCGACGGACTCGCGGCCGTAGAAATCGTTCTCGGCGACCTGCAGGGTCAGGCGCTCGAGCTCGCCCGCCGTCGGCACGGGAGCGCTGACCAGGGAAGCGCGCTCGAGCTGGAACTGGTACTGGTTCGAGGCCCTGGCCGCGGCGGCGGCCGCGGCGTTGCCGCCCGGATAGGTGATCGAGGTGATCGAGGCCGTGGCGCTGGCCAGGTGGGCCGGGTTGGGTCCGGTGACGCTCTTGCCGCTGACGAGGTACATCCAGCCGCCGTCGGCGCTGAGCGTGATGTCGTGCGGCTCGTAGGCGGTCGGGATCAGGCCGCGGACCCGGTAGGCATCCGGGCCGTGGAGCGGGATCACGGCCACCGAGTTGGCGCCGGCGTTGACCGCGTAGAGCGTCCGGCCGTCGGGCGAGACCGTCACGGCGAAGGTGGCGGCGCCGGTGTGGGGCCCGGGCAGCAGGCCGGGCGGGGCGCGCGCGTCGATCTTCTCGACCACCCGGTCGTGCGCCGTGTCGATCACGGCGACCTGGTCGGCGTTGTCCTGCGCCACGAACAGCCTGGAGCCGGAGGCGTCGAGCGCCATGCCGAGCGCGTTGCCGTCGAGGGGGATGCGCTTGAGCAGCCGGCCGGCGGTCGCGGAGCCGACGTCGATCACGACCACCTCGCGGTTGCGGTCCGACGACACGTAGGCGGTGGCGTTGCCCTTCACCACGACCGCGAAGGGGAAGGTGCCGCCCACGCCGCCGCTGGTGCCCTCGTTGCCGGTGAAGTAGGGGCGCAGGTCGTGCTCGTAGCGGACGGTTCCGCTCGCCGTGTCGATCACGCTGATCGAGTCGTTGTAGTTGTTGGCGACCACCAGCGTCCGGCCGTCGGCGGAGACGTCGAGGCCGCTGGCGTTGGGGGCGACCCCGATGCCGACGCCCCTCCCGCCGTGGCCCAGCGGGATGGTCCCGGCCAGCGACCAGAGCCCGCCGCTCCTCGCGTAGGCGTAGACGGCGTCGTCCCTGCCGCCCGCCGCGTAGAGCGTGCCTCCGTCCGGGGAGAACGCCAGCCCGACGTGGGCGTTGGTCTGCTGGATCACCTGGGTGAGCAGGGGCGCCTCCCGGTGCCGCCCGCTCACGTCGTACAGGAAGATGAACTGGGTCGAGCCGGCCGTGTCGGTGTTGCCGTCGGGATTGTCGAGGGAGTTCTGGCCCGCGCAGAGGATCGCCAGGGTCTTGCCGTCCGGGCTGAGCCGCGAGCGCACCGCCTCACCGGCGACGAAGTCCGGGTAGGCCGGCAGCCCCGGGTTCAGGAATTGCTGTACCGCGCCGCGCGGGGCGGTCGGCGTGACGTGCTGGCCCGTCGCGAGCTGCAGCGGCGCCGCCTCCGGGGCTTCCCGGGACTGGGCACGTGCCTGGAGGGAGAGCGCCACGGCCGCAACGGTGATGCCGAACGTGATCGAGCCAACGAGCATTCGCGTCTTCATCGAACGTCCTCCTGTTTGCTGCCGGCCGATCCGATCCTCGGGGGAGGCTCGGACTCACCTCGTGTGAAGCCTGGGTCTCCGTTTGAGCGAGGTGGGGCCGCTCAGAAGTTGACCGCGACCGTCCCCCGGGCCACCGCGCGGGGCGAGCGGGCGGTGAGGCCGAATCCACTGCCCACGGCCACCTGGTAGCGCCCGCCGTCGAGGTCCAGGGACAGGGTCGGCCCGAGGGCGTGTCGGGCTCCCCCCTCGGCCTCGTCGGCGAAGGTCTCCTCGAGGTCCTGGCCGACGTACTCGGCGCCGAGCCGGAACGCCGTGCCGAGGCGCCAGGCGGTCCCCAGCACCACCAGGTAGTCGACGCTGTCGCGTCCGGCGGCGAACACCTTGTCGGCCCGGACGTTGGCGACGAACCGCAGCGGCCCCTCTTCGAGGCTGGCGGCCACGAGCGCGGTCGCGCCGTTGGCGCCGCTCTCGCCCTCGTGCATCCCGCCGGCCGTGACAGTCAGGCGCAGGGGGGCGGCCGGATGGGTCACCTGCCAGGTCAGGCCGGCCGCGTAGCTCCTGGTGGGGCTCGAGGTCCCGGCGTCGGCCAGCGTCGCGCTCAGGAACGGGGCCAGCCGGTCGGTGGCGCCGACCGCCACCGAGAAGGTCGAGCTGCCCGAGGCGCTGGCCATGTTCACCGGCAGTGGCCGATCCGCGGCCACCCCGGAACCGAGGCCGAAGGCGTACCCCGCGCTCCAGACACCCGCGCTCGGCGTCGAGGGGTCGACTGCGAACGCGAAGGGACGCTCCTGGCGCGTGACGCGGGAGGGCTCTGCCTCGCTCTTGAAGGAAGGCTCGTCCGCCGCGCGCGCCGGCCGCGCAAGCGCGGCGAGGGAGAGGGCCAGGGCCGCTCCACGGCGAAGGGCACCCGGGCTCGCGAAGGAAGGCGCCATCTCTCGTTCCCCTGGTCGTGCGCCGGCGCGGACGGCACCGGAGCGGTTCACTCGAGGCTTCGGTGCCAACCGTGGTACGCCCGCCCCGCGGCGCTCGCCGGAACGGGTTGGCAACGAGGTGGTGAAGAAGTGGGCTCGCCGCCCCGGGCCGCCCCCGGGCGAGGTGCGGCGGTCCACGGCGGGATGACCCGTGAGCGGCGCCAGGAGCCGCGGGTGGCCTCGTCGGAGGACCCTCGGTGAGGCTGCCTGCCCCGGACCCCCCGCTGCTAGCTGAACTCCCCGCTGATGTACTCCTTGGTGTGCTGCTCGCGGGGCGCCTCGAAGAGCTCCTTCGACGGGCCGAACTCGACCAGGTATCCGGTCCGGCCTCCCTGCTTCGTGTCCACGTAGAGGAAACCAGTCTGGTCGGCGACTCGCATCGCCTGCTGCAGGTTGTGCGTCACGATGGCGATGGTGTACCGGGTCTTGAGCTCGAGCATCAGCTCCTCGATCTTGCGCGTGGCGATGGGGTCGAGCGCGGAGCAGGGCTCGTCCATGAGCAGGACCTCGGGCTCGGTGGCGATCGCGCGGGCGATGCAGAGCCGCTGCTGCTGGCCGCCGGAGAGCGAGAGCCCGCTGGCGTCGAGCTTGTCCTTCACCTCGTCCCAGAGCACCGCGCCGCGGAGGGCCTTCTCCACGCGCTCCGCGACGCTCCCCTTGTACCGGTTGAGGCGCAACCCGAACGCCACGTTGTTGAAGATGCTGGTGGCGAAGGGATTGGGCTGCTGGAACACCATCCCGATGTACCGGCGCACCGCCACCGGGTCGATGGACCGGGCGTAGATGTCCTTTCCCCGGAAGAGCACCTGGCCCTCGAAGCGGAAGCCGCGCACCAGGTCGTTCATGCGGTTGAGGCAGCGGAGCACCGTGCTCTTCCCGCAGCCGGAGGGCCCGATGAACGCGGTGATGGTGTTCCGCTTCACGGGGATGACGGTGTCCCGCACCGCCATGAACTCGCCGTAGTAGAGCTCGCGGATGTTGCAGTCGATGACGACGTCCGCTGCCCTCGTGGCCGCGCCGCCGTTCGCCGAGCCGTTTCCGTTGTGACCTGGGTGGGAATTGCGCATGGGCGCCCTCACGACGTGATCTGCCGGCGCGAGAGGCCCTGGCCGGCGAGGTTGGCGGCGAGCACCAGCAGGACGAGCACGAGCGCTGCGGCCCAGGCCAGCTCGACCTGGTTCTCGAACGGCATGCCGGCGAAGTTGTAGATGAGCACGGCCAGCGACGCGGTGGGCTGCATCAGGTTCAGGCGGCCGTGCGACAGGATCCAGTAGTTGCTGAAGAGGGCGGTGAAGATGAGCGGCGCCGTCTCGCCGGCGGCGCGCGCCACGGCCAGCATCACGCCGGTGAGGATGCCCGGCAGCGCGGTGGGGAGGAGCACCATCCAGGTGGTCTGGGTGGGGGTCGCGCCCATCCCGATCGCCGCCTCCTTCATCCTGGCGGGCACCGCGCGGATCGCGTCCTCGGCGGTCAGCATCACCGTGGGCAGCATCAGGATGGAGAGCGCGACGCCCCCGGCGACGGGGGAGAAGGTGCCGGTCACCAGCACCACCGCGCCGTAGGCGAAGACGCCGGCGAGGATCGACGGGAAGCCGGTGAGGACCTTCCCCGCGAACCGCACCGCGGCGGCGAGCCGGCTCTCCCGGCCGGCCTGCGCGAGGTGGGTGGCGCTCAGGATTCCCACGGGCACGCTGATCACCGTCGCGATCCCGACCATGAACAGCGTCCCCACGATGGCGTTCCCGAAGCCGCCGCCCGCCTCGAGCGGCGCCGGCGGGAGCTGCGTGAACAGCGAGAGGCTGAGCTTCTTCCCTCCGCGCCACGCCAGCATGAAGAGGACGGAGAAGAGCGGGACGAGGGCCAGGAGCGTCATGGCGCTGACCAGGCCGCTGAGGAGCACGCCCATGAGCGTCCGGGGGCGCCGCAGGGAGCGCTCCAGCCCGTCCAGGTCCACGCCGGCGAAGGGGCCCTGCGGGGCGGAGCCGGGCACGGAGGTGATCGCGTCCATCAGCGCGCTCCCTCCACGGCCGCGGATGCCCGCTGCAGCAGGATCGAGCCGATCACGTTCACCGCCAGCGTGATGCCGAGCAGGACGAGGGCCGCGTACATGAGGACGCCGACCTGCCTGGGCCCCGCCTCCGGGAAGGCGTTCGCGAGGAGCGCCGCGAGCGTGTTCGCCGGCGAGAAGAGGGAGACGCTGATCTGGTTGGCGTTGCCGACCAGCATCGCGAGCGCCATCGTCTCGCCGAGCGCCCGGCCGAAGGCCAGCACCACGCCGCCGAAGATCCCACGCGACGCGGTCGGGACGATGACGCCCAGGACCGTCTCCCAGCGCGTGGCGCCGAGCCCGTAGGCGGCCATCCGGAGCTTCGAGGGGACGGCGAGCAGGGCATCGGTGCTGATCGCCGTGATGGTGGGAAGGATCATGATCGCGAGGACGATCACGGCGGGCAGCACGCCGGGGCCGGAGAGGTCCGTCCCGAACAGGGGGAGCCAGCCCATCTTCAAGTGAAGCCAGTTGCAGGCCGGGCGGACCAGGGGGATGACCACGAACAGCCCCCACAGCCCGTAGACGACGCTCGGGATCGCGGCGAGGAGGCTGACGAGGTTCTTGAGCGTCACCTCGAGCAGGTCCGGGAGCTTGCTCCACCCGGGGCGAAGCGCGAGCCCCGACGCCCGCAGCACCCGGTACGTCGCCTGCGCCAGGAAGCCCTCCGACAGGAAGATCGCGACGGCCCCGCCGAACGCGGTGCCGAGGACGAGCGCCAGCGCGGACGTGTAGAGCGTCCCCCAGATCTCCGGGAGGATGGCGTACCGCCCCTTGTTGGGATCCCAGACGCGCCCGGTGAGGAAGTCGAGTCCGTGCTCCCGCACGGCGGGCGCCGCCGCGAAGGCGATGCGCAGGACGATGAAGGCGACGACGGCGAGGACGAGGGCGGCCGAGAGCTGGCTCAGGCGCCGGAACGCCGCGTCGGCGAGGAGCTGGCCTCGCGACGGTGGGCGCGCGATCGGCGTCTCGTGGCTCACCGTCCCACCTCGCGGCACCGGGTCGCTTCCCGAGCCTCGACGGGCCTGGATCACCGCGACGTCACGTTCTCCGCCGACGCCACGCGCTGGAGGGCGGCCAGGTCGCGCTCGACCACGTTCTGCGGGAGGGGGATGTACCCCAGCGCCTCGGCTTCCTTCTGACCGTCGCCGAGCGCGAAGCGGAAGAGGTCCTGGATGGCCGCGACCTTCGCCCGGTCCGGGTACTTCTTGTAGAGCATCACCCACGTGTAGGTGACGATGGGGTAGGCGTCCTTGCCCTCCGGGTCCGAGGCCCACGCGATCAGGTCGTCGGGCAGTTGCGCCGAGGCGAGGGCCGCCTGCCCGGAGGCGGGGGTGGCGGCCACGAACGCGCCCGACCTGTTCTCGAGGATCGCCGTCGGCAGGTTCTGGCTCTTCGCGTAGCCGTACTCGACGTAGCCGATGGAGCCCGGCGTCATCATGAGGCTGGCGGTGACGCCCTCGTTGCCCTTCGACCGCGTGCCGACCGGCCAGTTCGGCATCTTGTCGTTGCCCGGGTTCTTCGCGAACTCGGGGCTGACGGCACTGAGGTGCTTGGTGAAGACGTAGGTGGTGCCGCTGCTGTCCGCGCGCACGACCACGTTGATTGGCGAGTCGGGCAGCTTGACGCCCGGGTTCGCCTTCGCGATGGCGGGATCGTTCCAGCGCTTCACCTTGCCGAGGAAGATGCCGGTGTACGCCGCGCGAGAGAGCTTCAGCTCCTTCACCCCGGGCACGTTGTAGGCGAGGACGATCGAGCCGGCCGTCATGGGCAGGAGCTGCACCCCGACGTCCACGCGCTGGATCTCCTCCGGCGACATGGCCGCGTCGCTGGCGCCGAAGTCCACCGTCTTGTCGATGAAGCTCTTCACCCCGCTGCCGCTGCCGACGGACTGGTAGTCCACCTGCACGTTCTCGTGCGACCCGCTGTAGCTCTTGAACCACTTCGAGTACAGCGGCGCCGGGAAGCTCGCTCCCGCCCCCTGGATGCGCACCGTCCCGCCTTGCGAGGGCGCGGGAGCGGCGGAGGTACCGGCGGAGGGAGGCGTCTTCTCGGAGCAGGACGAGGCGGCGATCGCCGCCGCGAAGACGAACGGCATCGCGAGGATCCGGTGTGCAGGCATCTCCAACCTCCGGCGCGCAGAGCGCGAGACCCAGCCGTCGGACGTCGGGGGCGCCCGCGCGCCCACGGCATACGGCTCGGGAAAGTGGTGTGGGCATCTATGCGTCATGAGCGCGAAACCGACCGTAACGGCGAGGTGACTTGTGGGTGACGGCACGGCGGCGACGCCGCACGGCTCGGCGGCGAAGTCGCCAGCCGCCGGGAACGGCCTGTCCGGCCGCTCCACGGCGGCGCCCGGGTGGGGAGCGCGAGATCGAAACGAGCGTTTGCGCCGCGGCCGGTCTACTCGAGGCCGTCCGGCGGGAAGCCCGGGGCGGGAACGATCTCCCAGGTGACGTTGTCGCCGTGCTGCTGGGTGTAGAAGACGCGCCAGCCGTCGCGGAACGGCTGGGGGATGCCTGCGCCCAGGAGCCCGCTCGCGCCGGGGTCCCCGCTCGAGACATGGAAGCCGGTGATCTCGTTGTCCCCCTCGTTCTGGAAGCCAGGCGTCCCGCCCAGGGCGGAGTCGATGGTCGCCGATGCATCGCGCCCCTGGGCCAGGAGGCGGAGCGGCTGCCGCGACGGGCTGGCGTAGTCCACCCGGACGTCGAACAGCCAGGCCGAGTCGAGCGCGTTGCGCTGTGCGTGAAGCGTGTCGCCGGCGTCCTCGACGAAGACCACCCGGTTCTCGTCCCAGAAGCCGACGTTGTCGAAGCCCGCGTGGACCGGATCGCCGAGGTAGAAGAGGGAGAGGTGGCCGGTGCTCGCCGAGGGCGAGGCCTGCGCCAGCCTGAAGATCGCGCCGAAGCCGCCGAAGGCGGAGCCGGCCTGGGTGCGGAGGTCGGTGTCGCCGGTGGCGTCGAAGAAGAACTCGCGGAAGCCGTTGCCCGGCCGGAACTGGCCGTTCTCGGGGCGCTTGAAGGGCGTGCCGCCCCTGGCCTTGGCGAGCGCGTTGGCGTCGAAGGAGGCGGTGCCGTCCACCGCGGTGTCGTGGAGGGTGACCCAGGCGGTGTCGAAGGTGAGACCGTAGGTGTGCAGGTCCCTCACGTCGCCGGAGAGGATGTCGGCGTCGGCCTGGCCGGCGTGGAAGACGATGGGCTGGCCGGTGCGGCGCGAGCGGACCTGGAGCACCTGGAGCTTGCCGGAGGTGAGGTCGGCCGCCCGCTCGGGCACGAACCGGTAGACGAAGCTGTTGGGCTGGCGGGCATGGTCGTTCACCGCGCCGTTCGGGCCGCCCACGTCCTCGACCACCCAGACGTCGCCGTGCGAGTCCACCTGGATCCCCTCGTAGCCGCCCCGGCCGAAGGAGCCGTGCAGGTTCTCCACCACCGCCGGGACGTCGAGGGTCGCCTGCCAGATGCCGCCGCTCGTCCCGTTCTCGCAGGAGAGCAGCAGCCGCCGGGCGAAGGGGTTCCAGGTCGAGCCGTCGAAGGTCGGCAGCGGCGCGCCGTTCCGCTCCTGCGTGGCGATCAGCGTGACGCGGTGATCTCCGTCGGCGTCGAGGTTGATGCGCGTGACGTAGCCGCGGCCTGCGACGCCCGTCTCGTGCCCCTGGAAGAGGAAGTGCGTGCCGTAGTCGTAGGCCGGGTCTGCGCCGCGCAGTCCGCGCAGCACCAGGTAGGTGTTCTTGTCCGGCTCGGTCTTGGAGGCCTCGACGCCAGGAGCCGCCGGCAGCGGGACCTGCGGACCGTTGGCCCAGTAGCCGTAGCTGGAGATGGTCGCCGTCGCGCCGCCGCCCACGGTGACGGTGGCCGGGTTCTCGAGCCGTGTGGCGCCTTGCGCCACCGGTACCTCGGCGAGCCCGGTGACGAGCACGTTCGGCTGGACGAGCCCGGGCGACTTCGGGTTGGCGCTGGTTACGCCGGGGGTCGGGTCGGCGAGGGCGGGGCCGGCGAGGAGGGTTGCGGCGAGGAGGAGCGCGGCACGGCTGCTGCGGAGGAGCATGGAAGCCTCGTGGCTGGAGGAGGCCAGTCACTTGGCGAGGCCGCCGGCAACGCTTCCGTGTTGAATCGGTGAATCCATGGCGGCGGCGCCGCCCGCCGGGGGATCCGTCAGCGGGCGCTTGCGCCCCGGCATGGTCTGCCGAGCGTCACTCGTCGAGCCGGACGCCGTCGATCGGGACGCGGAACGGCCCGGGGCGCGGCGAGCGCCGCGAACATCACGGCTCCAGGTCGGCGCCGCTATCTCGCCCGGAAGCCCGCCAGCAGCTCGGACACCGTCGCGGGGTCGAGCGCCTCGTCGCCGCTCGATCCCGCCACCAGGAGCCAGGTCCGACCGTCGCGGCGGGCCGAGTACGAGATCCAGCGCACCGGCTCGAGCGGCGGAGCCGCGAGCAACGCGCCGGAGCTCGAGACCGCGGCCGTCGCGAACGCCTGTGCCGCCGCGTCCTCCGCCGGGCCGTCGGCCACCACCCGCAGCCAGCCCCCGCCCGGACCGGCGAAGTGCGCCACCTCCCAGCACTCGTCTCCTCCGGGCGGCGTCTCGCGGGCGCAGCCGAGATGAAGCGTGCGGGACCACGCGGCGGGCAGCTCCAGCGAGAAGCGGATGCCGTCGAAGCGCGACGGCGCCTGCCGGGCTTGCTCGCCCGCCAGTCCGGCCGCGGCCGCGATGGGGAGGGCTGCGACTGCGATCATGCGTGCGGTGAGCATGGCGGCCGATCTTGCCGACCTCGCGCGGCGTCTCCGCGACGGCTTCGCAACGGTTGCCGGCGTGGCTCGCCCCGGAGTCGTCACGCGCTCGTCGCCCGGCCGGCGCGAAACCTCGGCAACATCCGCCCGTGCCGCCCGCCGGAAGCCGCCCGAAGGCGCTCGCCCGCGCGGGCGCGCTGGCTGCCGTGCTGCTCGCGGTCGCGTCCTACGTCGTCGGGCTCGGCAACCGGTGCATCCCGAGCATCGGCGACGAGCCCTTCTACCTCCAGATCACCCGGCGGACGGCGGAGGCGGGGTCGCTCCTCCCGCTGCGCTCCGACGCGGGGATCACCGACACCAAGCCGCCGCTGCTGTTCTGGCAGGGCATCGCCTCGACGCGGTGGGCCCGGGACTGGGAACTCTTCCGGCTGCGCCTCCCGGTCGTGCTCCTCACGTTCGCGACGGCCGGGGTGGTGGCCTGGCTGACGCGGCGCGCGACCGGTTCGGGGTCGGCCGCGCTCGTCGCCGGCCTGGTCTTCCTCGGGTTCCGCTCCACCATCCAGCAGGGAAGGCCCTTCCTGACCAATGCCGGAGAGACGCTCTTCCTCTTCCTGCCCCTGGCGCTGGTCGTCGCGCGCCGGCGATCCGGCGTGGCGCTGGCGCTGGCGTGCGGCCTCTCCCTCGGCGTGGCCGCGCTCTTCAAGTCGTTCTTCCTCCTCCTCCCGGCGACGCTGGGCCTCGCGCTCGTCCTGCTTCGCCGCGAGCGATGGCGCGTGCGCGACCTCGCGGCGCGCCACGGAGCGTTCCTGGTGCTGGCGCCCGCGATCGGGCTGGCGCTGTTCGCCCTCTGGCCGCTGCTGGACCCACGGCCGGACCTGGTCCTGTCGCAGTTCGTCGTGGGCGAGAACGCGAGCAAGCTGAAGGCGGCCGGCTACCTCGCGGGGCTCGTCTCGGGGCCGTGGCCCATCTGGCGCATCTGGCTCGGCGACGTCGCGAACGCCGGCCTGTACGCCCCGCTGGTGGTGGCGCTCCTGGTCGATCTGTGGAAGCGCCGCCGGATCCTCTCCGAGCTCGAGCAGGACCTCTGGCTCTGGACCCTCGCCTTCCTGGCGGTCTACTCGGTGCCCTCCCAGCGCCAGGAGAACTACCTCCTCCCCACCTGCGCTGCCCTCGCGGTCCTGGTGGCCGTGCGGTGGCACGCGCTGCCCGCCCTCGCATTCCGCGTTCCCCTCGCGGCGCTCGCGGCCGCGGCCGCGCTCGTCCCGGTGCTGGAGGACCGCCTGGAGGTCGCCCTCGGGCCCGGGATGTTCGGCGCGGGCGCGTGGATCGCGCCGGTGGCCATCGCCGCCGTGGCGGCGGCCGGCGCCGTCCGGGTCGAGCTCGGCCGGGCTGCGCTCCCGCACCTCGCGGTCGCGGCCCTCCTCGCCGTCGCCGGGTTCCTCGCCCCGTTCGCGGCCGCGTTCCCCGAGGCCGCGCTGGGCGAGATCCGCGGGCGCCCGGTGCTGTTCCCCGACCGCTTCCTGCACGCGGAGGAGCTGTACCGGTTCGTCGCGCCCGGCGCGGACGTCCGCGGCTACCCGTGTCCGCACGGTCCCGAGCGATGCCCGCCTCCGCCTCCCGGCGCCGGCCACGCGGCGCTCCTCCTCGAGGTGGGCGAGCCGATTCCCGCCGGGTGGGAGCCGATCGCGGAGCTGCCGCAGCTCAAGCAGCGCCACTCGCCGGAGCAGATCCGCCAGCTCGCCGGCGGCCGCATCGAGCTCCTCGCGGAGCGGCTGGTCCTCGCCCGACCCGCGCCGGTCGCGGCGTCCCGCGCCGGCCGGAATGGCCTGGCCACGGCGCCGCCGTAGCCGGTCACGCCGGGCGGGCGCGACGTCCCGCGCGCGGCGGGGTGCGCGGGGGCGGCCCCGGGGCCTTCAGCCCGCCGACGCCTCCCCGAGCACGTGGTCCCGCAGCGAGAGCGTGCAGCGCGCGAGCGCGTCCACTGCGCCCTCCAGCGTGTCGCCCAGCCGCGTGCCCAGGGTCAGGACGCGGGCGTCGAGCGGGGCCTCGAAGAGCGCGACCGCCAGGGCGCGCTCCGCCTCGTCGGCACGGTGCTCGACGTTGGAGACGCGCTCGACCGCCTCCAGGAACTCCTGCAGGTCGTCGCGGGTCCGGTGCCGCCGGGCGCGGGCGGCGCTCTCCAGGCAGCGCACCCACTCCTCCGTCGCGGAGGTGGCCTGGACGGCGAGGCGGAGCAGGGGCTCCCGCACGCGCGGGGCGGCGTCGCCCGGGGGCGTGAGCGTGAGCAGGAAGACCGCCTCCTCCAGGGCGTCCACGGCGTCGTCGGCGTCGGAGAGGAGGTGCGCCAGCGCCTGGGGGGACGCGGAGTGCCGGGACAGGCCGCGCACCCGCGCCACGATCGCGTCCGCGCGCCGCTCCCACTCGGCGGCGGTCGCCGCGGCGCGGCGGCGGGCCTCGGCGTCGCCGTCGGTGCGGCGGATCTCGGCGCAGGCCACCGCCGCGAGCTGGACCGCGACGCGGGCGTGGTCGGCGGCCAGGGCCAGCACCCCGTGCTCCAGGGTCTCGAAGCGCCCCGCCAGCTCCGCCCGGATCTCGTCCCGGACGAACCGCTCGCTGCGCCGCGCCAGGAGCCCCTCCGCGGCGACCCGCAGGACGAACTCGAGGAACTCCACGGCCGAGTCGCGCCCCAGCACCTCGTCGAGCCGCTGCCCGTAGCGCAGCGGCACGGGAGAGGCGTGCTCCATGGCCTCGAACACCAGCCGCTCCCCGCCCAGCTGCAGGAAGGCCCGGTGCCCCCAGTTCTGGTCGGCCGCCCAGCGCAGGATGGCGACGCAGGCCGGGCCGTCCACGAAGTTCCGCAGGCGTTTGCGGGCGCGGTTCCAGTCGATGAGGAAGACCACCCGCGATCCCGCCAGCGTCAGGAAGCGCTCCAGCTCGCCGCGATCCCGGGCGATGATCTGCCCGGCGCAGCGGTACAGCGCCTCGCCGCCGTCCCGCGTCGCCGGCTCGCGCGAGCGCACCTCCGACCACTCCACGCCGAAGGGCGCGAGCAGCGTCTGGAAGAAGCGCGCCCGCTGGAGGTGCGGGTCGGCGAGCTCGAGCGAGCAGGAGAGGCCGACGACGCGCAGCACCAGGACGTGCGCCTCGGCGCCGCCGATCTCGTTTCGCACGAGCAGGGCGGGCCCCGCGCGCACCGCGGTCGTCCCGAGGCCAGGGTGGTCGAACTTGAGCGGCGCGGTGCGGTTCACGCCGTCCATGAACGCCTGGACGAGGTCGCGGTCCGTCGCGTCGAGCCCGTACACGACGGCGCCGGCCAGCTGGTCGCGCGCCAGGACCTCCTGGACGCGGTCCAGCTCGCCGTGCAGGTCCGTGACCAGGCGGCGGAGGCCGTCGCCGCCGTTCGGGTGGAGGGACGCCAGGTATCCGGACGGTACCCGGTCCCGATCGATCGGGGGCAGGCCGTCGAGCACCGCGTGGAGGCGATCGCGGAACCGGACCGCGCCGGAGGCGCCGTCCGCCGCCGCCATCGCCAGCGGCGCGATCATGTCGTCGAGGCACTCGACCAGCATGCGGTGCACGCGCGAGGCCTCGGGAACGTGCAGGGCCGCGCCGTCCTCCCGGGCTCCCGGCACCACGTCGTCCAGGGTCGGATCCTCGAGCCCCACCGCCTCGCGGCGGGCGCGCAGGTCCGGCGCCGCCGCCGCGGGATCGCGGGCGTGACGCAGCGCAGCGTCGAGCAGCGCCAGGCAGTACTCGGCGCGCTCGTGCGCCGAGAGCGCGCGGTTCACGGCCTCGGGAAGCAGGAGGGCCCGCTCGCCGAGCTCGTTCATCATGTCGGGAGTTGCGATCACCTCGCTCGACCCTGCCCCGCGACCGGTGGCCGGGAGAGCCTAGCGCCGGCGCGGCGCGCCGAGGTGACGTTCCGGTGACGGCACGCCGGCGAGCGCCGGCCACGTGCCGCGCCGGTGACGAAAACGCAAATTTCCACTCGCGGGCCGTTCGTCGGGTGGCGCGCGGCCCGATCCTGCAGGACAATCGAGGCCATGAGGCTGGTCCGGGTGGCGGGAGGGATCGTGTGGCGGGACACGCCGGCGGGTCCCCGCATCGCGCTCGTGCACCGGCGCCGGCGCGACGACTGGAGCCTCCCCAAGGGCCGGCTCGAAGGCGGGGAGCGCTGGCAGGACGCCGCCCGCCGCGAGATCGAGGAGGAGACCGGCTGCGAGGTGCGGCTGGAGCGATTCGCGGGCGCGAAGCTGTTCGTGGACCGCCCCGAGCCCAAGCTCGTCCTCTACTGGCATGCGCGCGTGGTGCGCGAACGCGGCGTGGACGGCGGCGAGGTAGACGAGGTCGCGTGGGTGTCGCGCCGCGAGGCGCTGGGGCGGCTCGACCACGCCTCGGATCGCCGGCTCCTGCTGCGCGCGATGGGCGCGCTGCGGCGCGCCCGGGGCGGGCGCGCACCGCGACGGTCGCCCGTCACGCTCCGTGACCTCGTGGTGGTGGACTCGCCCGCCGCGGAGGAGGCGGTCCCCTCGGTCGTCGCCGACGTGTGGCGCATCCTGGCCCAGGACGCGCGGCGCGGCCGGCCCGCGCGCCGGCTGGGCTAGAACGAATCCGATGCGCTCTAGTGGACGGTGATGATGACGCTGCCGGAGAACCCGCCGGCGACGTACGACGACGTGGTCCACCCCTGGATCTGGAAGGTCCCGGCCGCGGTGGGGACCAGGGTGAGCGTGTAGGACTGGGTCTCCCCGGGCGCGAGCTCCAGGAAGTTGCAGGTCGCCGACCCGGCCACGCGGCAGATCCCGGTGCGCGGCTTCTGGGCCGCCACCACGTTGAAGCCGAGCCGCCGGATGCCCACGATGATGGGCCCGACCTGGGCCGCGGTGAGGTTGGTGGCTGTCTCGGTGACGGTGAAGGGCGTCCCCACCGCGACCGTGGTCGCGGAGGCCGTGAGGCTCCCGGTGAAGGAGGCTGCCGTCGCGGCCTCGGTGCGCGAGGCGGACTGGTCCGAGGTGTCCTGCCCGCAAGCCGTCACCACCGCAGCGATCAGCGCGACCTGCATGACTCCGTTCATCGTCTTCATGTCCGCGTCTCCTGTGCGAGGCTCCACGCCCCGACGACCGAGCGCCAGCAAGCGTAGCCACCACCTCGCGCCGTGCCTGGTCCAGGCGGGTAATCCATCCCGCATTCGGCGGTCTGACGAGATCCCCCGGGTCGACTCGGGACACGCGGGTTCCGAATTCCTCGGACCCCGCCGGACCGCCCCCCTTCTCACCGGGTTTCCTCCAGGGGCGGCGCCGACCGGCTCAGCGCCACCACCTCGTCGGAGCCGGCGGCGCGGAGGGCTCGAACCACTCGCCCGGCTGCGGGATCGCGATGGCCACGTGCAGCGCCTCGGCGGCGGCCAGCGCCTCGTCCGCGGGCGCGTTCCAGGCGTGAAAGGCCAGGTTGAAGGTGCCCCAGTGCACGGGGAGCATGAGCTTCCCGCCGAGATCGACGTGCGCCCGGACCGCCTCCTCGGGCGACATGTGGATGTCCTGCCAGGTCCGGTCGCAGGCGCCGATCTTGATGAGGGTGAGGTCGAACGGGCCGTGCGCGGCCCCGATGGCCTTGAAGGCGTCGAAGTAGCCGCTGTCGCCGCTGAAGAAGAGGCGATGGCGCGGCCCCTTCACCACCCAGGACGACCAGAGGGTGGCGTCCCGGCGCAGCGGGTTCCGGCCGGAGTAGTGGCGCGCCGGCGTGGCGGTGACCTCCAGATCGCCCACCGCCACCGATTCGTTCCAGTCGAGCTCGGTGACCTGCGCCGGCGGGACCGACCAGGCCTCGAGGTGCGCGCCGACGCCGAGCGGCACGGCGAAGCGGGTCCCGCGCGCGGCCAGGGCCTGCACCGTGGCCATGTCCAGGTGGTCGAAGTGATCGTGCGAGACGATGACCACGTCCACGGGCGGCAGCGCCTCGAGGGGGAGCGGCGGCGGGTGGAACCGCTTCGGCCCGACCCACGAGGACGGCGAGGCGCGCGCGCTCCAGATCGGATCGGTGAGGAGCCGGCGCCCGTCGATCTCCACCAGCGCCGAGGCGTGGCCGATCCAGGTGACGCGCAGGCCGGAGGCGGGTGGCGTCGCGTAGTCGGCGGTGCCGCGCTCCACCACCGGGACGGGCCGGGGTGGAACCCGCTGCTCCCCGCCGAAGAGCTGGTGCCGGATCACCTCCCAGGTGGTCCCCGGCATCAGCATCCGGGTCGGCACGGAGTTGACGAACTTCCCACCGGCGAACTGCGGCGAGCGGCGGGCGCGCTCCAGGCGAGCGCCCCGGAGCGTTCCTCCGAAGGTGGAGAACCAGCGGGTCGAGGCAGCGCCCATGGCGAGGACTCCGAGGAGGATGGCCGTCGCCAGGGCGAGAGCTCGACGCATCCGGCGCAGCCGTGGCACCCCCGGGTGGTAGCTGCCGGCGGGCGCGTCTCCAAGGAAATCGACGCGCGGTATCATCCCGCCATGGTGCACGCCTCGCGACTCCCGGCCGCGCTCGCGCTCGCGGCCGCGCTGACCGCCTGCCGCTCCGTTCCGACGCTCCCGCCCCGGAGCCTCCCGCAGACGTCCCGGGACGCCGCCCGGCCCCGGGTCGCGCTGGTGCTGGGCGGCGGAGCGGCGCGGGGGTTCGCCCACGTGGGCGTGCTGCACGTGCTCGAGGACGCCGGGATCCCGGTGGACCTGATCGTCGGCACCAGCGCGGGCAGCCTGGTCGGCGCGCTGTACGCGGACGGCTACGGTGCCCCGGAGCTGGAGCGCCTGTCGCGCGATCTCGACCGCGACGCCTTCTTCGACTTCTCGCTCGCGCCCGCGCTGTTCGGGACGGGCCTGGCGCGGGGCGCGCGCCTGGAGCGGTGGGTGCGGGACCACCTGCGCTCGCAGCGGATCGAGGAGCTCGCCATCCCCTATGCGGCGGTCGCCACCGACCTCGACGACGGCAGCGTGGTCGTGCTCGACCGCGGGGAGGTCGCGACCGCGGTCCGCGCCTCGAGCGCCGTCCCCGGGGTGTTCGAGCCGGTGCAGCTCGGTCAGCGGCTGCTGGTGGACGGTGGCGTCGTCGCGAACCTGCCGGTGAAGGTGGCGCGCGCTCGCGGCGCGGACGTGGTCATCGCGGTGGACGTGACGGCGCTGAGCGGGAAGGCGAAGCCCTCGAGCTTCGTCGAGGTGGTGATGCGCGCGGTCATCATCATGACGCACGAGGGCGTGGAGGAGGCCGCCCGCGCGGCGGACGTCCTCGTGGCGCCGGCCGTCGGCGACGTGGACCTGCTCGACTTCGGGGCGAAGGACCGCGCCATCGCCGCCGGCGCGGCCGCGGCGAGGGAGAAGCTGCCGGAGATCCGGAGGGCGGTGGAGGGGCCCAGGAGCTCGCGGTGGCCGCATCAAGACGTCGCGCCGGTTGACACGAAACGTTCGGCGGGTCGCTCGTCGTTGCAAGACGGCCGGGGAAGGGCGCGCCGGCGACCAGGACGTCGTGACGTGCGGCGGGCCGGCCGGCCCGAAGAGATTGCGCTCGCGCGGTAAGCAGCTTCACCGGGCGAGCAGGTCGATCCCCCAGACCGCGACGAGGGTCAGCGCCGTGAGCCCCGCTGCGATCACCACGATGCCCGCGACCTGCATGGCGAAAACGATCGCGCGGCGCACCGGCAGGTGCGCGTCGCCGGCGAGCGTCTCCGGCCGCGGCCGATGGGCCGGCCACAGGAGCCCACCGGGCGGAAGTGTCTCGTCGTTGGACCGCGGTACCATGGTGGTTGAGCCGATGGTCGCTGCGGACCACCGGCCAGCCACCGTGGGTGCATGAATCGCACCGGCCCACGCACGGGAACCGAACGGTGCCTCTAGCCGGGCGGAGCGGCCCCGGGCTCCGTCGCCGCGTCCGCGCCGAGGAGCTCCAGCGCCGACGCGATCGCCTCGTGCGTTCCCGAGAGCGCGAGGACGTCCCCGTCCCGGAGCCGCTCGCTCGCGGCGGGGACGATCACCGATCCGTCGCCGCGGGAGATGGCGAGGACGGACGCGCCGGTCTTCCCGCGCACCCCCAGCTCGGAGAGCGACCGGCCCGCGGCGGAGCTCGTGGAGCGCAGCCGCGCCGCGACGGGCTCGCCGAGCCCCGGGAACATGGCCCGGAACCCGCTGAGCGCGTCGAAGCCCGGGGCGGAGTGGCCCGAGGCCGCCTGCCGCGCGAGCGCCTCGACGATGACCTGCGCTCCGGCGCGGACGTGGCCCTGCAGGTTCGCGGCGCTCCGCCAGAACGCGACGCCGAGCACGGCGACCGCCACCGCGATCACGCCCGCGGCGGGTGCGCCGGGGAGGAACGGCTGCGTCAGCGCCGCGACGGGCAGGAGCACCAGCACCGTGGCGCCCAGCTGCACGATCGCGACGAGCGCGCGGCGCGGAGCGGCCGCGAGGTCCGGCCGGCCCGGATCGCCGGACGGCAGGGCGGCGGCGGCGACGGCCACGCCGAGGGCGCGCGCGTTCCGGACGAGGCCCACGCAAAAGGGGACGGCGACGGCGGCGGCCGCCGCCAGCAGGATCAGCCGCGCCGGACGCGCCCCGATCCGCAGGGCGCCGGCGATCCGGCTCGCCGCCGGCGCAACCGCGACGGACGCACCGATGACGATCGCCGAGACCGCGGCCAGGTCTACGAGCAGCGCGCGGACGATCCGGCGGACCCGCGCGCCCAGCGTGGCCCGCGCCGGGGAGGAACGGAGCTGCTCGATCCAGCTTCCGTACAGCGACACCACCGTCTGGATCCGCGGCGGGAGCCGGCGGTCGATCCAGGACGCCGCCGGCCCCGAGGCCCCGATGAGCCACGGGGTGGTGAGCGTCGTCGCCGCCGAGACCGCGACCGCGACCGGGTAGAGGAACTCGCGCGTGGCGCCGAGCGAGGCCCCGAGCGAGGCCAGGATGAACGAGAACTCGCCGATCTGGGCGAGGCTCATGCCGGTCTGGACGGAGGTCCGGACGCCGTTTCCGGTGAGGAACGCGCCCAGTCCCACCGCCGCGGACTTGCCGACCACCACCAGCGCGAAGAACGCGGCGATCGCCCCCCAGTGTCGGGCCACCAGCGCCGGGTCGATGAGCATGCCGACCGACACGAAGAAGACGGCGGCGAAGAGATCGCGGATCGGCCGGACCAGCTCCTCCACGGCGTGCGCCTGGCCGGACTCCGCCACCAGCGATCCGGCCAGGAACGCGCCCAGCGCCACCGAGTACCCCGCGGCCAGCGCCAGGTACGAGAACCCGAAGCACAGGCCCAGGCTCGCGATCAGCAGCACCTCGGGACCGCCGCGGCGGCGGACGTAGCGGATCGCGCGCGGGACGACGAGCATGCCGGCCGCGAGGAGGAGGGCGAGGAAGGCGCCGAGCCGGCCGAGCGTCGCCCCCAGCTCGCCGGGCGAGACGCCCGCGCCCGTCGCCACCGCGGTGAGGACGGCCATGAAGAGGATCGCGAAGAGATCCTCGACCAGGAGGACCCCCACCACCAGATCGCGGAGAGGCCCGCGGACGCGGAGGTCGTCGAAGGCCTTGGCGATGATGGTCGTGGAGGACATGGCGACGATGGCGCCGGCGAAGACGCTCTCGATCACCGTCCACCCGAAGGCGCGCCCGGCGATGAACCCCAGCCAGACCATGATGCTCGACTGGACGACCGCGGTGACCCCGGCGGTGGGCCCCACCCGCGCGACCTGGCGGAGGTCGAACTCGAGCCCCAGCGCGAACATGAGCAGGACGACGCCCAGCTCGGAGAGCGTCTGGACGATGACCGGATCGGCGACCAGCGGGACGGGGACGTGCGGCCCGACGAGGAGCCCCGCCAGGATGTAGCCGAGCACGATGGGCTGGCGCAGCCGCCGGAAGAGCACCGTCGTGACGGCTGCCACGCACAGGACGATGGTCAGGGCGAGCAGGAAGTGGTGGGCGCCGGTCATGGGTCCACGCGGGGTCCGGCGGCTCGCCGCCCGGCTCGCCGCTTCGCGGTGGCGACGGGAGGAGCCGCGCGGTCAGTCTCTCGTCGGCAACACCGTCACCAGTGGATGGCCACGCCGCCCGGCGCCGGCGAGATGGTGACGCCGTGGACGAGCCGCTTCTCGAGCAGCGGGACGGCGGCGCCGAACGCGCTGCCCATGGCCGCGCCGGCGAGCACGTCCGTGAACCAGTGGGCGTCGCCGGCCACGCGGAGGTAGGCGACGCTCGTCGCGAGCGTCATCCCGATGGCCCACACCCACGGCGCGGCCGGGTCCCCGCGCATGGTGTCCTGCGTGGCCTGCGCGACCGCGATGGAGAAGGACCAGGAGGAGTGGCCCGACCACAGGCTGTGGTTGCCCGAGGGGCTCGTCTGCCCGGTGGTGGGCAGGCCGGGGCGGCGGCGCGCGAACCCGCTCTTCGCGATCCCGGTCGCGAGCGAGGAGAGCGACGCGGCCTCCGCGACGACCAGGGCGTCCCGCGCGGCGTTGCCGAGCGAGCTGGTCGAACGCCACGCGTCGCCGACCGCGAGGAGCGGGATCACGCCGCTGGCGAGGATGTCGGAGGCGTGCTGGGCGCTCGCCGTGTCGCTCCAGCGCAGGGCGTCCCGGACGTGCTGGTCGAGCTTGTTGGACTCGCAGATCCGGCAGTCCGTGGTCTTCGGGATCGCGACGAGGCCGGTCAGCGCGAAGGCCCCGGCCGTGATCCCGGCCGCGCGCCAGGTGTCGCCGGTGAGGTCGGCGGACGTGACCCGGTGCTCGGGCCCCGGCGCGCCCTCGGCGCGGGCGTGCCCGGGGTCCGCGGCCGGGGCCGGGCGGTCGGGTTCGGGCGCGTCCCCGGCGCGAGCGGGACGCGGCGCCGTCAGCGCCGACGACGCGACGAGCGCCAGGGCGATGGAGCGGGCGGCGCGCAAGCGAACCGATCTGCTCACGCGCCGCCGGCGACATCAAGCGTCAAGGCGTAGCCCTCAGTCCGCGGGGACGAGGGCGATCTCGATCCGCCGGTTCTGGCTCCGGTTGGCGGCGGAGTCGTTGGGCGCGACCGGGCGGTACTCCGAGAAGCCGGCGGCGCCGAGCATCTTCGGCGGGACGCCCTTGGAGGCGATGTAGCGGACCACCGAGGAGGCGCGCGCGGTCGAGAGGTCCCAGTTGTCGGAAAAGGGGCCCTTCTTCGCGACCGGGACGTCGTCGGTGTAGCCGCCTACGATCACGTTCCTCCCCTTCATGTCCTTGAAGACCGCGGCGACCTCGTCGAGCGCCTTCTTCCCCTCGGCGCTCAGCTTGGCGGACCCGGACGGGAAGAGGATCCGGTCGCGCAGCTTCACGATCATCTTGTTCTGGAGCTCCGAGATCTCGATCTGGCCCGCCTTGATCTCCTTCTGCAGCGAGCGCGCCAGCCGCTCGTACTCGGCGCTCTTGGCCTCGAGCTGGCCCTTCTGCTCGGACAGGGCGGCCGCCTGGGCGGCGAGCTTGTCGCGCGCATCGGTGACCTGCTGGAGCTGCTGCTGCGCCGTCGCGAGCTGCTGCTCCAGCGCGGCGGCCTTGGTCTCGCACGCCTGCGCCTTGGCGGCCGCCTCCTGGGCCTTGGTGTCGTTCTGTGCCGCCTCCTCCGCCTTCTTCTCGTACTTGCTCGAGCTCACGCACCCCGCCGAGACCGCGAGGGCGAGCGCTCCGATGGTCTTCAGCATGCGCCGCATGACGCCTCCCTTTCTCGCGCAGACGTTTCCGGGTACCGCTTACCGCGTTCGCGGCCTTCCGGGGAACGGGACCAAGGTCCGACCCCGGGAGAGGACCGCCCCCTCGCCGCGGAAGCGCATAAGCTGGCAGTCATGCACGGATCCGTGTGCGCGATCCTGGTGGCCGCCGGCCTGGCGGCCGCCCCGGCCGGCGCGCCGCAGACGGCTGCCGAGCCTGCGACGCTCACGGTCGCGAACCGCTTCATCGTGAAGTTCCGCGGGTCCATCCACGGGAACGATCCGGCGGAGCGGGTGCGGCTCGCGGCGGAACGGGTCGGCGCGCTCTCTCACCAGGATGCGGAGCAGCCCGTCTCCACCCAGCCGGTGACCATAGGGACGGAGCGCGGCCTCATGGTCCTGGTCGGGAACCGCCTGGTGTTCCTCCTCACCGAGGGCGACGTCGAGCCGCTCGCCGGCGAGGCGCTCGACCAGCTCGCCCGCGCGGTCGTGGAGCGCCTCACGGGCGCGCTGCAGGCCGAGCGGGAGCAGCGCTCCGTTCCCCGCCTGCTCCGGGCGGTGGCGGAGAGCCTCGCGGCGACGGTGGCGCTCGTGGCCGTGCTCTGGGTCCTGGTGCGCCTGCGGCGGGTGTTCCTCAAGGCTTCGAAGGCGATCGCCGAGCGGCGGACGGCCGGGCTCGCGCGCCGGGGGATCGACCTGACGCCGCTGCTCCAGGGGGCGATCCGGGTCCTCTCCTTCGTCGCCTTCTGGGCGGTGGTGGCCGTCTTCGTGGACGTCTGGATCACCTTCGTCCTGGGGCGGTTCCCCCTCACCGCCCCCTGGGCGGACGCCCTCACCGGCGGCGCGCTCGGCATCCTCACCACCCTCGGGCTCGCCGTCCTGTCCTCGATCCCCGGGCTGGTCACCGTCGCGGTCATCATGACCGCGGCCCGCTTCCTCGCGCACTTCCTGGGCGGCATCTTCGACCGGCTGGAGAGCGGCGCCCTCAAGATCCGCGGGCTCTACCCGGAGACGGTGCCGGCGACGCGCCGGATCGTCTCCGCGCTGGTCTGGCTCTCCGCGCTGGCGACGTCGTACCCCTACATCCCCGGCGCCAGCTCGGAGGCGGTGAAGGGGCTGAGCCTGCTGGTGGGCCTGATGTTCTCGCTCGGCTCGACCGGGCTCGTCTCGCAGGCGATGAGCGGCCTCGCCGTGATCTACTCCCGCTCGCTGGCGGTGGGCGACACCGTCCGGCTCGGAGAGACCGAGGGGGTGGTGAGCGAGGTCGGGCTCCTCTCCACCAAGATCGTCACGCTCCGCGGCGAGGAGGTCACCGTCCCGAACACCGTGGTGATCGGCGGCGCGGTGCGGAACTTCACGCGGCTGTCGGGTGGGTCCGGCCCGCTCGTCACCACGCAGGTGACCATCGGCTTCGACGCGCCCTGGCGGCAGGTGCAGCAGCTCTTGCTCGGGGCCGCGCGGGAGACCCGCGGCCTCAAGGCGGAGCCGCCGCCCTTCGTCCTGCAGCGCTCCCTCTCCGACTTCTACGTCGTCTACGATCTGGTGGCCCGGCTCGAGGCCGACCCGGTGGACCGGCCCCAGGTCCTCTCCGAGCTGCACGCGCACATCCAGGACGCCTTCAACGCGGCCGGGGTGCAGATCATGTCGCCGCACTTCGTGCTGCAGCCGGACGAGCCCGTGGTCGTCCCGCGCGAGCGCTGGGAGGGGAAGGGCGCCCCGAGCCCACCTGAGGGCCGGCGCGGTTGAGCGGTCCGGCAGGGTCCCCCGGAACGCCTCGACCTCGGCGAGGAGATCAGACCTTGGTCCCGTTCCCGGCCGGCGCCCGGCCTGAGAGGATCACCCGCATGAGCGGCACGTTCGTTCCCGGGCGGACCGCGGCGTTCGCTCGCACCGCCGTCGCCCTCGCCGCGCTCCTCCCTACGGCTCCCTCCACGGCCGAGGACGCCTGCGCCGCCGACGCGGCGCGCCTCTGCGCCGGGGCCAACCAGACCCGCACCGCTCCGTTCGCCGGACCGGGGAAGGGTGGCTCCGTCGAGGTGCTCGGCTGCCTCCGCGCCAACCAGTCGAAGCTCACCGCCGCGTGCCAGCAGCAGCTCGCGGCCGCCCTGCACAAGGCCGAGGACGTCGCGGTGGAGTGCGAGGGGGACGCCAACCGCCTCTGCGCCGACGTCGAGCCCGGCAACGGCCGGGTGGCGGCCTGCCTGGTGCAGAAGCAGAGCGAGCTGTCCCAGAGCTGCCAGGGGGCGATCAACACGGTGCGCCTCAAGACCTCGCAGCTCCAGGCGGCCTGCGCCGCCGACGTCAACACCTTCTGCACCGGCATCGAGATGGGCGGCGGCCGCCTCGTCGCCTGCCTCCGGGGACACCTCTCGGAGATCTCGGGCGACTGCCGCGACGCCCTCTCCAAGTGGTGAATGGCCGCGGTGCGTGCCGGACCAGGTTCCCCTGCCGTACCCACGACGAAGCGCGCCGGTGCCAGCCGCGCGCGAGGAGGTGACACGATGAGATCGACCTGGTGGCTTCTCGCCGCAGCGACCGCTCTCGCTGGCTGCTCCACCGTGAAGGTCCGCACCGAGTACAACCCGCAGGCGCCGTTCGGCGACTACAAGACCTACGCCTGGAACCCGACGCCCCCCGGGCCGGACCAGACCGCGCCGGCGCGCAACCCGGCGGTGCGCGAGATGATCTACTCGGCCATCGACCGAGAGCTGGCGGCCAAGGGGCTGGTGAAGGTCGCCATCGACGCGAATCCGAGCTTCATCGTCACGGCCCTGGGGTGGGCGGAGCGCCAGGTCGAGGTGAGCAACTACGGCTACGCATATTCCGGGTCGTACGTGTACGGCCCCTACGGCCCCGGTTACGTCGCCACGCCCGTGGTCGAGGTCCGCGACTACCGCGTCGGCACGCTGGTCCTCGACTTCTCGGACGCGCAGACGAAGAAGCTGTTCTGGCGCGGCACGGCGACGGACACGATCCAGGACGTGAGCACGCTCCGGGCCAGCATCGACGACGCCGCGCGGAAGCTCCTCGCCGACTACCCGCCGCCCAAGCCCAAGTAGCCGCCCCGGGAGACGCGACGGCTCGCCCCGGGTGGACCGGGGCGAGCCGTTTCACCTCGAGGCTCCGGGTTGCCGGGCTCAGTACCCGAACGCAATCCCGACGATGCCGGACAGCGTGGACGCGTCCTTCTCGCGGCCCACGGTCGCGGTCGTGTACGTGTAGCGGAAGGCGACGTTCAGCGCGGCGTTGGTGCCGCCCTTGGCGAGCACGTACAGGAGGCCGACCTCCGGATCCACGATGAAGTTGAAGTTGCTCTGCGAGTTGGAGAGGTCCGCGGTCTGCTGGTACGCGTAGCCCCACGCGCCGCCGATGCCGACGCCGACGTAGGGCTGCAGCGCCCCGGTGGAGAAGTAGTAGTGGGCGAGCCCGCGGATCCCGAACATGTCGCTGTAGCGGTACACCGGCCCGGTCGCCGTCCCGTTGGTGATGGGGATGCTCACCTTGTCGAAGGACTGCTCGAACCGGTTCCACGAGAACGACAGGCCGACGGAGACGTTCTTCGAGACGAAGGAGCGGCCCTCCAGCGAGAAGCCGCGGAGGCTGGTGCTGTCGATGTAGTTCGCGAAGGAGCCGATGGGGCCGGCGATCTCCCAGTTCAGGATCCAGAGGGTCTGGTCGGGCCGGTAGGACGACGTGGTCATCCAGGCCTCGTCGGCCCGGGCGGTCCCGGTGAGGAGCGCGGCGGCGACGGCGATGCGGACGATTGCGGTTCTCATGGTGGCGTCCTCCGGGCGCTACGGGATCGGCGGCCTGGTGATGTAGGGGGAGTCCGCGAAGGCCTGGTCCACCGCCGCGTTGATCCGGCCCCAGTTGACGTTGTTGCCGCTCCCCGGAGTACCCGTGTAGTACGAGGAGAGGACGCCGTAGAGCGCGGCATTCCAGACGAGGTTGATGTTGGCGTTGCCGGAGGGGGGTGGCGAGTTCTTGGCGTCACCCATCGTGATCGTGAGCGTCCCGAAGCTGTAGCTGCCCGCGTACGTCCAGCTCGGGTAGCAGCCGTAGTAGTACGGGTACCAGCCACAGTAGCCGGGGTAGTAGACCGCCTGGCTGCCGAGCGCGGCGTTCAGCTTGATCTGGAGGTCCGCCGTGCTCGGTGTCCCGATCCCCGGCCACGCCAGCTCCTCGTAGTTGGCGGCCCTCATGTGGTCCGCGATGTTCGCGGCGACGAAGGTGCCGTCCACGACGTACGTGGTCGAAACGGTGCCAGTCCCGTCCACCACGACCACGGTGGGATCGACGCTGAAGGTCTGATAAGTCGCGAAATCGGCCTGCGGCTTGTACTGCGTCACCACGTCGGTGCCGTAGACCACCGAGTTCGGCGCGGTGTACGTCGAGCACGAGGCGAGCAACACGGCCGCCGCGAGCGTTGCGAATCGAGTGTGCATACGACCTCCCGGGGTCCGATGATGTCCGCCCGGGCCATGGGGGCGAAATCGGACCTTGGTCGCACCCTGGTGTATCCGGGCAGGGCCGGGCGCGCTCGCCGTGTCCGATCCCTTGCGTGCGAACTTCCGTTGCCGGCCGAGCTCAGTGCGCCGCCTCTGCCAGGGCGCCGGGGAAGGTGCCCGCGGGAAAGGTCACCCTGAAGCGCGCCACACCGGACGGGCTCTCGGCCGCGATCCTCCCGCCGTAGGACTCCACGATGGATCGGGCGGCGGCGAGCCCCGCCCCGAGCCCCATGAGATCGGTCGCGAAGAGCGGCGTGAGGAGCGGAGTCCGGCCCTCCTCGGCCGTGCCCGCGCCGGAGTCGTCCACCCACAGCTCGACCGACCCGCCGGCTGCCCGGGTCCGGATCGAGACGACGCCGCGCCCGGCGGTCGCCGCGACCTCCAGCGCGTTGAGGACCACCTCGAGGACCACCTGGAGCAGCTCGCCCCGGTCGCCGCTGATCGGCGGCAGCGGCGAGAGCGCCGCGGTCACGGCCGCGGTGCGCCCGCGGGCGACGAGCCGGAGCGCCTCGCGCACCACCGCGTTCAGGTCCACGGGCCGGTGACCGGCGGACCGGTCCGGCAGGAGCGCGCGGAGCTGGTTCACCACGCGGGCGGCGGTCTCTCCGGCCGCCTGCGCCTCGTCCACCGCGGCCGCGACCTCCTCGAGCGGCGGCGTCTCCCGGAGCAGCAGCCGGCGCGCCGCGCCGAGGTTGTTCAGCGTGGACGCGAGCGGGCCGCCGATCGCGTCGGCCAGCCAGCGTCCGGTCTCGCGCGCCGCGCCGGCGCTGCTCAGGTGCGCGATCCGCACCAGGCGGCGGCAGGCCGAGGCGTCCGCGCGGCGCCGCCGGAGGAGGCCGGCGAGGAGGACCCCGATCGCGGCGGCCTCGAGCCCCACGACGATCGCCAGCGCCGGAGCG
Organism: Anaeromyxobacteraceae bacterium; assembly: GCA_035519395.1. GTDB lineage: Bacteria > Myxococcota > Myxococcia > Myxococcales > Anaeromyxobacteraceae > Anaeromyxobacter. The sequence goes on along the minus strand of DATIWK010000158.1, from coordinate 16,601 downwards.
AGGCTGCTGCCACCGCTCGCGCGCGGGCCCGCGTCGTCGGCGGGAGTCCTGCTCCGCGAGGCCGCGACCGCCGGGTCGCCGGCGGAGGCCGCCCGGCAAGGCGCAGCCGCCGCGAGCGCCGCCACCAGGATCGCGGCGGCGAGGGACCGCCCCCGCCGCAGCGCGTGCGGCAACCCGGAAACTCCACGGCCTGGCATTGCGCACCGCCCTTCAGGGCTTACGCGCGAGATCCACGAGGCGCACCAGCTCCGCGACGGAGCCCACTTCCAGCTTCTCCATCACCCGCCCGCGGTGGCACTTGATCGTCTTCTCGGCCGCGCCGAGCTCCGCCGCGATCTGCTTGTTGAGGAGGCCGGTGGCGACCAGATCGCACACCTCGCGCTCCCTGGGCGTGAGCCGCGCCAGCTTCGCGAGCACCTCCTGCTTCGCTGCCCGTCCGGCGCGGCTGCGCAGATCGCGCTCGAGCGCCTTCCCGATGGCGGCGAGCAGCTCCGTCTCGGTGAACGGCTTCGCGAGGAAGTCGATCGCCCCCGCCTTCATGGCGCGGACGCCGGAGCGGAACTCGGCGTGTCCGCTCAGGAAGACGATGGGGATGTCGTACCCGGAGGCGACGAGCTGCTCCTGCAGGTCGATGCCGCTCACGCCGGGCATCCGCAGGTCGAGCAGGAGGCACGACTGGCCGTCGCCGCGATCCGCGGCGAGGAACTCCCGCGCCGAGATGAACGTGCGCACCTCGTAGCCTGCGGTCCGGAGCAGCCGGTCCATCGAGCGCAGGAAGCTCTTGTCGTCGTCCACGACGAAGACCTTGCCCGCCAAGGACGGGACCGCCTGCCGCCTCACGGGCGACGCGCTCGCCGGTCGAGGATCCACGTTGCCACGATATCCGACCCGCATGGCGGCACCATTGGACCATGGGCGGATCGCCTTTGGGAGCCCGGGTCGAGTAGCGTGGACGGTGCAGGGATCGCCCGGGGTCGCCCGGGACCGCCCCCCGAGGGATGGGGGCTCGCACATGCGTCCACCGCATTCCGCCCCGCGCTGGCCGGTCCTCGTCGCGGCCCTCGCCGCAGGGGCAGCGCCGGCCCGGGGAACGCCGCAGGACGCGGCGCCGGCCGTGGTCTCCGCCGTCGGCGTGCCGCTCGAGCCGCACCGGCCGTCGCTGGACGACAGCGACCTCCTCCGTGTCTTCGGGCTCCGGTCCGGTCCGGCGCTCGCGCCCACGGTCGGGAAGCTCATGATGTTCATCCTGCCCGCGTTCGGCGCGAACCCGAACGTCGGCGTGGCGCTGGGCGCCGCGGCGACCGCGGCGGTGGCGCTCGGACCTCCCGACAAGACCACCATCTCGAGCTTCTCCGCGTCCGCGATGCTCACCACCAAGCAGCAGTTCCTGGGGTCGCTCAAGAGCGTGGCCCTGACGTCGGAGAACGACTGGGAGCTGCTGGGGGACGCCCGCTTCTACGTCTACTCGCAGCCGACCTACGGGCTCGGCACCGGGGCCACGCCGGTGAGCAGCGGCTTCAACATCAACGGCCTCGACACCGCCGCCCTGCCGGGCGCCCAGGAGATGAAGTTCGACTTCGTGAAGATCCACGAGACGGTCTTCCGGCGCGTGACCGGCAACGCGTACCTCGGGCTCGGCTACCACCTCGACCTGCACTGGAACATCGTGGACGAGTCGCTCGACACCTCCGCGTCGCCGCCGGCCATCACCAGCCACTACGCCTACAGCGTGTTCGAGGGGTTCAGCCCGACGCACTACGGCCTCTCCGGCGTCTCGCTGAACGCGCTGTACGAGAGCCGCGACCACACGCTCGATCCGCACAGCGGCTCGTACCTCCTGGCGTCCTGGCGGGTGAACCCCACCTGGCTCGGCAGCTCCCGGACGAGCTCGATCCTGTACGGCGAGGCGCGGACCTACGTGAGCCTCTCCCAGGAGCGGCCGCGCCACCTCATCGCCTTCTGGGCCTACGGGCAGGCGGTGACCACGGGGGCGGCGCCCTACCTGGACCTCCCCGCCCTCGGCTACGACAACCGCGACCGCTCCGGCCGCGGTTATCCGCAGGGGCGGTTCCGGGGCACCGCGCTCGTCTACGGCGAGGCCGAGTACCGGTTCCCGCTCACGCGGAGCGGCCTCGTCGGCGGCGTGGTCTTCGTCAACGCGACGACGGCCTCGCGTCCCACCATCGACGACCCCGCGCTGGGCGTGCACGAGAAGGGGATCGCGCTGTTCGACAGCGTCAAGCCGGCGGGGGGAATAGGTGTGCGCATCATGGCGGACAACCAGGCGCGCATGAACCTCGTCATGGACTACGCCATCGGCGCGGGCGGGTCGAACGGCTTCTACCTCACCGTCGGGGAGACGTTCTGACGGGCCAGGGCGCGGCGTCGAGCGCCCGCAGGAGGATGCGATGAGACGGACGGTGCTCTTGGTTCTGGCCGCGGCGTGCGCGGCCGCGAGCGGCCCGGCGGCGGCGGAGGGGCCCTGCGTCGCCGACGCGAAGCGGCTCTGCCCCGACGTCCCGGTGGGCGACGGGCGGATCATGGCGTGCTTCCGGGCGCGCTGGTTCGAGGTGTCGAGCGCATGCCAGCAGCAGGTGCAGGAGGTCGAGGGGAGGGCGCGGCAGCTCGGCGTCGCCTGCTCGGGCGCGGTGTGGCAGTACTGCCAGGGCGTCCCCCAGGGCCAGGGGCGGGTGCTCGCCTGCGTCTCGGCCCGGTGGAACGAGCTCTCCTCGACGTGCCGCGACGCGGTCGCCGCCGCGGGAGAGAAGATCGAGCGCTTCAAGGCGGCGTGCGGCGGCGACGCCGAGCGCCTGTGCGCGGGGATCCCCCCCGGCGGCGGGAAGGTCTTCGCCTGCCTCAAGCTCTACGAGGATTCGGTCTCCAGCGCCTGCCGGGACGCCATGCGGCTGTAGGCGGACCCTCGCGCGACGTCCGCGCGGCGCTCGTATCGGGAGCCATCCCACACGCAGGCGCTTCCTGCGCCGCGGCGGCGCCCGCGCCGGGGCGTCGGACCTTGGTCCAAGTGGCACCGCCACGCAGGCGCGGTACAGCGTTGGCGCGGCGGGCCGAGGGTCGGACCGCGGCAGTGACCACGAACCTGTTGGGAGGATGCACATGAATCGTCGATTCGGAATGCTCGCTGCGGCCGCGCTGCTCGCCGGGCCGGTTGCAGGGCAGGCACAGGGGACGAGCGAGCGCGACATCTCGTTCCAGCGGACGCGGTCGGCGACCATCACCGCGACGGTGAAGAGCGTGGACCTCAAGACGCGGATGGTGACCGTCGTCGGCGAGTCCGGGAAGCCGTTCACCTTCAAGGCCGACGATCGGGTGAAGAACCTGCCCCAGGTGAAGCCCGGCGACCTCGTGTCCGTGGACTACTACGACTCGGTTGCCATCTGGGTCACGAAGCCCGGCGCCGACACCGGCGGCCCCGCGTCCGGCTCGAGCTCCGCGATGGCGACTGCGAAGCCGGGCGAGAAGCCCGCCGCCGCGGCCGAGGCCGACCTGACCATCGTCGCCACGGTCACCGCGATCGCCGCGGACAAGAAGTCCGTGACCCTCAAGACCTCCGACGGCGACACCCAGACGCTCCCGGTGAAGAACCCGGAGAACCTCACGGGCGTGATGGTCGGCGACCAGGTCACCATCATGGCGACCCGCGCGCTGGCCGTGTCGGTCGATCCGGCGAAGCCCAAGGCCAAGGCGCCCGCCAAGGCGCCGGCGAAGGAGCCGGCCAAGAAGTAGCCCGCTGGAGCCGGGGGACGGGAACGCCCCCCGGCTCGATCGACTCCGCCGCGTGAAGGCGCCGACGTGAGGCGCCTCGCGCGGCGGTCGCGGCTCACGGGCTGAAGACGAGCCCGCCCAGGAAGTTCCACTGCCAGAGCGGGATGCCGCCGCTCACCCCGAGCGAGGCGCCCCCGGTCCCCACGTAGATCCCGCCGCTGCTGAAGTAGACGGGCGCGGCGAGCCGCACCTGGGCCTGGAGCGCCAGCTTCTCGGTGAGGTGGATGTCGAGGCCGGCGGCGAGGGTGAAGGCGAAGCGCCAGGTGTCGCTGAGCGAGACGCTCGAGCCGTCCGAGTAGGTGAGGCGGCTCGGCAGGAACAGCGCCGCGCCGATGGTGGCCCCTGCGAACGGCTCGATCTTGTCGAACCGCATGCCCTTCGTCCCGCCGATCTGGAAGTAGTGGGTGGGCACGTGGATCGGCTGGCTGCCGTTCAGGAGCAGCGAGCCCGAGGCGTGAACGGTCGGGTTGGAGTAGAGCCAGATGAACTCGGCCCGCATGCCGGGGTGCGTTTCCATGCCGATCGACGCGCCGTACACCGGCGCGTCCTCCACGGTGAGCTGGCCCGCGGTCGTGCTGATGTCGGTGTTGAGCTGGTAGCCGGCGATGGCCGTCAGCTCGGGGTGCGGGTGGAAGGCGGGCTTCGCGGCGACCATCGCCGGCGGTGCGGCCTGCGGGGGTGGATAGCCCTGAGGCGGGGGATAGCCCTGAGGCGGCGGATAGCCCTGCGGCGGAGGATAGGCCTGCGGAGGCGGATAGGCCTGCGGAGGCGGATACGAGGGCGGCGGCGGATAGCCCTGCGGCGGCGGCGGCGGGTTGGACTGCGCCAGCGCCGCGCCGGGCAGGGTGGCGGCGAGGACGGCGGCTGCGGCGAGGCGAACGAGAGCGTTCATGAGGTCCTCCGGGCGGTGCGTCGTGAGAGGGTCTCGAAGGTGCGTGGCATCGGGTCAGCTCGCGTCGTCCACGATCCGCCGGGGCGGCGCGCCGAGGCCGCTCCCCAGCAGCTCGTAGTAGACGACGAGCGAGCGGGCTTGCTGGAACGTGTCCGGCTGGCCGGTGTACTGCGCGTGGCGCCGGGACAGCGTGGAGCTGATCCCGATGCCGTGAGGGCCTGCCAGGCGGAAGGCGAGCCCCGCGACCGCATACGACATGTCGTCCCAGCCGCTGTGGTCCACCGCGGTCCCGATGAAGTACTGCCGCCACTCGAGCATGGCGCGCACCCGGTCCGCGAAGATGCCCCTGGCCTCGACCACGCCCATCGCGCCCGGCCCCATGTGCTGGTCGCGGAAGCCTTGCGGCTGAGCGGTCATGCCGTCGGCGCCGAAGGCGGGGCCGACGATGCCGGCCACCTCGAGCACGGCGCCGGGGGCGACGATCCACTGCCCGTCGCCGCCGAAGCCGAGCGCCACGGCCGAGGCCCGCATCACCTCGGGCGAGATGTAGTCGTACAGCGCGTAGAGGCCCCAGAGCCCGCGCCAGTCGCCGGTGCCCCCGAACTTCGCCGCCGCCAGGGTGCCGCGCGTGGTGATGTCCGCCGCCACGCCGGTCCCGGCCACGATGCCGGCGCGGGCGACGAAGTGGTCGAACGGCCGCCGGAGCTCGAGATCGGGGTCGCCGACGATTCCGTAGGTGAGCATGAACTGGACCGATCCGCCCCCCTTCCAGGAACCGTTGCCCACGGTCGTGTAGGCGGTCCCGCCGCCGACGCCGAGCTGGGCGTAGATGCTCCGCGTCTCGTAGAACTCGGGCGACACGTAGCGGTTGCCGAACATGGCCCGGTTCAGGCCGGCGGTGGGGGCGACGATGAAGGCGAGGACCTCGCGCAGCGCGCCCGGCGACATGCTCTGGATGATGAGGGCGTGGCTGCGGTACAGGATCTCGCCCAGCACCGTCCCGCCGACGGGCGTCGTGATCATGTCGTTGTAGGACGGCGGCTCGGTCTCGCCCGCGATCTCCCAGAGGAGGCTCGCGCCGAACGAGTACCCGAACGACACCCACAGGTTGTTGCCCGTGGACCGGGCGGCCAGGTAGTTCATCGATCCCTGGAGCGGGTGGCCGATCTGGTTCACCGCCATCGCGTCCTCGTCCCACCACCAGACGCCCCCCGTCAGGTTGCGGTTGATGCTGGCCCAGGTGACGTTCGCGAAGTCCTCCTGCAGCACCCAGCGCCCCCAGGCGTTCCAGATGAAGTAGAGCACCCCGACCTCGAGCACCGGGATGAGGTAGCTCTGCTGGTACTTCGCGGGCGCGAGCTCCGGCGGCCGCAGCTTGAGATCGGGCGGCGGCGCCTTGCTCGAGCCGTCCTGCAGCGAGGGTGGCGTGAGCGGGGGCTCGGCCTGGGCCGAGGCGAGGCGCGGCATGCTCGCGCTCGCCATGGCGAGGGCGGCGAGGAGGAGGGGTCGTCCAAGGATTCTGTCGGTCATGGTGCCTTCCGGGTTTCGGGTTGGACGAGGACGTCAGGGCTGCGGAGTCACGTACAGGAAGAAGTCGGGGTTGTCGGACTCGATGACGTCGGGGACGGCCGCCCAGGCCGCGGCGATGTCCGCCGGGGAGTCGATGGTCCAGATGATGACGCGGAAGCCCTTCCGGTGGATCCCGGCCACGACGTCGGCGTCCATGACGTCGGTCTGCCACTTGAACGAGATGCCGTCCGCGCCGCGCGTCGAGGCCGAGCCGAGCGCCCGGTCCACGCCGCCGAGCGCGTTCATGAACGTGAGGACCGGCGCTCCGGAACCCACGACGGTGTCGACGAAGTTGATCTGTTCGGACTCCGCCAGCACCCGGTCGCCCATCGGGTAGGTGCGGACGAGCCGGACCACCTCGTCCCCGATGCGCTGGGCGTCCGCGATCCCCAGCGACTTGCAGTACTGTCCCTTGATGTCGAGCGAGATCTTCTTGTCGGGGACGCCGGTGATGGCGGCGATCACCTCCTCGGCGCGGACGTAGTGCTGGATGCAGTCCGCCGAGGACCCCGCGGTGCACGCTGCGGGCGCCGTCCGATCGCAGTAGGCGACGAGGTCGATCTGCGAGTCGTGCAGGTCCTGGAAGCAGGAGCCGACGAAGTTGCCGGCGCAGTCGATCACCTCGTTGTCGTGCCCCAGCCAGAGGGTCCCGTCGGCGCTGAGCTGGATGTCCACCTCGGCGCCGTCCAGCACGTCGAACCCGTGCAGCACCGCCGGGAGCGTGTTCGGCCAGCAGGGGAGGCCCGGCCCGCAGTCGTTCCCGCCGCCCCGGTGCATGAGCACCACCGGCGGCGACCACCCGGCGATGGGGTTGTCCGGGAGGTACGTGATCTTCGAGCACGCGCAGGGCGCGAGCGCGGCGGCCAGCGCGAGGGCCCGGGCGCGGGACCAGGCCGAGGGGCCTCGCCCGGAGGGGCCGGGGGCCCGGCGGGCGGCACGCGCCACGGAAGGAGGGCCTTCCCTGCTCACGGTCCGCGGAACCGGTAGACGACGTCCAGGCATACGCTCCCGTTCCACCGCGTGGGGTGGGCGAAGTTCTCGTTCTGCTTGCGGGTCGAGTCGAGCGCGCCCGACAGGGCGACGCCCGCGTCGAGCCGGAGCCAGAACTGCGGGTCGATCTCCTTGGTGAGGTAGCCGCCGAGCACGAGCGACACGTTCTTCCAGTCGTAGTTGGTGTCGGACTGGGTCCAGTAGATCGCCTTGAGGTCCCAGCCCCACTCCACCGTCCAGATCGGTCCGCCCAGCGCGTGGGAGAAGGCGGCGCCGAGCGACATGGTCCGCGCGCTCCCGGCGAGGCCGGCGCCGCCGAACAGCTCGAACGCGGCCCGGTCGTCCACGTGGTAGGCGAGGCCGAGGTGCGTGACCTCGTAGTAGCCCCACCCGGCGTGGAGGGCGCCGCCCTTCATCGAGGGCGGCGCCGGCGAGTCGGACGTGGCGCCCTGCGCCCATCCGGAGCAGGGGACGAGCAGCAGCAGCGCGAGGAGGAGGGCGGGCACGTGCCTGGCCGGTTACGGGATGAGCGCGCCGGCAGCCTTCGACGCCGCCCCCATGAGCAGCCCGGTCACGTCGATGACCGGCGGAACCGCCACGCCCCGGCCGAGGTTCCGGTGCGAGCGGGCCCAGAGGATGAGCGTGATCCGCGCGGTGCGCGCGTACTCCAGGACGCTCACGCGCAGGGTGTCCAGCTCCACCTTGGAATCCCGGTAGTCAGCGAGGTCCGGGGCGAGCTGCTCTCGCGCGGCCTTGAGCCGATCGAGCTGCGCCGCCAGCGTGGCCTCCACCGCCGCCAGGTCCTTTCCGGAGGGGACGGGGCTGCCGAGCAGCTCGCGCGCGCTCGGCACCTCTTCCTTCAGCTCCTTCAGCGCCGCAGCGTCGCCCAGCCGGTAGCGGAACAGCAGCGCCAGTCCGCGGAGGGTCCGCTGCTGGACGGCCTCGATCGCATTCGCGTTCTCGATCACGGTCGTGAACTCGACGTCGATCTGCCGGTCCACGTCCTCGCCCGCCGTGGTGATGTCGCCGTCCACACGGTTCTGAAGCTTGAGCCCGTACTGGAGCACCGCGTTCACGAGCGGCTCGAGCGCCCCGAGCGCCTCGAGGAAGGTCTCCTTCTTCGTGACCTGGTCGAGGATCGGGTCGAGGTCCGGGATGGTGACGCCCCAGTCCGCTGCGTCCGAATCCTCGACGGCCGGCTTCACCACCTCGCGCATGTAGCGCACGAGCTCCTTGATCTTCTTCTTCTCGGGGAGCGCCGAGTCGTTCAGCGACACGACCTGGGCGGAGTAGAACGCGATGTTGCGCAGCAGCTTCCTGACCGGGATGTTGTCCTCCAGCGTCCTCACCACCGCCGGGCTCTGGCGGAACCTCCTGAGGTGCACCCAGATCGGCGGCTTGCTGAGCCGCCCCATCTCTCCGATGGTCTTGATGGTGTTGTCCGCGAAGGGCGTCATGTCCACGCGCTTGGTCGTGGTGAAGTAGGTGCACCCGGACGCCGCGAAGGCGAGCGCGGCGGCGGCCAGGCGGAGGCGGAGCTGCGAGGTGGTCTTCATTGCTTCCCCCGGGACTGCGGTCAGAAGTGGAACTCGGGTCCCAGCGCCACGATGAGCGAGCCGATGTTCACGCCCGAGATGTTCGACCAGCCGATGTAGCAGTCGAGGCCCAGCGTCGTCCCGTCCCGAGGCCCGAAGGAGCCGCCGAAGCCGAGGCGGGTGCTGAACCCGACGCTGCCGTTCTGCGTGATCGGCATCCCGAACCCCAGCGAGACGCGCGAGCCCACCGAGCCGCCGCGCGACGCCCAGCGCAGGTCCAGCGACGGCTGGTAGACGTTCACGTTGCGCGAGGCGAAGGGCGTCGAGAGCCAGGTGAAGCCAGGCGAGATGGCCATGTACTTGACGCCGAAGTCCACGCCGGCGGACAGCGTCAGCGGCACGGTGCTCAGGTTGTAGTAGTTGCCGCAGTATCCGCCGGAGTACTGGACGCAGGTGTAGCCGGAGGAGACGCCCCCGGTGCCGACCTGCAGGCGGAGGGTGTTCCTGCGCGACGAGCCGTAGTCGTCGTCGTCCGCCTGCGCGGGAACGGCCGCCGACGCCAGCAACGCCGCGGCAGCCGAAGCGGCCACGACCACCCTGCTCACCATGATGCCCTCCTCCGGCGCGAGCCCCCGGCGACCGTGGGCACGGATCTCGCCAGCCCCATGAATCGGAGGAACCGGGTCCGCTGGGAATCGGACCTTGGTCCCGAGCGCCCGCACGCGCCGGCCCGGAGGGTGATCCGTCGTGGCGCCCACCGTGCTCGGCGCTCCACGGCGACGACGCGTTGCGCCAAGGAGGCGGTCGAATTCGCGCATCCCCTTTCAGGACCTTAGAGCCGACACATGATCCAGGACAATCCGTTTCGGATAGAATGCGCGAATCTTCAGTCGGGGGTGTCGATGTTGCGCCGGAGCCTCGGGGCGCCAGGGGGGTCCCTGGTGACGGCCGTGGTGCTGCTCGCTGGCCTTGCCTCGGCGGCAGAGCCTGCGAGGTCGCGCCGTGTGCTGGCCGTCTACCAGAGCGAGGCCGCGCGGCCGGTCAACGTGGCGTTCAACGCGGGTCTGCGGGCGGCCCTTCCGTCGGCCGGCGACGTGGACCTGCTCGCCGAGTACCTGGACGCGGAGCGGTTCTCGCAGCCCATCTACGAGGACCGGTTCCGCGACTGGCTCCGGACCAAGTACGGCGAGATCCGGCCCGACGCCATCGTGGCGGTGGGCGACGCCGCCATCCGGTTCCTCGCAGACCCCGCCACGACGCCGTGGCCGGACGTGCCGGTGGTCTTCGGCCTGACGGTGGAGGCCGCGTTCGACGTCGCCGACCTTCCGCCGAACTTCACGGGGGTGACCGAACACCTCGCCATCCGCGAGACCATCGACCTCGCGCTCCACCTCCTCCCCGCGACGCGCCGCCTGGTGCTGGTCGGGGGCGCTTCCTGGGTCGATACGCCGCTCTCGGATCTCCTCCGGCGCGAGGGGGCCGGCTTCGCGAGCCGGCTGCAGGTGACCGAGCTGTTCGGCCTGCCCATGCCGGCGCTCCAGGAGCGCCTCCGGTCGCTCCCGGGCGACACCGTGGTCCTCGTCGCCTCGTTCTACCGGGACGGCTCGGGACGCGTGTGGTTCGGCCCGGAGCTCCTCCGCGCCCTGGCCTCGGCGGCGCCCGGTCCGATCTTCTCCATGCACGCCCACCTGCTGGGGGCCGGCGTCATCGGCGGCGTGGTGTCCGACTACGAGGAGTCCGGGAGGCGCGTGGGCCGCATGGTCTCGCGGATCCTGGCGGGGGAGACGGTCGCCTCCGTCCGCCCGGAGCCGAACGCCGCGCACCGGATCGCCCTCGACGGGCGCGAGCTGGATCGGTGGCAGATTCCGGACGCGCGGGTGCCCGCCGGCGCCGACGTCCGCTTCCGCGAGCCGTCGCTCTGGAGCCGACACCGCTGGTCGGTCGCGATCTTCGCCGCCGTGCTGGCGGTCCAGACGGCGCTCATCGCGGGGCTCCTGGTGCAGCGGCGGGGCAGGCGCCACGCCGAGGCGAACGCGCGCGAGAACCTGGCGGTGGTCGCGCACCTGAACCGGGTCGGCGCCGTCGGCGAGCTGGCGGGCTCGCTGGCGCACGAGCTCAACTCGCCGCTCGGGGCCGTGCTCAACAACGCGCAGGCCGCCCGGCGGATGATCGCGCGGGTGCCGGGCTACTCGAAGGAAGTGCGGGAGTCCCTCGACGACATCGTCCAGGACGCCCGGCGCGCCGGCGAGGTGATCCGGCGCATGCGGGCGGTCCTGCGCCGCGAGGACCTCCGCCCCGTCCCGGTGGACGTGGCGGCGGTGATCCGGGACGCCGTCCGGCTGGTCGAGGCCGACGCCCGCGATCGCGACGTCGTCCTCGCCGTGGACGTCGAGCCGGAGCTGCCGCCGGTGAGCGGCGACGACGTGCAGCTCGCGCAGGTCGTCCTGAACCTGGTCATGAACGGGATGGACGCGCTGGCCCGCACCCCGCGCGAGCACCGGCGCATCGCGATCCGCGCGGCGGCCCGGCACGGCCAGGTGGAGGTCATCGTGGTGGACTCGGGGTCCGGGATCGCGGTGGCGGAGCGCGAGCGCGTGTTCGAGCCGTTCTACTCCAGCAAGCCCGCCGGGCTCGGCCTGGGGCTCGCCATCAGCCGGTCCATCGTGGAGGCGCACGGCGGCAGCATCGCCGTGGACGACGGCCCCGGCGGTGGCGCGATGTTCCGCGTGCTGTTGCCCGCCACCGAGGAGCGGTGGCCTGCGCAGGAGGCGTCCGCATGATCCCCGACGGTGCCCGCGTGTTCGTCGTGGACGACGACGCGTCCTTCGTGCGGTCGACGCTGCGGCTCCTCGCCTCGTGGGGCATCGAGGCGGAAGGCTTCACCTCGGCGAGCGAGTTCCTGGCGCACGGCCCCGGCGACGGTCCCGCCTGCGCGCTGGTGGACCTGCGCATGCCGGGCGTGAACGGGTTCGACCTCCAGGAGGCGCTGTCCCGGGGGAGGCGATCCCTCCCCATCGTCTTCATGTCCGGCCACACCGACGCCCAGCCCGGCGTGGACGCGATGCTCCGGGGTGCCATCGACTTCCTCACCAAGCCCGTGGGCGAGCAGCGGCTGCTCGCGGCGGTGGAGCGGGCCCTCGCGGCCGACGCGCGCGAGCGAGCGGAGCGGGGGCGGCGGGACGAGGCGCAGGCCCGGCTGCGCCGGCTCCCCGAGCGGCAGCGCGTGATCTGCGAGCTGGTGACGAGCGGGATGGGCGACGAGGAGATCGCCGCGGCGCTGGGGGCGAGCGCGATCACGGTGCGGGCCCTGCGGAACGGCGCGATGCGGGCGTTGGGCGCCGCGACGGTCGTCGAGCTGCTGAGGATCGTGGAGACCGCGACGGCCGCCTGATCGCCCGCCCTGGTTCCGCAGCCCGCGGCGGAGCGGACGGAGGTCGCAGCCCCTCCCGGCTGCCTACGCCGCCGGGGCCGTCGCGCCCGGGGCTGCCGCCTCCGCCTCGGCCGCCGCGCTCTCGCCGGTCCGGTCCAGCGCCAGCTTGAAGAGGATCGGCCCGGCCACCTCGTTCACCGCCACCACCGCGACGGCCAGCGCGGCGAACCCGGCGCCGAAGGCCGGGAAGGCTTCGGCGACGCGGGCGGCGATCCCGAGCGCGAGCCCCGCCTGCGAGACCAGGCCGGCGAACCCCCAGCGCCGCAGGGCGGGCGGGTCGCCGGCGAGCCTCGCCGACGCCACGCCCGCGGCCGCCGTGAACGCGGCGCGCGCGCCGGCGAGGAGGAGCGCCGCCGGCCAGAGCCGGGCGAGCAGCGGCAGGTCGAGGTGGGCGCCGGCGGTGGCGAAGAACACCACGTAGACCACCTCGCCCGTTCCCTCGACGGCGTGCAGGAGCTTCGGCCCCTGCCGCGAGAGGTTCTGCACCACGAACCCCGCCACCAGGAAGATGAGGAGCCAGTCGAGCCGCAGGTAGTCGATGACGTTGGTGAGCACCAGCCCCAGGGCGACGAGGACGAGCAGGAGCTGCCGCCCGACGAAGCGGAGGTACGCGACCAGCCCCAGCCCCAGCGTCACGCCCAGCGAGACGCTGCCCAGCAGCTCGTGCCCCAGGTCGGCGAACGCGTCGAGCGACAGGGAGGTCCCGGGCTCGAGCAGCGGGCGCGCCACCGTCAGCACCAGCGCCAGCACCACCACCACCACCAGGTCCGAGCTCATCACGAAGTTGAGGCTGAAGCTGGCGAGGGGGCCCCGGGCCCGGGTCTGCGAGAGGACCCCGAGGCAGGCGCCGGGGCTGCGGGTGATGGCGAGGACCCCCCAGAGCAGGGCGGCGCCCGCCAGCGCCGCGGGCGGCAGCTCGCGGAGGAAGGGCACCAGCGGCCGCGCCGCGGCGAAGACCGCGGCGGTGAGGAGCATCACCGGGACGCTGTGGAGGAGCGTCGCCCAGGCGAGGCTGCGGAGCCCGCGGCGGAGGCCGTCCAGCCGCAGCTCCGCGCCGCCGGCGAGCGCGATGAGCGAGAGCGCGAGCGCGTTCACCGGCGCGAGGTCCGCCACCGCCTCGTGGCCGACCAGGCCGAGCAGGTCCGGACCGGCCACCGCTCCGGCCAGGATGTAGCCGGTGAGGTGCGGGAGCCCGACCACCTCGAGCAGCGACGCCGCGAGGGTGCCGCCGATGAGGAGGAACCCGACCGCCGCGATGGTCGCCGCCCCGGGCACGATCGGCGGCGTGACGCGCTGCGCCGCGGCCATCACCGCGCCGAGGAGGACGAGGGCCAGCGCCTCCACCCGGAGGCTGCGCCGCGAGAGGCCGCTCACGCGCCCACCCCCGGCGCCGCGGCCGGGGCGGCCTCCGGCTCGTCGCCGAGCTCGCCGGCCCGGCGCAGGGCGACGCGCGCCGCCGGCGTCGCCACCAGCTCGCCGGCCAGGGCCGAGGCGACGGCGGCGGCGAGGACCGTCCCGCCCACGCCACCCGGGAACCGCAGGGCGAAGGCCACGCCCACCATGACGCCGAGCGGTCCGCCGGCGGCGAGCGCGGCGGCCGCGGCGGCGCCGCCCCGGCGGGCGGCGGGCCACGCGGCCGCCACGACCGCCCCTTGCACGAGCTTCACGAGCAGGCGCGCGGCCAGGGCCGCGCCCACGATGGCGACGAGCCGCGGGTGCGCCAGGGGGTCCACCATCGCGCCCGCCAGGACCAGCGCGGGCAGGACCACCGGCCGCTCGATGTCCAGCGCCAGCGCCCGCAGCTCGGCGCCGTGGCGCGAGGCGAGGCTCAGGACGCAGCCGAGCACGAAGCCCGCCCCGATCCAGGAGAGCCCGAGCTGCGCCGCGAGGCCGAGCGCGACGAGCGAGGTGCCGAAGAGGACGCCGAGCACGGTGTTGCGGCGGAAGTCCGCGCCGAGGAGCGCGGCCGCCATGCCGCCGAGCGCGAGGCCCAGCCCGGCCTCCGCCGCCAGGCGGACCCCGGGCGCGAGGACGGCGGCCCCCTCCGGCGCCAGGGCGAAGGCGGCGGCGGCCAGCGCGATGGGCGCGAGGTCGTCGGCGTCGCCCAGCTCGGCCAGGAGATCCGCCAGGGGGCCCTTCGCCCCTGCCACGCCGATCCCCCATCTCAGCAGGTCGCGCGAGGTGTCGGCCAGCGCCGCGCCCGTGCCGAGGGCGAGGACGAGGTGATCGGGGGGCGAGAGGAACCCGGTGCCCGGCTCCGCCCATGCGAGCACGCCGCCGACGGCGGCCGCGACGGCGAGCCCGCAGGCGAGGCTGCCCAGCGTCCCGGCCGCGAACGCCCCGGTGCGGACGCGCCGCTCGCCGACCCAGCCGAACTCGAGCCCGACCGCGAGCGCCATCCAGCCGACCGCCACGGCGGCGATCAGCCGGAACGCGGCCACGAGGGGGCCGTCCAGCACGCCGAGCGCCTGGGGTCCGAAGATCGCGCCCGCCACGAGCCAGGGGGCGCCGGACGCGAGCGTGCCCCGGCCCCGGCGTGACACCAGCGCGCCGCCGAGATACGAGGCGGCGAGCAAGGCGAGCAGCAGCGCCAGGATCCTCACGGCGCGTCCCGTTCCCTCCCGGGCGGGCGGCCCGGCACGATGCGGAGCGGGCGCACCAGGGCGAGGAGGTACGGCACGTGGACGCGCGCGCCGGCCTCGTCCTCCAGCTCGAGGGAGAGGGGACCGAAGGCCACCACGCGGCCGGCGCGGCCGCCCGCCTCCACCGCGTCGCCGACGTGCACGGCGCGGCCGAGCAAGAGGGGGAGCCCGGCGAGCCCGCAGGCGAGGACCGGGACCGCGGCGAGGCCGGCGGCGAGGACGGCGGCCTCGCCGATCTTGGCGATCACGCTCCCGCCGCCCAGGAGCGGCGCGGCGAAGACGACGCCGGCGAGGACGAGCGCGACGCTCAGCACCCCGCTCAGCGCGCGGGCGCGGTCGGCCCGGACGCCGCGGAAGGCGGCCTCGCCGCGCGCCGCCGCGGCCAGCACCGCGCGCAGCGTGCGCAGGGCGATCGCCACCAGGATCGCGAGGGCCGCAGCGGCGAGGACCGCCGGCACGGCGCGCCCCGCGCGCCCGGTGAGCGCCGCCACGGGATCCACGACCAGCCGGACCGCGCGCTCCGCCCACGGCCGCGTCCAGGGGAAGAGCGAGAGGCCGACCAGCGCCCAGAGCCAGACGATGATCGCCTGGGCCAGGAACCTCGCGCCGCGGAGGCCGGCGCGCACGGCGCCGGACGCCTCCGCCTCGGTCGCCACCTGCACGCCCGCGACCCGCAGCGAGGATGCGCCGGCGCGCGCCTGCAGGGCGGCGGCGACCTGGGCCTCGACCGCCGGCAGCCGGCGCAGGAGGAGGAAGGCGACGAGCCCCGCGAAGACCAGGAGCGAGAAGGAGAACACCGCGGACTGGGCGGCGAGGCGGGCGCGCTCGGCGTGGAGCGCGGCGTCGATGCGCGCCGCGACGGCCGCGGCGTGGACCTCCGCAGCGCCGGCGCCGGCGGCGGCCGCGTCCTCCGGGCCGATCTCGATGACCGGCGCGGAGCCGACCAGGATCAGGGCGGCGCCGGCGCGGGGCTCCACGCGCGCGGACGCGGCGGGATCGCGGGCGAGGGCGGCCGAGAGGGCCTCGGTCGCGGCCCGCGCGCGCTCCTCCGGGGTCCGGCCGGCGCGCCCCGTCTCCACCTGCACGATGCGTGCGTCGTGCAGCCTGACCCACGCGGCCGGCGGTGGCGCGGCGCCGGCCCCGTCTGCGGAGGCAGGCGGAGCCCAGGCCAGCGCCGCGAGCAGGATCGCGAGCGCGGGGGTCGCTCCGAGGCGCGGTGGAGTGGCGCTCCCCATTTGCCGGGCCAGGCCAGAATCGTCGCAGCGCCGCCGGCGGCCGGAAACGGGACCAAGGTCCCATGCCCCGCTGCGAGCCCTCAGAAGGGCGTCGGGATCGGCCCGTAGTCGTAGAAGTCGGAGCGATCCGTCTCGATGATGTCCGGCTTCATGGCCCAGACGGCCGGGATGTCCTCCACGGCGGTCACCGGGGTCGGTACCGGCCAGACCATGACGCGCAGGCCGCGGTTTCGCAGCCCCTCGGGCAGCGACGGGTCGAACGGCTCCATCCAGTACTTGTACGAGATGCCCGTCGCGCCCTCCTGCGCGGCGTCGGCGACGATCGGGTCGATGGTGCCGTACCCCTCGACGAAGAGGTAGGTCGGCGTCGCGTTCGAGTGGAACTCCCGCATGAAGGTGGCCTGGTCGGACTCGACGAAGAGCCGGAAGTCCATGTGGTAGGTGCGGACCAGGGCGTCGAGCGAGTCGGCCATGGTCCGCGACTCCGGGAGCCCGGTGGATCCGCAGAGCTGGTCCTTGGTGTCG
>DATIWK010000157.1:0-25165 GCA_035519395.1 Anaeromyxobacteraceae bacterium | reverse complement strand
CCAGGCTCATCCGCCTGGCCCTTCGCTCGGTCAGGGCGCTCCCTCCGGCGAGAAGAAGGAGTAGCCCGTGCTGAGCCGAATCAGCAAGATCACCATCCGCCGGCTCGTGGTCATCTCGGCCGTCATGACGCTCGTCGCCCTGGGGCTCATGATCGTCTCGATCGTCTTCCCCAAGCCGCTGCTCCTGGTCCTGGCGATGAGCCTCGGCCAGTTCTTCGGGACCGCCTCGCTCGCGC
Organism: Anaeromyxobacteraceae bacterium; assembly: GCA_035519395.1. Lineage (GTDB taxonomy): Bacteria > Myxococcota > Myxococcia > Myxococcales > Anaeromyxobacteraceae > Anaeromyxobacter. Next base: position 24,929 of record DATIWK010000157.1, on the reverse strand, counting down.
TCTACCTGCTCGCCATCGCCCTCGACCTGCAGGGCCTGGGCGAGCACGAGGAGATCGACGTCCTGGGCGGCGAGAAGGGCGACAACCTCTAGGCATGGTCGGCCGCGATGTCGCGCCCCGCCGGACCCGGCTTCGTCCCGGGTCTTCGGGACATCGATTCTTGACCCCCGTCCATGCTGGCTGGTACGAATGTCGGGGCGAAGTGGCGGAATTCCCGCACACCTTTCGCCGCGCAAGGTAGGCACATGGCCATCAGGGCGATCGCGGTCGAAGACGACGAGGCGGTGGCGAAGCTCATCGCCCAGGTCCTCACGTCGCACGGGTTCGAGGTGTGCGGCACCGCGGGGACGGGCGAGGACGGCGTCTTGCTCGCGCGCAAGGAGAAGCCCGACGTCGCGCTCGTCGACCTCGGCCTCCCGAAGATGAGCGGCGAGGACGTCATCGCCACCATCCGGCAGGAGCTGCCCAAGACCGCGTGCATCGCGCTCACCGCGGTGGACATCCCGGCCCGCGTCCTCGGCGCGCTCCGCGCCGGCGCGGCCGGCTACATCCTGAAGCCGTTCCACGCGAGCGAGCTGGCCCGCGCCGTCGAGGAGGTCCTCTCCGGCGAGGCGGCGCCCATCAGCCCGCGCGCGGCCAAGGTGCTGCTCTCCGAGCTGCGCGGCGATCCGCCGGATCAGCGCGCCAAGGACGGGCCGGCGCTCTCCAAGCGCGAGCTGGAGGTGCTCCAGCTCCTCGTCCACGGCCACACCTACGCCGACGTGGCCCAGGCGCTCGGGATCGCGGAGGGAACGGTCCAGACCTACGTGAAGCGCATCTACGAGAAGATGGACGTGTCCACCAAGGCCGAGGCGGCGCTGCTCGCGGTCGCCCGCGGCCTCGTGAAGCCCTGACCGGCGGCCACCCGACGGACCGTCGCCCGGTCCCGCCGGCGGGCGTGCGCTCGGGTCCCTGCGGGGATAAGACATGCCCCTCTTCGGCCCGCGGGGTTATTCGGCGCTCCCGGCGTCGTCCTGGCGCGCCTTGACTGCCCTCGATCGCCCCCTATAATGAGGCCCTTTTAGGGCCCGGGAAGTTAGCCTAAATGCGCGTCAATATTGACGAAATCAAGGAGGGAGGCCTCCGCCGGAGCTGGGACGTGACCCGCGAGACGCTCGACGAGATGGTCGCCGGCGACAAGGCCGGGTTTCGCGCCCGGGCGCCCGCCCGGGTGGACGCGACGTTCTCCAGGGTCGAACGCCGGGTGCTGCTCGAGGTGCACTCCAGGGCGGCGCTGACCGTCGCCTGCGGCCGCTGCCTCGCCGGCACCGACGTGGACGTCCCCGTCGACTTCGAGTTGACGCTGGTCCCCTCGGACGAGTACCAGGAGGCGCCGCGCGACGAGGAGGAGCGGCCGCACGGCCGCGCCGGCGGGAGCTTCCGGGCCGGCGACACGGAGGAAGAGACCTTCTCGGGCAAGGTCATCGACCTCGCCCCGATCCTCAGGGAGCAGGTGCTGCTCGCGCTCCCCGGCTACCCCGTCTGCCGTGAAGGCTGCAAGGGACTGTGCCCCGTCTGCGGGGCGAACCTCAACGATCGCGAGTGCGGCTGCGATCGGCACGTGGCCGACCCGCGATGGGCCGCGCTGAAGGACATCAAGTTGCAGTAAGGACATCGAATTGCAGGCACGTCGGCCGCCGAGCCGAGAGAAGGAGTGGCACCGTGGGTGTTCCGAAGAAGAGGACGAGCAGCATGCGGCGGGATCGTCGCCGCGCCGCGAACTTCAAGATCCGTCCGGCGAACGTGACGAAGTGCCCGAAGTGCAAGGAGCCGGTGCTCTCGCACCGCGCGTGCCCGAACTGCGGCACGTACAAGGGCGAGCAGATCACCGAGGCGCAGTAGGCCCCGATGGTCGGCCGGATCGCGCCCGTCGCCGTCGATGCGATGGGGGGAGATCACGCCCCCGGCGCGATCGTGCAGGGTGCCATTAACGCAGCGCGTAAGGGGATCGAGGTCGTCCTGGTCGGCCCCGAGACGCGCGTGCGCGACGAGCTGGTCCGGCACCACGCCGGACACGCGCTGCCCGTCTCCGTCCGCGACGCCACGGAGGTGGTCGAGATGCACGACCACCCCGGGCAGGCGATGCGGCGGAAGAAGGACAACTCGATCCGCGTCTGTTTCGAGCTGGTGAAGAGCGGCGCCGCGAGCGCGATGGTGTCGGCCGGCAACTCCGGTGCGGTGATGGCGGGCGCCATCTTCGTGCTGGGCCGCCCCGCTGGCGTGGAGCGACCCGCCATCATCTCGGCTCTCCCCGCGCTCAAGGGCCACCCCATCCTCCTCGACATGGGCGCGGTGGTGGACTGCAAGCCGCTCCACCTGGTCCAGTTCGCGCTCATGGGCGAGGTCTACGCGCGCCGGGTGGTGGGCGTGCCCCGTCCGCGCATCGCGGTCCTCTCCAACGGGGAGGAGGACTCGAAGGGGACCGACCTCACCCGGGCGGTGGCCGCCGCGCTGCGCCGGTCCGCCCTCGACTTCGTCGGCTACTGCGAGGGGCGCGACCTGCTCACCGGCGACTTCGACGTCATCGTCACCGACGGCTTCACCGGCAACGTCGCCCTGAAGACCATGGAGGGGACGGCCAAGGTGGTGGGCGAGTACCTGAAGCGCGCGCTGCGCTCGACGACCGTGTCGAAGATCGGGGGCCTGCTCTCCAAGGCCGCGCTGGACGAGATGAAGCGGCGCCTCGACTGGCGCGAGGTCGGCGGCGCACCCCTGGTGGGCGTGAACGGCATCGGGTTCATCTGCCACGGCCGCTCCGACTCCCTCGCCATCGAGAACGCGATCCGGCGGGCGCGCGACGCGGCCCGCACCCGCTTCACCGACGAGATCGGCCGTGCCGTGGCCGGCGCCGAGGCGCTGCTCGCGGCCGCCGAGGCCGCGCCGGACGGGGACGGGAAGCCCAGCGGCGGACGGCGCGTGCCGACGCCCGAAGCGTAGAGAGAAAGAGGAGAGCGGATGCGTTCCATCGTCGCCGGGACGGGCTCGTACGCGCCCGAGAAGATCCTGACCAACGCCGATCTCGAGAAGATCGTCGAGACCAACGATCAGTGGATCGTGGAGCGGACCGGCATCCGCGAGCGCCACATCGCCGCGCCGGAGCAGGCCACGAGCGACATGGCCATCGTCGCCGCGCAGCGCGCGCTGGAGATGGCCAGGCTCGCGCCGGCGGACGTCGAGATGATCGTCGTCGGCACGGTCACGCCGGACTACCCGTTCCCCAGCGTCGCGACCGTGCTCCAGGGGAAGATGGGGAACAAGAAGGCGTTCGCCTTCGACGTGTCCGCCGCCTGCGCCGGGTCGATGTACGCGCTCGCCGTGGCCGACCGCTTCGTCACCTCCGGCGCGGTGAGGAACGCGCTCGTCATCGGCGCGGACACGCTCTCCCGCATCACCGACTGGCAGGACCGCTCCACCTGCATCCTCTTCGGCGACGGCGCCGGCGCGATGGTGCTGCGGGCCACCGACGACCCGCGCCGCGGCCTCTCCACCATCCGCCTCTACGCCGACGGCGCGCACGTGCCGATCCTCCTCCAGCGGGGCGGCGGCACGCGGATGCCCATCACCGAGCAGGTGCTGAAGGACCGCAGCCACTACCTCTTCATGAAGGGCACCGAGGTCTTCAAGGTGGCGGTCCGCGCGCTGGAGGAGAGCTGCCGCGAGGTGCTGGCCGCCGAGAAGCTCGCGGCCTCCGACGTGACCCACGTGATCGCGCACCAGGCGAACAAGCGGATCCTCGACGCGACGCTCCACCGGCTCGAGATCCCGGCCGCGCGCTGCTGGATGAACCTCGAGAAGTACGGCAACACCTCCGCCGCCAGCGTGCCCACCACCCTCGACGAGGCGAACCGGGCGGGCTGGTTCAAGCCGGGCGACGTGATCCTGATGATGGCCATCGGCGGCGGCATGGCCTGGGCCTCGGGCATCCTGCGCTGGTGAGGGAGAGAGAAGGCTCGATGGGCAAGCTCGCGTTCGTCTTCCCCGGGCAGGGGTCGCAGAAGGTCGGCATGGGCAAGGACCTGGCCGACGCCTTCCCCGAGGCACGCGCCGTCTTCGACGAGGTGGACGCGGCGCTCGGCGAGAAGCTCTCCCGCATGTGCTTCGAGGGTCCCGAGGAGGCCCTCAAGCTCACGGCCAACACCCAGCCGTCGATCCTGACCGTCTCGGTGGCGGCCGCCGCGGTGCTCGCCAACCAGGGCGCCGTCCCGCAGTTCGTGGCGGGCCACTCGCTGGGCGAGTACTCGGCGCTCGTCGCCGCCGGCGCGCTCGGCGCGGCCGACGCGGCCAGGGCGGTGCGCGCCCGCGGGACCTTCATGCAGGAGGCGGTGCCGGCCGGGCAGGGGGCGATGAGCGCGGTTCTGGGGCTCGACCCCGCGCGCGTGCGGGAGATCTGCGCCGCCGTCGCGGCGGAGACGGGGCAGGTGGTCTCCCCGGCGAACTACAACGACCCGGCCCAGACGGTGATCGCCGGCGCCGCGGCCGCGGTGGAGAAGGCGGGCGCGAGGCTCAAGGAGGCGGGGGCGCGGCGGGTGATGCCGCTCCCGGTGTCCGCGCCCTTCCACTGCGCGCTGATGCAGCCGGTGGTGCCGCGGCTGGAGGCGGTGCTGAAGGGGATCTCCTGGCGGGCGCCGCTCGTGCCGGTGGTGACCAACGTCGAGGCGAAGCCCAACTCGGACGTCGCCCGCGTCGTCCCGCTGCTCCTCGAGCAGGTGACCGCGCCGGTGCGCTGGATCGAGTGCGTCCAGGAGCTGGTGCGCCAGGGCGTGGACCGGTTCGTGGAGGTCGGGCCCGGGAAGGTGCTCTCGGGCCTGGTGGGCCGGATCGCGCACCAGGCCCACGTGACGCACGTCGAGGATCGCGCCTCGCTGGAGAAGACGCTCGCGGCGCTGGCCGCCTAGGAGACGCCATGTACGACTTCAAGGGGAAGACCGCCCTCGTCACCGGCGCCTCGCGCGGCATCGGCCGCGCCATCGCGGTGGCGCTGGCCCGGGGAGGGGCCCGGGTGGCCCTCAACTACGCCGGCAACGAGGCGGCCGCGAAGGAAGCGCTGGAGCTCTGCCGGAAGGCGGGCGCCGAGAAGGCACAGCTCTTCCGGTTCGACGTCGCCGACCCCGCCGCCTGCGCGCAGGCGGTGGAGGCGGTGGTGAGGGATCTGGGCTCCCTCGACGTCCTGGTGAACAACGCCGGCATCGCGGTGGACGGGCTGGTGATGCGGGTGAAGGACGAGGACTGGCAGCGGCAGCTTCAGGTGAACCTCACCGGCGCCTTCAACCTGATCCGGGCCGCGACCCGCCCCATGATGAAGGCGAAGGGCGGCGCCATCGTGAACCTCAGCTCGGTGGTGGGCGAGATGGGCAACGCCGGGCAGGCTGCCTACGCGACCACCAAGGCCGGCCTCATCGGCCTCACCAAGTCGGTCGCCCGGGAGCTGGCCTCCCGCAACGTCCGCGTGAACGCGGTGGCCCCGGGGTACATCGACACCGACATGACCGCTGGCCTGCCCGAGGCGGCCAGGACCAGGATGACGGAGATGATCCCGCTCGCGAGGCTGGGGACGGCGGAGGATGTCGCCAGCGCGGTGGCGTGGCTCGCGAGCGATCAGGCGTCGTACGTGACCGGCGAGGTGCTGCGGGTCAACGGCGGCATGTACATGTAACGCCGCGGCCCCCGCGGCTTCTTCGCACCACCATCACAACGAGGAGGACGGAATGTCGGCGAACATCGAGCAGAAGGTGAAGAACATCATCGCGGAGCAGCTGGGCGTCGGCGAGGACGAGATCAAGCCCACCTCGTCGTTCATCGAGGACCTCGGCGCCGACTCGCTCGACATCGTCGAGCTGGTCATGGCGATGGAGGAGGAGTTCGAGGTCGAGATCCCGGACGAGGAGGCCGAGAACATCAAGACCGTCCAGGACGCCGTCAACTACGTCACCACGCACAAGAAGTAGCCGCCGGCCGGGAGCCCCGGGCAGTCCCCGGGGGCGGCGCGAGCGGGCGGCGGAGGGGGCCGGTGGCCCCCGCCGCGCATCCTCTTTTCCCGAGTGAAGCGAGGTCGAACATGAGCAGGCGCCGTGTGGTCGTCACCGGTCTCGGGCTCGTCTCCCCGGTGGGCATCGGGGTGGACGAGTCCTGGAGCGCGCTGGTCGCGGGCCGGAGCGGGGTCGCGCCCATCACGCTCTTCGACGCGTCGAGCTTTCCGACCCGCATCGCCGCGGAGGTGAAGGGCTTCGACCCCACCAAGTTCATGGACCGGAAGGAGGCGCGCCGGAACGACCGGTTCATCCAGTTCGCCCTGGCGGCGGCCGAGATGGCCATGAAGGACTCCGGCCTCGACATGGCCAGGGAGGACGCCGAGCGCGTGGGCTGCATCGTGGGCGCCGGCATCGGCGGCCTCGGCACCATCGAGGAGGAGCACAAGACCTTCCTGGAGAAGGGCGTCCGCAAGATCGGCCCGTTCTTCATCCCCAGCCTCATCATCAACCTCGGGGCCGGGCAGATCAGCATCCGCTACGGCATGAAGGGGCCCAACTTCTCGCCGGTCTCCGCCTGCGCCACCGCCAACCACTCCATCGGCGACGCCGCCATCTACATCGAGCGCGGCATGGCCGACGTGATGGTGACCGGCGGCTGCGAGGCCACCATCACGCCGCTCGGCATCGGCGGCTTCTGCGCGGCGCGCGCGCTCTCGGAGCGGAACGACGCACCCGAGAAGGCGAGCCGCCCCTTCGACAGGGGGCGCGACGGCTTCGTGGCGGGCGAGGGCTCGGGCATCCTCATCCTCGAGGAGTACGAGCGGGCCCGGAAGCGGGGCGCGAAGATCTACTGCGAGGTGGCCGGCTACGGCGCCACCGCCGACGCGAACCACGTCACCTCCCCGTCGCCCCGGGGCGAGGGCGGCCAGCGCGCCATGAAGATGGCGCTCCGCGACGCCGGCGTCCCGCCGGACCAGGTCGGCTACATCAACACCCACGGCACCTCGACGCCGCAGGGCGACATCGCCGAGTGCCAGGCGATCAACGACGTGTTCGGCGAGCACGCGAGGAAGAAGCTCATGGTCAGCTCGACCAAGTCGATGACCGGGCACCTCCTGGGCGCGGCGGGCGGCCTCGAGGCCGTCGTCACCGTGCTCGCCATCGCCCGCGGGGTGCTGCCCCCGACCATCAACATCGAGGAGCAGGACCCCGAGTGCCAGCTCGACGTCATCCCCAACACCGCCCGCGAGGTCCGGGTGGACGTCGCGATGTCGAACTCGTTCGGCTTCGGCGGGACGAACGCCGTGCTGCTGATGAAGCGGGCGTAGCGCGGCGCCCGCGAACGAGGGCGCGATTCGCGATCGCGAATCGCGAACCCTCGCCTAGCGCCACCACCCCACGCCGGTGGTGGACGGCGGCCTCAGGTCGTCGTCGCACCCGTCGTGGTCGTCGTCGTGGAAGAGCCGGATCGACGCGCGGATGTTCTCGAGGATCTCCCCCCGCGCGGTCGCGTCGTTCGGGTCGAGGCGCGCCGACCCGGTCCCGCCGAACCAGCCGGTCGGGTCGACGGAGAGGGTGAGGTTCGCCGGGTGCGTCGCATCCACGGTGAACGTGCCCTTGACCTTCTGCTCGACCGACATCGGCGTCGTGAACTCGAACGCGGTCCCGTCCACGGTCCCGTCGACGGCGATCGAGGCGTGGAGCGCGTTCATGGCCTGGAGCCCGCTGGTGGTGGCGAGCGTGTCCGGGATGGTGTTCACCTTGAACTCGACCTTCCGGTAGGTGCCGTCCGGGACCGTCAGGTCGGCCACGAAGCTGAGCGTGCTGCTCGGGCCGGACAGATCGGCTGCGCCGAGGTCCATGAGGAACGGCCCGCCCTCGACCTCGCACCGGTCGTCGTCGCCGTCTCCGGTCGCGGTGGTGGCGGGCGGCGTCTCGTGCGCGGCGGCGAGCGCCGGCAGCGCGGCGGCCATGCCGCCCGCGGCGGTGGTCCCCGGCGGCATGCTGGTCGGGGCGGTGCAGCCGTCGCCCTCGACCTCGACCTTGCGGACGATCATCCTGACGCGCATCAGGACGACGCCGTTGCCGAGATCGAGGCCGGCGGCGGCCGCGGTGCCGGCGCCGGCCGACGGCGTTCCGCCGGCCGTGGCGCTCAGCGAGATGTGACCTTTGGAGCCGCCGCTGCAGCCGAGGACGATCGCGACGGCAGAGGCGGACAGGGTGACGGCGATGTTCTTCCGGGACATGTGGTTCTCCTTCCAGGGTGCATCCCCTTCGGTCTCCCCGTCGTCCGTCGAAGACCCGCCGGGCCCCGGCGCGGACACCGGGAACGCGGGGCGCCGACGACGGGTGCGCCCCCGCGGGGCCTCGCGGTGAGCCCCGCGCCGCGCCCGTGGGATCCGCGCCGCGGGTGTGGAACAATCGGCCCCTCCCAGGAGGCGTCGATGGCGGACAAGGTGATCGCGGGATCGGACCACGCGGGGCTCGCGCTTCGCGCGGAGGCCGTGAAGGCGGCCCAGGCAGCCGGGTTCGAGGTCCAGGACCTGGGGCCCTTCTCGGCCGAGAGCGTGGACTACCCGGACTACGCGCGCCGGGTGGGCGAGGCGGTCGCGGCCGGGCAGGCCCGGCTCGGGATCCTGGTCTGCGGGACCGGCATCGGGATGTCGATCGCCGCGAACAAGGTGCGGGGGGTCCGCGCCGCGCTCTGCACGAGCGAGTACCAGGCGCGGATGTCCCGCGCCCACAACGACGCCAACGTGCTCTGCATCGGCGAGCGCGTGGTGGGGCCCGGCCTCGGCGCCGAGATCGTGCGGGCGTTCCTCGCGACGCCGTTCGAGGGCGGCCGGCACGCCCGGCGCGTGCAGAAGACGGCGGACCTGGAGCGCTGACGGGGCCGATCCACGCCGTTGCCAGCGGTTTTCCGGCGCGATATGAACGCGTCCCCACGCCGACGGAGGGCCTCCCCATGATGCCGACGAAGCCGCTCGCCGAGAGCGATCCGCAGATCGCGAAGCTCATCCGCGAGGAGACGCGGCGCCAGGCGGAGGGGCTCGAGCTCATCGCCAGCGAGAACTTCGTCTCGCCGGCGGTGCTGGAGGCGCTCGGGTCGACCCTCACCAACAAGTACGCCGAGGGCTATCCGGGCAAGCGCTACTACGGCGGCTGCGAGGTGGTGGACCAGGTCGAGCAGCTCGCCATCGACCGCGCCAGGCAGCTCTTCGGGGCGGAGCACGCGAACGTCCAGCCCCACTCCGGCTCCCAGGCCAACATGGCGGCCTACTTCGCGCTGGCGCAGCCCGGCGACACGCTGCTCGCCATGAGCCTCGCCTTCGGCGGGCACCTCACCCACGGCTCGCCGGTGAACTTCTCCGGCAAGCTCTTCAAGATCGTCCCCTACGGCCTCTCGCGCGACACCGAGACCATCGACATGGACGAGGTGGCCCGCCTCGCCCGCGAGCACAAGCCCAGGATCCTGGTGGTGGGCGCGAGCGCCTACCCGCGCACGCTCCCCTTCGACCGCTTCGCGCAGATCGCGCGCGAGGCGGGCGCGGCGCTGGTGGTGGACATGGCTCACATCGCCGGGCTGGTGGCGGCCGGCCTCCACCCCTCGCCCGTGCCGTACGCCGAGATCGTCACCACCACCACCCACAAGACGCTGCGCGGCCCGCGCGGCGGCATGATCCTGTGCCGCGAGGCGCACGCCAAGGTGCTCAACTCCCAGATCTTCCCCGGCATCCAGGGAGGGCCGCTCGAGCACGTCATCGCCGCCAAGGCCGTCTCGTTCCTGGAGGCGCTCCGGCCCGAGTTCAAGGAGTACCAGCGGCGGATCGTCGAGAACGCCCAGGCGCTCGCCGAGGGGCTCAAGGGTGCCGGGCTGCGGCTGGTCTCCGGCGGCACCGACAACCACCTCATGCTCGTCGACCTGCGCCCCAAGAAGCTCACCGGCAAGGTCGCCGAGGAGGCGCTGGGCAAGGCGGGGATCACGGTGAACAAGAACATGATCCCGTGGGATCCCGAGAAGCCCATGACCACCTCGGGCATCCGCGTGGGCACCCCGGCGCTCACCACGCGCGGGATGGGCGCCCGCGAGATGGCGCTGGTGGCCTCGCTCATCGGCCGCGCCCTCGATGCCCCCAGCGACGAGAAGGTCCTCGCCAGGGTGCGCGCCGACGTGAAGGACCTCTGCGCGCACTTCCCCATGTACCAGGATCGCATCTAGAGCGCGGTTCGCATGCGCTGCCCGTACTGTGCCCACCTCGAGGACAAGGTCGTCGACTCGCGCGAGGCGCAGGACGGGCTCGCCACGCGCCGCCGGCGCGAGTGCCTGGGCTGCGGGCGGCGGTTCACCACCTACGAGCGGATCGAGGAGGTCCTGCCGGCGGTGGTGAAGAAGGACGGGCGCCGCGAGCCGTTCGACCGCGCCAAGATCGCCGAGGGCGTGAAGCGGGCCTGCCAGAAGCGGCCCGTCTCCGCCGAGCAGATCGACGCCCTGGTCGCGGGGGTGGAGCGGCGGGCCGTCGAGTCGGGCGAGCGGGAGGTCCGCTCCACCGCCATCGGCGAGGCGGTGATGGAGCGGCTCCAGGCGCTCGACGAGGTGGCCTACGTGCGATTCGCCTCCGTGTACCGCGCCTTCCGCGACGTGGGCGAGTTCACCTCGGTGCTGGCCGGGCTGGGCCGCAAGAACGAGGGTGGGGGCGAGGGGTCATGACGCGCCTCCTCGCCCGCGCCCGCCGGGGCCGCGGGCGCCCCCCGCGGCGCCGCGGCCAGCGTGCCGCGCTCTTCGATCGCGCCGTCGCCGAGTTCTTCATGCGCCTGGCGCTGCGCGAGGCGGAGAAGGGGCTGGGGCGCACCAGCCCCAACCCCGCCGTGGGCGCGGTCCTGGTGAAGAACGGCCGCGTGGTCGCGCGCGGCCACCACGCGCGCGCCGGCGGGCCGCATGCCGAGGTGGTGGCGCTGCGCCGGGCCGGGGCGCGGGCGCGCGGCGCCGACCTCTACACCACGCTCGAGCCCTGCGACCACCACGGCCGCACGCCGCCGTGCAGCGTCGCCATCCTGGAGGCGGGCGTCCGCCGCGCCTACGTCGGCTCGCGCGATCCCAACCCGCTCGTGAACGGCCGCGGTCTCTCGCGGCTCCGGCGCGGCGGCGTCGAGGTGGTGGTGGGGGTGCTCGCCTCCGAGTGCGACGCGCTCAACGCGCACTGGTTCCGCTTCATCACCGCGCGCCGGCCCTACGTGACGCTCAAGGCCGCGGTCACGCTGGACGGCATGCTCGCCACGCGCACGGGCGACTCGCGCTGGGTGAGCGGCCCGGAGGCGCGCGCCTGGGTCCACCGCCTGCGCGACCGCGTCGACGCGGTGCTGGTGGGCGCGGGGACGGCGCGGGCCGACGACCCCCGCCTCACCGCCCGGCTCCCGGCCGGCCGCGGGCGGGACCCCATCCGCGTGGTCCTCGACACGGACCTCTCCCTCCCGCCGAGGCTGGCGCTCTTCCACCCCGACTCGCCCGCGCCGACCCTCGTCGCCCACGCCTCCGGCCGGGCGCGGCGCTTCGGACCCGGCGTCGAGCTGGTGGCGTGCCGCCGCGGACCGGGGGGCGTCGATCTCCGCGACCTCCTCGCGAAGCTCGCCGCGCGCGGCGTCACCCACCTCCTCGTCGAGGGCGGAGCCGAGGTGAACGCGCGCTTCCTCGGGGCGGGCCTGGTCGACCGCCTGGCGCTGTTCGTCGCGCCGCGCATCGCGGGCGGCGGCCGGTCGTGGGTCGCGGGCGAGGGCGTGGCGCGCATGGCGGAGGCGCTGCGGCTCGAGGAGCTGACGGTCGAGCGGATCGGCGCCGACCTCCTGGTCACCGGGCGCCCGGTCCCCCCTGCCGCGGAGCGCGCCCGCCCCCGGGCCGCCCGGCCGCGGGCCCGGGCGGCGGCGCGGTAGCGAAGATCGCGTAACGCGGCTAGGATTCGCGCTGATAATGTTCACCGGTCTCGTGTCCGACATGGGGGTCGTGGAGCGGCTCACGCCACGGCAGGGAGGCGCCCGCCTGACCATCCGGCCGCGCGCCCTCCCGGTGGACGAGCTCGCCCTGGGCGAGAGCGTGGCCTGCTCCGGCGCGTGCCTCACCGTGGTCGAGCGCGGCGGTGGCCTCGTGTCCTTCGACGCCGTCCCGGAGACGCTCGCCCGCACCACCCTCGGCGGCTGGAAGCCCGGCGCGGCGGTGAACCTGGAGCGCGCCCTCGCCGTCGGCGACCGGCTCGGCGGGCACATGGTGCAGGGGCACGTGGACGCGGTGGGCGAGGTGGTGGCGCGCACGCCGGAGGGGCAGGGCGCGCGCCTCGCCGTCTCGCTCCCCGCCGCCATCGCCCCGCTCGTCGCGGAGAAGGGGTCCATCGCGGTGGACGGCGTCTCGCTCACGGTGGCGGCGGTGACGCGCGACCGGTTCGAGGTGGCCCTCATCCCGGAGACGCTGGCCCGCACCACGCTCGGCCAGGCACGGCCCGGCACGAGGGTGAACCTCGAGGCGGACGTGGTGGCGCGCCACCTGGCGCGGCTCCACGAGCTCGGCGCCGGGGGCGCCGTCTCCGAGGGCGCGCTCTCGCGCTGGGGCTACGGCCCGGGGGGGGCGAGGTGACCCGGACGCACGCGCACCACGCCGTCGAGCGCGTCGAGCGCGCGGTCCACTACATCCGCGCCGGGAAGATGGTGATCCTCACCGACGACGAGGATCGCGAGAACGAGGGCGACCTGTGCATGGCCGCCGAGAAGGTCACGCCCGCCGCGGTGAACTTCATGGCGAAGTGGGGCCGCGGGCTGGTGTGCCTCTCGCTCACCGAGGAGAAGGTCCGGGCGCTGCGGCTGCCGCTGATGGTGGACGAGACCTCCAACTCGTCCTCGTTCGGCACCGCCTTCACCGTGTCGATCGAGGCGAAGGAGGGCGTCACCACCGGGATCAGCGCCAAGGACCGGGCCCACACCATCCAGACCGCGGTCCGCGACGGCAGCAAGCCGGAGGACCTGGCGCGCCCCGGCCACGTCTTCCCCCTGCGGGCGCGCCGGGGCGGCGTCCTGGTCCGCGCCGGCCAGACGGAGGGCTCGGTGGACCTGGCGCGGCTCGCGGGCCTCAAGCCGGCCGGCGTCATCTGCGAGGTGATGAACGACGACGGGACCATGGCGCGCATGCCGGAGCTGGAGAAGCTCTCGGCGCAGTTCGACCTCCCCGTCGTCTCCGTGGCGGACCTCATCGCCTACCGGATGATGAAGGACACGCTGGTGCGGCGCGCCGCCGAGGCGCCGCTCCCCACCGAGTACGGCGAGTTCCGCGCCGTCGCCTACGAGAACGACGTGGACACGCACCAGCACGTCGCGCTGGTGAAGGGGCGGTGGCGCGAGGGCGAGCCGGTGCTGGTTCGCGTCCACTCGAAGTGCCTGACCGGCGACGTCTTCGGGAGCGAGCGCTGCGACTGCGGCCCGCAGCTCCACGCGGCCCTGCACCAGATCGAGGCCGCCGGGAAGGGCGTCCTGCTCTACCTCGACCAGGAGGGCCGCGGCATCGGGCTCGCCAACAAGCTCAAGGCCTACACGCTGCAGGACCGCGGCATGGACACGGCCGAGGCCAACGTGGCGCTGGGGTTCAAGCCCGACCTGCGCGACTACGGCATCGGCGCCCAGATCCTGCGCGACCTGGGGGTCCGCAAGATGAGGCTCCTCACCAACAACCCGAAGAAGATCATCGGCCTCGAGGGGTACGGCCTCGAGGTGGTGGAGCGCGTGCCCATCGAGATGACCCCCACCCGCCGGAACCGCGCCTACCTCGCCGCCAAGCGCGACAAGCTCGGACACCTGCTCACCCTCCCCACCGCGCGCCGCCCCCGCGCCGCCCGGCGCGGCGGTTCGAAAGGAAGGAACCGATGAACGTCTACGAGGGCTCGCTCGTCGCCACCGGCCTCAAGGCCGCCGTGGTCGTGTCGCGGTTCAACTCGCTCGTCACCGAGCAGCTCGTCCAGGGCGCGCTCGACGCCCTGGTGCGCCACGGCGTGAAGGAGAGCGACGTCGACCTGTTCCGCTGCCCGGGCACCTTCGAGCTGCCGGCCGTGCTCCGGCGCGTGGCGGGGAGCGGCCGCTACGACGCGGTGGTCGCGCTCGGCGCGGTGATCCGCGGCGGCACCCCGCACTTCGAGTACGTCGCCGCCGAGGCCACCAAGGGCGTGGCGCAGGTGGCGATGGAGGCGGCCTGCGCCGTCTCGATGGGCATCCTCACCTGCGACACGCTGGAGCAGGCGCTGGAGCGGGCGGGGGTGAAGGCGGGCAACAAGGGGGCCGAGGCGGCGGTGGCCGCCATCGAGCAGGCGAACGTGCTGCGCGAGGCGGCCAGGCTCGCCGCGGGGAAGCGTCCGGAGCGTCCGTGACCTCGCGCCGCACCAAGTCGCGCGAGCGGGCGCTCCAGGCGCTCTACCAGATCGACGTCGCGGCCGAGGGGATCGACGAGGCGCTGGCCCGGTTCTGGAAGAGCTTCGAGCCGGTGGAGCGCGAGGTCATGGACTCGGCGGAGACGCTGGTCCGCGGGGTGGCCGCGGCGCGGCGCGAGGTGGACGACGCCATCGAGGGCGCGTCGTCCAACTGGAGGCTCGACCGGATGGCCAAGGTGGACCGGAACGTGCTGCGGCTGGCCGTCCACGAGCTGCTCCACACCGACGTGCCCGTGAAGGTGGTCATCAACGAGGCCATCGAGCTGGGGAAGAAGTTCGGATCGGAGAGCTCCGGCGCGTTCGTGAACGGTGTGCTGGACAAGGTCGCGGCGGGGCTCCCCGCCGCGCGCCGGGGGGAGCGATGACGCTCCGGATCGAGGTGGCGGAGCTCGGGCTGCACGCGCTCGACGCGCTCGACGTGGACGCGATCGCGGTGTTCGTGGGCCAGGAGCGCCCGCTCCAGGGGTTCGCGGGGTTCGCCGACTGGCGCCTGTGCGGCGCGATCTCGCGCGCCATCCGCGGCGGCCTCTTCTCGGCCGCACCGGGCGAGGCGCTGCTCCTCCCCTCGGGCGGCCGCATCCGCCCGCCGCGGGTGTTCTGCTTCGGGCTCCCCTCCACGCCCCTCCCGCTCGACGCCTTCGCCGGCGCGGCGCGCCGGGCCTGCGAGGCGCTGCAGCGGGCCGGGAGCGAGGCCTTCGCCACGTCCTGGCCGCCCGCCGCCGCCGAGCCCTCCGCCGTCGCGCGCGCGTGGCTCGAGGCCAGCCTGGCCGCGCCGGTCCGGCGGCAGGTGCTCCTCGGCGAGGCGCGCGCGCTCCAGCGCGACGTCGCCTCGGCGCGGTCCGCGCTCGGCGCAGACGTCGAGGTGCTCTCGCCCGCGTCGCGCGTGGAGATGCCGCCGCGCGGCGGCCGCGGTCCGTTGCCCCACATGGGCGCCGTGGTACGATGACTCGCCGCAGCGCCCGCGCGCGGCGCCGATGGCCGATCGATCGCAGAAGGCGCTCGCCGAATTCCTCTCCGAGGCGCAGGAGACGATCGAGGCGCTGGGCAAGGGGTTGATGCGGCTGGACGCGGCCGGCGGCGACGCCGATCCCGACCACCTCAACGCCGTCTTCCGGGCCGCCCACTCGCTCAAGGGGCTGTCGTCGATGTTCGGCGTGGAGCGGATGGCGCGGCTCGCGCACGCGCTGGAGGACCTGCTCGACGACCTGCGCATGGGGCGGCGCACGCTCGATCGCGGCGCCGTGGACCTGCTGCTCGAGACGCCCGAGGTCTTCTCCCGGATCATCGCGGAGGAGGCGGAGGACCGCCTGCCGCAGACCACCGACGCCGCCGATCGCCTGGTGGGCCGGCTCCGCGCCGCCGAGCCCGCCGTGGAGGCCGGCGGCGAGGACCCGCTCGCCGCCATCGCCCTCGGGCCCGAGGTGCGCCGCGTCCTCACCGAGTACGAGGAGCACCGGCTCCGGGTGACCGCGCAGAAGGGGCTCGCGCTCTACGGCGTGCACGCCCGGTTCGCGCTGGGGTCCTTCGACCGCGACCTGGCCGCCCTCACCGGCCGGCTCAAGGCGCTGGGCGAGGTGATCTCGACGCTCCCCTCCGGGGATGCGGCCGACGCCGCCATCATCGCCTTCGAGCTGCTCTTCGCGTCGCGCGAGCCGCTCGACGCGGTCGCGGCCGAGGCCGGGACGGGCGCCACCGTCGAGCCGATCGGGCGGCGGGCGAGCGCGCCCGACGGGACGGCGTCGCCGGCGCGGCGCGCGCCCGAGGAGGGCGCGGGGCCGGCGCCCCGCCCGGCGCCGTCGGTCTCGCCCGCCCCCGAGCCGCCGGACGAGGAGCCCCCCTCGCTCCGCTCCGTCTCGCAGGCGGTGCGGGTCGACATCCGCAAGCTGGACCGGCTCATGACCATCGTGGGCGAGCTGGTGCTGGTGAAGTCGAGCCTGCTGGCCGTCGCGGAGCGGCTCAAGGTCGAGGGCGCGGAGGCGGGGGTCACCGCCGAGCTGCAGCGCGCGAACCGCACCCTGGACCGGCGCCTCGCCGAGCTGCAGTCCGGGATCCTCGAGGTCCGGATGGTCCCGCTCGACCAGGTGTTCGACAAGCTGGCGCGGACGGTGCGCAAGACCGCGCGCGAGGCGGGCAAGGAGATCGACTTCCGGATGGAGGGCGGCGACGTCGAGCTGGACAAGCTCATCGTGGAGGACCTCTCCGACCCGCTCATGCACCTCCTCCGCAACGCGGTCGACCACGCCATCGAGGCGCCGGAGGTGCGCGAGCGGATGGGCAAGCCGCGCGCCGGCCGGGTGACGCTGGCAGCGGCGCAGCGGGGCAACCACGTCCGGATCACGGTCGAGGACGACGGCGGCGGCATCGACGAGGAGCGGATCCGGGAGGTGGCGGTGCAGCGCGGCCTGGCCACCCTCGACGAGGTGCGCGATCTCCCGCGCCGCGAGGTGATGAACCTCATCTTCGTGCCCGGGTTCTCCACCGCGCGCCGGGTCACGGCCCTCTCCGGGCGCGGGGTGGGGATGGACGTGGTGAAGAGCAACATCGCGAGCCTGTCGGGCATCATCGACCTCGCCACCGAGAAGGGGCGCGGGACGCGCTTCGAGCTCACGCTGCCGGTGACCCTCGCCATCATCCGGGCGCTGGTGGTGTCGGTGGCGGGGCGGGTCTACGGCGTGCCCCTCAACGGCGTGCTCGAGATCCTGGAGCTCCGCTCGTCCGACGTCCGGACCATCTCGACGCGCGAGGTGGTGTCGCTCCGGGGGGCGACGCTGCCGCTGGTGCGGCTCTCCCGGCTCTTCGGGCTCTCCCAGCCGCAGGCGCCGGACGCCTTCTTCGTGGTCGTGGTCGGCCTGGCGCAGGAGCGGCTGGGGATCGCGGTCGACGACGTGGTGGGGCAGCAGGACGTGGTGGTGAAGCCGCTCGGCCCGGCGCTCGCCGGCGTCCGCGGGATCGCCGGCGCCACCGACCTCGGTACGCGCAGCACGGTCCTGGTGCTCGACGTCGGCGCGATCATCGAGGACGTGGTGCGGGGCGAGGGGATGCACCCGGCGGTCTGCTAGGGCGCCGGCTGGGAACCGCCCGGGGGGCGCGGTAGACTCGCCCCGGCGATGGATTTCCCCGAGAACCGCCGGAAAGCCGAGGAACGCGCCACCGCCGCCGCGGAGGGCGAGGCCGCGCCCGGCCGGGCCGGTCCGGTCGGCCCCGCTTCACCGGGAGCGGACGGCCCGAGGAGCCCGGCTGCCGCCGCCGCGCTCGAGGTGCCCCCGCCCGACCCGGTCCTCACCGAGGAGGACGTGCTCGCCGGAACCCTGGCGGCCCGCCTCCAGGGGCTGCCGCCCGCCGGTGAGGGCGAGCCGGAGCGGTTCTGGACCTGGAGGCCGGACTCGGGCCCGCCGGTGCCGGCCCCGCCGCCCTCGCACCCCGCCTTCGGCGCCGCGGCGCTCGCCCGCCCCCCCGCCACCGATCCGCTCGCGCCGTTCTTCTACCGGCCGGAGGAGGAGGGCGGCGCGCTGGAGGAGCTCGGTGCGCCGGCGGACGCCGGGTCCGCCCTCGCCGCGGAGACCGGGGCGCTCGAGGAGTTCCTCGCCTTTCGCCTCGGCGCCGAGGCCTTCGCCGTCGCGATCCCTTCGGTCCGCGAGGTGGTCCGCGCGCCGCCCATCACCGAGGTCCCGCGCGCGCCGGCCCACGTGGCCGGCGTGGTGACGGTCCGGGGCGAGGTGGTCGCGGTCTTCGATCCCCGGAGCCGCCTCGGCCTTCCCGCCGCGGCCGTCGAGCCCGCGGCCCGGCGCATCGTGATCGTGGACGGCGGCGTCGGCTCCTGCGGGCTGCTGGTGGACGCGGTCTCGCACGTGGTCCGCCTGCCGCCCGGGAGCATCGAGCCCTGTCCGAGCGGCGTCGCCGGTCCGAACGCGGAGCTCCTCGTCGGCGTCGGCCGGGAACGCGGCAGCCTCTTCACGGTGCTCGACGTCGCGGCGCTGCTCGCGCCCGCGCCCGGGAGGTCGCATGCCTGAGCCGCCGCCGGGGCCGGCGCAGGCCGATCCCATCGTCCAGCTCTGCACCTTCCGCGTCGCCGGCGAGGACTACGCCGTCGACATCATGCGCGTGCGGGAGATCATTCCGCCGCGGCCGGTCACCCGCGTGCCGCGGGCGGTGGCGTTCGTCGAGGGGGTGGTGCGCCTCCGCGGCGAGGTCGTCCCGGTGGTGGACCTGCGCCGCCGGCTCGGGTTCCCCCCGGAGCCTCCCACCCGCAAGACCAAGCTGGTGCTGGTGCGGGTGGGGCCGAGCACGCTCGCGCTGGTGGTGGACGAGGTGTGCGAGGTGCTGCGGGTGCCCCGCAGCGAGATCCGCGCGGCTCCTCCGCTCCCCGGATCCGGCCCGCGCTTCGTCCTGGGGGTGTGCGGCGGCGACCGCGCGCCGCCGCAGCGGCGCGGCGGTCCGGCGCGGCTGCGGTTGCTCCTCGACGTCCGGACCCTCCTCGAGGCGCCGCGGCCTGGCGAGGCGGACGCGGTCCGCGCGCAGCTCGAGGCGTCGGGCCGATCATGAGCGCGGATCCCGCGGCCGCCGCGCGCCACGCCCGCGCCCGCCACGCGGACGAGGAGACCCGCTACCGCGCGGTGGCGGCCCTCGATCCCGCCGCCGCCGCGGACCGGGACGTGCTCCTGGAGCGGCTCGCCGACGACAGCTGGCGGGTGCGCACCGCCGCGGTGGACCGGCTGACGCTCGCCGCGCACGAGGTGGTGCTGCCCGGCCTGCTCGCCGCGCTCGCCGATGGCCCCACGCCGGGCGCGCGAGACGCGGCCGCGGAGGCGCTGGCGCGGATCGGGGCGGCGGCGGTGGCGCCGCTGGTCGAGCGCCTGGAGGCGCCGGACGGGAACCTCCGGCAGGCGGCGGCGGGCGCGCTCGGGCTGATGCGCGACCGGCGCGCCGCGCCCGCGCTGTCGGCGCGGCTCGCCGATCCGGACGCGAACGTGCGCGCGGCGGCGGCCGAGGCGCTGGGGCGGATCGGGGGCCCGCAGGCGGGGGACGCGCTGCTCGCCGCGCTCGACGTCCCGGACGCCGGGCTGCGCCTCGCCGCCCTGGAGGCGCTGGCGGCGCTGCGCCTCGCGCCGCCGGTCGCCCGCGTGGCGCCGCTGCTCGCGGATCCGTCGCTGCGCCGCCCCGGGTACCGCGTGCTGGGGCCGTCGGACGAGCCCGGCGCGCTCGCCGTCCTGGCGCGTGGGCTCTCGGAGCCCTCGCGGCGCGTGCGCGACGCCGTCCTGGGCGCCATCGGCGAGCAGCGGGCCCGCCGGACGCCGCAGGACCTCGCCCCGCTCGCGGCGGCGGCGGCGGACGCCGCGGCGGCGGATCACGCCCTGGGGGCGCGGGTGGCGGAGGCGCTCGGCGGCGAGGACGCCGGGGTGTCCGTGGGCGCGCTCGCGGTCCTGGCCTGGATCGGCGACGTCCGCCACGCGGGCGAGATGGCGCGCGCCGGGGAGGACGATAGCCTTCGGCCGCTGGTGGAGGAGGCGCTGGCGGCCCTCCCGGCCGGCCCGGAACTGCTCTCGGTGCTGGCGCAGGTGATCGGCGAGCTGACGCCGCTGGCGCGGATCCCGGCGGGGACGGTGCTGGCGCGGTCCGGCGTGGCCACCGCGCTGGAGGCGCTGGCGGACGCCGCCAGCGACCCGGATTCGCAGGTGCAGGCCGAGGCCATCGCGGCGCTGGGGCGCGTGGGCTGCGCGCGGGCGGTGGCCGCCCTGGCGGCGCTCCTCGGCGACGACGCCC
The DNA here is from genome assembly GCA_035519395.1 of Anaeromyxobacteraceae bacterium. Taxonomy (GTDB): domain Bacteria; phylum Myxococcota; class Myxococcia; order Myxococcales; family Anaeromyxobacteraceae; genus Anaeromyxobacter. Next base: position 4,708 of record DATIWK010000157.1, on the reverse strand, counting down.
CCGCGGCGTCCGGGATGGCCGCGACCGCGCTGGCGCGCATCGCGGCGCGGACCGGGGAGGGCCGCGCCGCCGTGCTCCGGGAGTGCCGCCGCCGCGCTGCCGCCGCCCCCTGCGCCGCCCTCATCCGCGTGCTGGGCGACGTCGGCGACGAGGCCGACCTCGGCGTGGTCCGGGCCGGCGCGGGGAGCCCCTCGCCGGCGCGGCGGGCGGCGGCGGCGGGGGCGCTGGCCGCGCTGCTGGAGCGGGGTCGCCTGGGCCCGGAGGGCGTGGCGGAGCTGACCGCGCGGCTGGGCGATGCCGAGCCCACGGTGCGCGCGGCGGCGGCCCGCGCCCTCGCCGCCTCGGGGCCGGCTGCCTCGGCCACGGGCGCCGCCGGCGCGGCGCTCGACGAGGCGGCCGGGGCGCTGGCTCGCACGCTGCTCGACTCGGAGCCCTCCGTCCGCGCCGCCGCCGCCGAGGCGCTGGGCGCGCTGGGGAGGAGGGAGCGCGCAGACGAGCTCGCGGCGCTCCTCGCGGTGCCGGTCACGCCGGCGGTGGTGGCCGTCGCTGCGCTGCGGGCCCTCTCCGCGGTGGGATCGGTCCCGGCCGAGGCGCTGGCGCGGGCGGCGGCGCATCCGGACCCGGAGGTGGTGAAGGAGGCGATCGCCGCCGCGGCCCATGTCCGCGGCGCCGAGGCGGCCCGGCTCCTCCTCGCGGCCGCCGGCAGCGAGCGGTGGGACGTGCGCCGCACGGCGGCGCGCGCCATGGCCGACCGCGGGGACCCCTCGCTGCGCGAGGCGGTGGCCCGGCTCGCCGCGGCGGAGCCCGATCCGCTGGTGGCGCGCGCCTTCGACGAGGCCGCGCGCGTCCTCGGGGCACGGCGCTAGCGCATGTGGCGCCCGGACCAGGCCGCTCCGCCGATGACGGAGGAGGAGTTCCGGCTCCTCCGCGACCTCTTCCACGCGCACTGCGGGATCTTCTTCCGCGAGGACGCCCGCTACCTGCTGGAGCGCCGGCTCTGGCCGCGGCTGCAGGCGCGCGGGCTCGACACCTGGCGCGCCTACCACCGCTTCCTCCGCTTCGACCCGGCGCGGCAGGCCGAGCTGGAGGAGGCGACGGACCTCCTCACCACCAACGAGACCTACTTCCACCGCGAGCCGAACCAGCTTCGCGCCTTCACCTCCGAGATCCTGCCCGCCGCGGCCGCGGCGCTCGGGGGAGAGCGGCGGCTGCGCATCCTCTCGGCGGGCTGCTCCACCGGCGAGGAGCCCTACACCATCGCGGTGCTGGTGCGCGACTCCGGCCTGTTCGAGGGGTGGGACGTCGAGATCCTGGGCTGCGACATCTCCCGGCGCGTCCTGGCCTCGGCCCGCGCCGGCGCCTACGGCGAGCACGCCTTCCGCAACCCGGAGGCGGACGCGATGCGCCGCTGGTTTCATCTGCGATCCGGGCGCTGGGTGATCGACGCCCAGATCCGCGCCTCGGTCCGGCTCTTCCAGGCGAACCTGCTCGACGAGGGCGCCCTCGCGGCGGTGGGGCGGCTCGACGTCGTCTTCTGCCGGAACGTCATGATCTACTTCGACCTGGAGGCGCGCCGCCGCGTGCTCCGGCGCTTCCACGAGAGGATGCGCGACGGCGCCTGGCTCCTGCTCGGGCACTCCGAGTCGCTCCTCAACGTCACCGCCGACTTCGAGATCGTGCACCTGCGGCACGACCTGGTGTACCGCAAGCCGGCGATGACCCCGGCGCGCGAGACGCAGACGTGAGCGGCGGCGGGGCGACCGCGCGCCCCCTGCGCGCCCTGCTGGTGGACGACTCCGACGCCAGCCTGGCCGGGCTGGCGCGCATCCTCGGCGGCGCGCCCGGGCTCGAGCTGGTCGGCACGGCCCGCGACGGCGAGCAGGCCCTGTCGCAGGCGCTGTCGCTGCAGCCCGACGTCGTCCTCCTCGACCTGCACATGCCGCGGATGGACGGCTTCACCTTCCTGCGGCTGCTCATGGCGCGGCGACCCACCCCGGTGATCGTCGTCTCCGCCTGGTCGAGCAAGGCCGACGTGTTCAAGTCCCTGGAGCTGGGCGCCATCGAGTTCGTGGCCAAGCCCGAGGGGGAGGGCGGGCTCGCCGCGTTCCGGGACGAGCTGCTGGAGAAGTGCGCCATCGTCCGCGCGCTCCGCATCGAGAACGTCGATCCCCACCCGGTGCCGGCGCTCACGCCCGCGCCGGTGCGGGCGATGATCGAGCCCGCCCGCGTGGCCGTGATCGGGGCGTCCACCGGCGGGCCGCAGGCGCTCGCGCACGTCCTGGCGGCGCTCCCCGGCGACCTGCCCCTCGGGATCCTGCTGGCGCAGCACATGCCGGAGCGGTTCACGCGCGCCTTCGCCGAGCGGCTGGGGCGCGGGACCCGCTTCGCGGTGAAGGAGGCGGAGGAGGGAGACCTGGTGGTCGAGGGGCGGGTGCTGGTGGCGCCGGGCGGGCACCACCTGGAGGTGGCCGGGGGCGGTGCGGACGGCGCGCTTCGCGCCTCGGTGGCGCCGCGCGGCCGCGACGGGCGGACCCGCTACTGCCCGAGCGTCGACCGGCTCTTCACCTCGGCGGCGCGGGCCCTGGGGGCGCGCGTCTGCGCGGTGGTCCTCACCGGGATGGGGAGCGACGGGCGCGCCGGCGTCGCCGCGGTGAAGGCGGCCGGCGGTCTGGTGCTCGCCGAGTCGGGGCGCACCGCCGTCGTCGACGGGATGCCCCGGTCCGCCGCCGCCACCGGCGCGGTCGACGAGGTGCTGGATCTCGCGCACGTCGCCGCCCGCCTGGCGGAGTTCGCGCGGGGCGAGCAGGTCCGTCCGCCCGGCGGGTAGGGGCGGCGGCCGCCCCCTCGCGCTCGACGGATGAACGTTCAGGGCGTGATGCGCTCCATCATCCGCGCGAACGGGATGGTCTCCCGCACGTGGTGCAGGCCGCAGATCCACGCCACGCAGCGCTCCACGCCCATGCCGAAGCCGGCGTGCGGCACCGTCCCGTAGCGGCGCAGGTCGAGGTACCACTCGAACGCCTCCTGGGGGAGCTGGTGGTGCGCGATGGCGGCCTCCAGCGTGGCGAGGTCGTCCTCGCGCTGTCCGCCGCCGATGATCTCGCCGTAGCCCTCCGGCGCGAGCACGTCGCACCCCAGCGCGACCTTGGGATCGCCCGGGTCCTTCTTGAAGTAGAAGGCCTTCATCTCGGCGGGGTAGCGGTGGACCATCACCGGCCGGTCGAACTCCTTCGCGACCAGGGTCTCCTCGTCGCCGCCGATGTCGTCGCCCCATTTCATCAGGGGGGCGTTGGGGCCAGCCTCGTCCGGCTGACCCTGCGCTCGCATCGCGAGCTGCGCCTTCCGGATCACCTCCACCGCCTCGGTGTAGGTGATGCGCGGGAAGGGCGCCTTCACGTTCTCGAGCCCGGAGACGTCGCGCTCCAGCACCGAGACCAGCTCGCGCCGGTGCTTCTCCAGCGCGGTCTGCACCACGGTCGACACGAGCTGCTCCATGAGCTCCATGTCGCCGTCCAGGTCCATGAAGGCGACCTCCGGCTCGACCATCCAGAACTCGGTGAGGTGGCGGCGCGTCTTGGACTTCTCGGCGCGGAAGGTCGGCCCGAAGCAGTAGACCTTCCCGAGCGCCATCGCCGCGGCCTCCATGTAGAGCTGGCCGGACTGGGTGAGGTAGGCCTTGCCGAGGTCGAAGTACGGCACCTCGAAGAGCGTGGAGGTCCCTTCGCAGGCGGACGGCGTGAAGATGGGCGCGTCCACCAGCGTGAAGCCGCGCCCGTCGAAGAAGTCGCGGATGGCCTTCTCCACGGTGTGGCGGACGCGCAGGATCACCTGCTGCCGCTGGGAGCGTAGCCAGAGGTGCCGCTGCTCCATCAGGAACGCCACGCCGTGGTCCTTGTGGCCGATGGGGTACTCGCGCGCCGGCCTCGCCACCGCCGCGAGGTCGCGGACGTCGAGCTCGTAGCCGATGGGCGAGCGGTCGTCCTTCTTCACGGTGCCGGTCACCGTCAGCGAGGTCTCCTGCGGCAGGTGGTCGGCCTCGACGAAGGTCTCCGGCTTCACGTTTCCCTTGAAGACCACGCACTGGATGGTGCCGGTGCCGTCGCGGACCTGGAGGAAGTGGAGCTTCCCGGAGGAGCGCCGGGCGTGGAGCCAGCCGTGGAGCGTGATCTCCTTCCCCTGGTGCTGGGCGACGTCGGCGACGTAGACGGACGGACGCATGCGCGAGGGCTCCGGTGGGGGTCGAGCCGGCGGCGGTGCCGCCGGGTTCGTGGAATATAGCCCGAACGTCCGCTAGTATCCCCGGTCCGCCATGCCGATGAACGAGCGTTACGAGCCCCAGTCGATCGAGCCCCGCTGGCAGGCGCGCTGGGAGGGCGCAGGCGCCTTCCGCGCCGGCCGCCGCCCGGCCGCCGAGAAGCGGTACGTGCTCGAGATGTTCCCGTACCCGTCCGGCGCCATGCACATGGGCCACGCCCGCGTCTACACCATCGGTGACGCGCTGGCCCGCTACCTCCGGATGCGCGGCTACGACGTCCTCCACCCCATCGGCTTCGACGCGCTCGGCCTCCCCGCCGAGAACGCCGCCATCAAGGACGGCCGCCACCCGGCGGAGCGGACCGCGGAGAACATCGTCTCCTTCCGCGCCGAGATGAAGCGGCTGGGGTACTCGTTCGACTGGGAGCGCGAGATCGTCACCGCGGACCCGGGG
>DATIWK010000156.1:0-29032 GCA_035519395.1 Anaeromyxobacteraceae bacterium | reverse complement strand
GACGCGGAGGTGGTGGTGGCGGGCGGCGTCGAGTCGATGTCGCGGGCGCCCTGGGCGCTCGCCAAGCCGGACCGCGCCCACCCTCGCGGAAACGTCACCGCCTTCGACACCGCGCTGGGATGGCGCTTCGTGAACCCGAGGATGGAGCGGCTCGGGCACACCGATCCGCTCGGGGTCACGGCCGAGACCCTGGCGCGCGAGCGCGGGATCGGCCGCGAGGCGCAGGATCGGTTCGCCCTCGCCAGCCACCGGAAGGCGGTGGCGGCGCAGGACGGCGGCCACTTCGACGCCGAGATCGTGCCGGTCGAGGCGGACGGCGCGGCGGTCCGGATCGACGAGTGCCCGCGCCGGGACACCTCCCTGGCGCGGCTCGCGGCGCTCCCTCCGGCGTTCGCGCCGGGCGGCACCGTCTCCGCGGGGAACTCGAGCCCGCTCAACGACGGCGCCGCCGCGCTCCTCCTCGCGTCGGACGCCTGGGCCCGCGGGCACCGGCTCGCGCCGCTGGCCCGCCTCCGCGCCAGCGCGGCCGCGGGCGTTCCGCCGCGGATCATGGGCATCGGGCCGGTCCCGGCCGCGGCGAGCGCGCTCCGGCGGGCCGGGCTGCGCTGGCCCGACCTGGAGCGGATCGAGCTCAACGAGGCGTTCGCGGCGCAGGTGCTGGCGGTGCTGGCCGGCTGGGAGGTCGACCCGGACGACCCCCGCCTCAACCCCTCGGGCGGCGCGATCGCGCTCGGGCACCCGCTCGGCTGCTCCGGGGCGCGGGTGCTCACCACCCTCGTCCACGGCCTGCGCCGGACCGGGCAGGGCCTCGGGCTCGCCGCGATGTGCGTCGGCGTGGGGCAGGGCATCGCGGCGGTGGTGGAGCGGATGACGTGACCTCGCGCGCGCCCAGGGAGGAACCGACCATGGCGGAGCTCGCCGGCTACCGCCGTCCGGCCCCCGGGACGCAGCCCGAATACCTGCATCCGCCGTATGCGTCCTCCACCCGCCGCGCGCCGACGCGCCGGCTGGTGCTCCTCCCGCACACGCGCTCCGAGGTGACGGGCCCGGTCTTCGGCCACGGCTCGGTGCAGCCCGGCGACGCGGACCTGACCCGGCAGCACGCCGGCGACCCCATCGGCGAGCGGATCGTGATCGCCGGGCGCGTCCTCGACGAGGACGAGCGGCCGGTGCCGCACGCGCTCGTCGAGGTGTGGCAGGCCAACGCCGCGGGCCGCTACGCGCACCAGGTGGACGACCATGCGGCGCCCCTCGACCCGAACTTCACCGGCTGCGGCCGCGCGGTCACCGACGCCCACGGCCGGTACCGGTTCGTCACCATCCGGCCGGGCGCCTATCCGTGGCGGAACCACCCGAACGCCTGGCGCCCCGCCCACGTGCACTTCTCGCTCTTCGGCCCGGCCTTCGCCACCCGGCTCGTGACGCAGATGTACTTCCCGGGCGATCCGCTGCTCCCCTTCGACCCCATCTTCAACTCCACGGCCGACGAGCGCGCCCGCGTGCGGCTGGTGTCCGCCTTCGACTGGGACCACACCGTCCCGGAGCGCGCCCTGGGCTTCCGCTTCGACGTGGTGCTGCGAGGCCGGGCCGCCACGCCCCTGGATCCGCCATGAGCCTCCCCGCCACGCCCTCCCAGACCGCCGGTCCGTACTTCCACATCGGGCTCGGCTGGCTCGTCCGGACGGAGCTGTTCGGCCCGGCCGCGCGCGGCGAGCGCGTCACCGTGTGGGGCCGCGTCCTCGACGGCGACGGGCGGCCGGTCGAGGACGCGCTGCTCGAGATCTGGCAGGCCGACGCCGACGGCCGCTATCCGCGCCCCGCCGTGCCCGGGGAAGGGGCGGGCGCCCCGGCGCTGGACGGGTTCGGCCGGATCCCGACCGACCGCGACGGCAGGTTCCGCTTCGGCACGATCGTGCCCGGGCCCGTGCCTGGACCGGGAGGGCGGACGCAGGCGCCTCACCTCCTCGTCTCGGTCTTCATGCGCGGCCTCCTCCGCCGCCTGGTGACGAGGGTCTACTTCCCCGGCCAGCCCGGCAACGCCGACGACCCGGTGCTCGGCCTGGTGGAGCCGGACCGGCGCGGGACGCTCGTCGCCCGCCGCGGCAGGAAGGACCCCGCCCTCCTCGAGTGGAACGTGGTCCTCCAGGGCGACGCCGAGACCGTCTTCTTCGACTGCTGAGCGCCCATGACCTCGAGCCCCCTGCTCCAGCCCCTCTTCACCACGGCGCGCATGGCCGAGACGTTCTCGGATCGCGCTCGCCTCCAGGCGATGCTCGACTTCGAGGCGGCCCTGGCGCGGGGGTCGGCCCGCGCCGGGGCGATCCCGGCGGAGGCGGCCGGGCCCATCGCCGCCCGGTGCCGCGCCGAGCTGCTCGAGGCGGAGGGGATCGCGCGCGAGGCGGCGGAGGCGGGGAACCCCGCCATCCCCATGGTGAGGGCGCTCACCGCCCTGGTGGCGCGGGACGACGAGCGCGCCGCCCGCTGGGTGCACTTCGGCGCCACCAGCCAGGACGCGATGGACACCGGCCTCGTCCTCCAGCTCCGCGCGGCGCTCGCCCACCTCGAGGCGGATCTCGATCGCCTCTCCGCCGCCCTCGCCGGTCTGGCCGCCGCGCACCGCGGCACGGTGCTGGCCGGCCGGACCTGGCTCCAGCAGGCCGCGCCGGTGACCTTCGGGCTCAAGGCGGCGGGCTGGCTCTCCGCCGTGGAGCGTCACGGCGAGCGGCTGCGCGAGCTCCTCCCGCGCCTGCTGGTCCTCCAGCTGGGCGGCGCGGTCGGCACGCTCGCCGCGTTCGGCCCGACGGGCCTCGCGGTGGCGGAGCGGACGGCGGAGGACCTCGGGCTGGGGGTCCCGGACCTCCCCTGGCATGCCCACCGGGACCGGATCGCCGAGGTCGCCACCGCCCTCGGGCTCCTCGTCGGCACGCTCGGGAAGATCGCGCGCGACGTCGCGCTCCTCGCCCAGACCGAGGTGGCGGAGGTGGCCGAGCCGTCCGCGCCCGGACGCGGCGGGTCCACGGCCATGCCCCAGAAGCAGAACCCGGTCGGCTCCGCGGTGGCGCTGGCGGCGGCAGTGCGCGTGCCCGGCCTGGTCTCGGTGATGCTGGCGGCGATGGCGCAGGAGCACGAGCGCGGGCTCGGCGGCTGGCAGGCGGAGTGGGAGACGCTCCCGGAGATCTGCGCGCTCGCGGCCGGCGCCCTCGATCGGATGGCGCAGGTGATGGAAGGGATCGTCCTCGATCCGGTGCGCATGCGGCTCAACGCCGAGGCCGGGGCGGGCGCCCTCCACGCCTCCGCCGTGGCCGACGCGCTCGCGCGCTCGCTGGGGCGGTCGGGGGCGCACGCCCTGGTGGCCGAGGCGGCGCGGCGCGCGCGCGCCGAGGGGCGCCACCTCCGCGACGTCCTCGGCGCCGACGAGCGCGTCGCCGCGCACCTCTCGGCGGCCGAGCTCCGCCGGCTCTTCGAGCCCGGCGCCGGGAGCGCCGGCGCCCTCGTCGATCGGGCCCTGGAGCGCCTGGCCCGGCGCGGCGGGAGGCGGGGATGACCTACGCCGCCGTTCCCGGCGGGTTCGTCCGCTACGACTTGCGGGGGCCTCCCGGCGCACCGGCGGTGGTGCTCTGCGGGTCGCTCGGGTCGGATCTGGGGATGTGGGACCAGCAGATCCCGGCGCTCGCCAGGCGCCACCGCGTCCTCCGGTACGATTGCCGCGGGCACGGCGCCTCCACGGTGACCCCCGGGCCCTGCACGATCGACCGGCTGGCCCGGGACGTCCTCGCGCTGCTCGACGGCATGGACATCGCCAGGGCCAGCGTCTGCGGCCTGTCCATGGGGGGACAGGTCGGCCTCTGGCTCGGGATCTACGCAGCGGAGCGGGTCGACCGGCTGGTGCTCGCGAACACGGGGGCGCAGATCGGCTCGCGGGAGGGGTGGGACGCGCGCATCGCCGCGGTGCAGCGCGGAGGCGTCGCCGCGGTGGCGGACGGGATCCTGGACCGGTGGTTGTCGGAGCCGTACCGGAGCGCCCATCCGGACCAGGTGGCGTGGCTCCGGGGGATGCTCCTGCGGACGCCGGCCGCGGGGTATGCGGCCTGCTGCGCGGCGGTGCGGGACTGCGACCTGCGGGGCGCGGCCGCCGAGGTGCGCGCCCCCACGCTGGTGGTCGCGGGGGCGCTGGACGCCGCCACGCCGCCGGCGGAGGCGCGGGCCCTGGCCGGACGGATCCGCGGGGCGAGCTACCTCGAGCTGCCGGCGGCGCACCTCTCGAACGTGGAGTCGGCCGAGCGCTTCACGGCCGCCCTGCTGCAGCACCTCGACGCCTAGGAGGGGATCGTGGACGAGCGCGAGCGGTTCCGGAAGGGCCTGGAGGTGCGGCGCGCCGTGCTCGGCGACGCGCACGTCGAGGCGGCGCTGGCCGGGCGGACCTCCTTCACCGAGGCCTTCCAGGATCTCCTCACCCGCTACGCCTGGGGCGAGGTCTGGTCGCGGCCCGGGCTGGACCGGCGCACCCGGAGCCTGGTGACGCTGGCGCTGCTCGCCGGGCAGGGGCGGGGCGAGGAGCTCCGGATGCACGTTCGCGCGGCGCTCCGGAACGGCGTCACGCCAGCGGAGCTGGAGGAGCTGCTCCTCCAGGTGGCCGTCTACTGCGGCCTTCCGGCCGCGAACGCCGCGTTCCACCTGGCCGAGGAGGCGCTCGCGGCGGAGCAGGGCACCAGCTGAGACGGCGCGCCCCCGATGCGTGGGAGGCGCGCGGACAGGAGACGACGACGTGATCCAGAGAGCGCTGTGGACGACGGCCCTGCTGGCGGTGGCGACGCCGCCGGCGTGGGCGGCGGAGCCCATCCGCATCGGGCTCATCGCCCCGTTTTCCGGCCCCTTCGCCGAGTACGGCAAGCAGATGCAGGCCGGGATGCAGGCCTACGTGAAGCTGAACGGCGACACGGTGGCGGGCCGCAAGGTCGAGGTGATCGTGCGCGACACCACCGGGCCGGTTCCGGAGGTGGCGAAGCGGCTCGCCCAGGAGCTGGTGGTCCGCGAGAAGGTGGACTTCCTGGCGGGGTTCGGGCTCACGCCGGAGGCGCTGGCGGTCGCCGACGTCGCCACCCAGGCGAAGAAGCCGATGATCGTCATGAACGCCGCCAGCTCGGTGATCACCACGCGCTCGCCCTACGTGGTGCGCGTCTCGATGACGCTGCCCCAGATCACCGTGCCCATCGCGGGCTGGGCGGCGAAGAACGGCATCAAGAAGGTCTTCATCCTGGTGTCGGACTACGCCCCCGGCCTCGACGCCGAGGCCGCCTTCCGCAAGGCCTTCACCGGCGCGGGCGGCGAGATCGTGGACGCGATCCGGGTCCCGCTCCGCAACCCCGAGTTCGCCCCGTTCATCCAGCGGGTCAAGGACGCCAGGCCGGAGGCGGTCTTCGTCTTCGTGCCCGCGGGCGAGCAGGGGATCGCCTTCATGAAGGGCTTCCAGGAGCGCGGCCTCGCCGCGGCGGGGATCAAGGTGATCGCGACCGGCGACATCACCGACGACCACGTCGTCGACGCCATGGGCGACGCCGCCGTCGGCATGATCACCAGCTTCCACTACTCGGCCGCGCACGACTCGCCGGAGAACCGCGCCTTCCTGAAGGCGTACGGCGAGGTGGCGGGCGGCGCCGGGCGGGCGAACTTCATGGCCGTGGCCGGCTACGACGGGATGGCCGCCATGTACGAGGCGGCCCGCAAGCTCGAGGGGAGGCTCGACGGCGACCGCGTGGTCGAGGCGCTCAAGGGCTGGAAGCGCGAGAGCCCGCGGGGCCCCATCTCCATCGACCCGGAGACCCGGGACGTCGTGCAGACCATCTACATCCGCCGCGTGGAGGCGCGCGACGGCCACAACTGGAACGTGGAGTTCGACCAGACCGCGCCCATGAAGGACCCGGGCAAGGCGTAGGCACGGCGCGGCGGAGACCGAGGAGGCGGGATGGTGGCGAGGCTCGCGGGCGTCCTGTTCGACGGGATCGCGTACGGCAGCCTGCTCTACCTCGTGAGCATCGGCCTCTCGGTCACCATGGGGCTGATGCGGTTCGTGAACCTGGCGCACGGCGCCTTCGCCATGCTGGGCGGCTACCTGTCCGTCGCGCTGGTGCGCCAGGGCGTGCCCTTCCTCGCCACGCTCCCGCTGGTCTTCGTGGCGGTCGCGCTGGCCGGGGGCGTCCTCGAGCGCGCGCTCTACCGCCGGCTGTACCGGGCTCCGCAGCTCGACCAGGTCCTCTTCTCCATCGGCCTCACCTTCATGGCGGTCGCCGCCGCCACCTGGGTCTTCGGTCCCTCGCAGCAGCCGGTCCGGCTGCCGGAGCCGCTCCGCGGCCAGATCCGCCTGGCCGGGCTCGACCTGGGCCGCTACCGCCTCTTCCTGGTGGCGCTGGTCGCCGCCCTGGCGATCCTCCTGCGCCTCCTGGTCGAGCGCACCCGGTTCGGCGCTCGCCTCCGGGCCGCGGTGGACGATCCCGCCGTGGCGGCGGCGATGGGGATCGACGTGGCCCGGGTCTCGGCCGTCACCTTCGCGCTCGGGACCGGCCTCGCCGGGCTTGGCGGCGCGCTCGGGGTGGAGGTGCTCGGCCTCGACCCCACCTTCCCCGTGAAGTACCTCGTCTACTTCCTCCTCGCGGTGGTGGTGGGCGGGGCGGGGAGCCTCCAGGGAACCGCGGTGGCGGCCCTGGCGCTCGGCGTCTTCGACGTGGCGGGGAAGTACTACGTCCCGCAGCTCGGCGCGTTCGTGATCTACGCGCTCATGGTGGTGCTGCTGGTGGCCTTCCCGGCGGGGCTCTACGGGAGGCGGGCGTGATGGCCGAGCGCGCCGAGCGGCTCGTCGAGGTCGAGCCGGCGCCGGCACCGGCCGTGGCGAGGTTGCCGGACGGCCGCTGGCGGCCGCTCGAGCTGGCCTTCTGGCTCCTCCCGGTCGCCTGCTTCTTCCTCTTCCCGGGATACCTGGTGCTGTGGAGCCAGGTGTTCGTCACCGCGCTCCTGGCGCTGTCGCTCGACCTCGTCCTCGGTTACGCCGGCCTGGTCTCGCTCGGCCACGCCGCCTTCTTCGGCGTCGGCGCCTACACGGCCGGGCTGCTCGCGGCGCACGGGTGGGGCGAGCCGCTGACCGGGCTGGTGGCCGCGGCCGCGGCCGGCGCGGCGGCGGGGTTCGGGGTGAGCTTCCTGGTGGTGCGCGGCCAGGACCTCGCCCGGCTCATGGTGACGCTCGGCGTCGGGCTCCTCTTCTTCGAGGGGGCGAACGAGGCCGCCTCGATCACCGGCGGCGTGGACGGGCTCTCCGGCGTCCGCATGTGGCGGCTCCTGGGGCTCTTTCCCTTCGACCTCGAGGGCAGGACCGCCTTCGTGTACGCCCTCGCCGTCCTGCTCGGCTGCTTCGCGGCGGCGAGGCGCCTGGTGGCGTCGCCGTTCGGTCTCTCGCTCCGGGGCATCCGGGAGAACGCGCGGCGCATGCCGGCGCTGGGCGCGCCGGTCGGGCGCCGCCTGGTGGCGATCTTCACGGTCTCCGCCGGGATGGCCGGGATCGCCGGCGGGGTCCTCGCGCAGACCACGCAGTTCGTCGGCCTCGACGCGCTCGGGTTCACGCGCTCGGCCGAGGTGATCATCGTCCTGGTGCTGGGCGGGACGGGGCGGCTCTACGGGGCGCTGGTGGGGGCGGGCCTGTTCATGCTCGCCCAGGACTGGCTCTCCGGGATCGACCCCGTGTACTGGCAGTTCTGGCTGGGGCTGCTCCTGGTGGTGGTGGTGCTGTTCGGGCGGGGCGGCGTGCTGGGCGGCCTCCAGCGCATCCAGCGGCGGCTCCTGCCGGGGAGCGCTGCCGATCGCACCGGGGGGTGCAGAGTCGCGCCCCCCGGTCCCTCCGGGGCGCGCTCCGGGGCAGGCTCATCCGCCCGCCCCAGCGCTCGCGGTCCAGTCCCGCTGCGGACCGTGGGGCTCACCAAGGCGTTCGGGGCCCTGGTCGCCAACGCCGAGATCGGGCTCAGCCTGCCCGGGGGCGCCCGGCACGCGCTCATCGGCCCGAACGGCGCGGGCAAGACCACCCTCATCGACCTCCTCACCGGCGTGCAGGCGCCCACCGCCGGCGACGTCTTCCTCGGCGACGAGCGGGTCACGCACCTGCCGCAGCACGAGCGGGCCCGGCGCGGGATGACGCGCACCTACCAGATCAGCGCCCTCTTCCCGGGCCTGACGGTGCTCGAGTCGGTGGTGCTCGCCGTCTGCGAGCGGCGGGGGCGCGCGACCGCCTGGTGGACGCCGGTCGCCAGCCGCGGGGAGGAGGTGGACGAGGCGCTCGCCCTGCTCGACGCGCTCCACCTCGGGCGCGAGGCGGGGGAGGAGACGCGCTTCCTGCCCTACGGCAAGCAGCGCCTGCTGGAGGTGGCGCTCGCCCTCGCCACCCGTCCCCGCATCCTCCTCCTCGACGAGCCCGCCGCCGGCATCCCGGCCGGCGAGAGCGCCGAGGTGCTCGAGGTGGTCTCGCGGCTCCCGGAGGACGTCACCATCCTCCTCATCGAGCACGACATGGAGCTCGTCTTCCGCTTCGCCCGGCGGATCACCGTGCTGGTGGGCGGGCGGGTGCTCACCGAGGGGACGCCGGCGGAGATCGCAGGGGATCGGAGCGTGCGCGAGGTCTACCTCGGGGAGGCGCAGCGTGGGTGAGCTGCTGCGGCTGGACGGCGTCACCGCCGGCTACGGCGAGTCCGTGGTCCTCGACGGCATCTCGTTCTCGCTGGACGCGGGCGAGAGCCTGGCGCTCCTCGGGCGCAACGGGGCCGGGAAGACGACGCTCCTGGCCACGCTGATGGGGCTGACGCGCCTGCACCGGGGCGCGCTCCGGTGGCGGGGAGGCGACCTCGCCGCGCGGCCGACGCACGCCCGGGCCCGCGCCGGGCTGGGCTGGGTGCCGCAGCAGCGCGCCATGTTCCCGTCGCTGACCGTGGAGGAGCACCTCACCGCCGTCGCCCGGCCCGGACCCTGGACGCCGGAGCGGGCCTGGGGGGTCTTCCCCCGCCTGCGCGAGCGCCGCCGGAACATGGGGAACCAGCTCTCGGGGGGCGAGCAGCAGATGCTGGCCATCGCGCGCGCGCTGGTGGTGAACCCGACCCTGCTCCTGCTCGACGAGCCGATGGAGGGGCTCGCGCCCCTCATCGTCCAGGAGCTGCTCAACGTGATCCGGGAGCTCGTCTCCGAGGCGGGGATGGCGGTGATCCTGGTCGAGCAGCACGCCCGCCTGGCGCTGCAGGTCACCGCGTCCGCGATCGTCCTGGACCGCGGCCGGGTCGTCCACCGGTCGGGGAGCGGGAGCCTGCTGGCCGAGCCCGAGACCCTGGGCCGGCTCGTCGCCCCGTCCTGAAGGAGGCTCGATGCCAGTGGCCCAGTCGATCATCCGGGACGAGCACCGCTCGCTGGCAGCGGTGCTGCACGGCCTCGCCTTCCTGGTGGCGGAGATCCAGGCGAGGCGGGCGGTGCCGGACTTCCGCCTCCTCGAGGCGATGCTGCGCTACGTCGAGGAGTTCCCCGAGAAGCTCCACCACCCCAAGGAGGACCGCCACCTCTTTCGCGCGCTGCGGGAGCGGGATCCGGGCGCGGCCGCCCTCCTGGCCGAGCTGGAGGAGGAGCACGCGCGCGGGCGGGGGCTGCTCGCCGACCTGTCGGGCGCGCTGGCCCGCTACCGGGCCGGCGCCGGGGTCGCGTCGTTCGCGGTGGCGCTGGACGCCTACGCCAGGTTCCACTGGGAGCACATGCGGAAGGAGGAGGACGTCCTCCTGCCGCGCGCCGAGCGGGCCCTCACCGGCGAGGACTGGCAGGAGGTGGACGCCGCGTTCCAGGCCAACGCCGACCCGCTCGCCGCGGTGGACAAAAGGGCGCTGCGCGAGCTCTTCCGGACCATCGCCCACCTCGCGCCGCCTCCCATCGGCGTCGGGCCGGCGCGGCGCGCGCCGGGGGAGGAGGGCGGGTGACGATCCGCACGCAGGTCGGGATCGTCGGGGCGGGGCCGGCCGGGCTCTTCCTCTCGCACCTCCTCCACCTCCGCGGGATCGAGTCGGTCGTGCTCGAGAACCGCAGCCGGGAGGCGATCGAGTCCACCGTCCGGGCAGGCGTCCTGGAGCAGGGGACCGTGGATCTCATGAACGCCACCGGGGTCGGGGAGCGGGTGACGCGCGAGGGGGCGGTGCACCGAGGGATCCGGCTCCGGTTCCGGGGTCGGGACCACCGCATCGCCCTCTCGGAGCTGAGCGGCGGCCGCGCCATCACCCTCTACCCGCAGCACGAGGTGATCCGCGATCTCGTCGCGGCGCGCCTGGTCGCGGGGGGAGAGATCCGGTTCGGCGTGAGCGAGGTGGCGTTCCGCGGGCTCGACGGAGATCGGCCCGGGGTCCGGTGGCTGGAGGCCGGCCGCGAGGAGGTGCTGTCCTGCGACTACGTGGCGGGCTGCGACGGGTTCCACGGGGTGAGCCGGCCCGCCGTCGCCGCCGCGCTCACCACCTGGTCGAGGTCCTACCCGTTCGGCTGGTTCGGGATCCTGGCCGAGGTGCCGCTCCTCTCGCCGGAGCTGGTCTACGCCCACCACGCCCGCGGCTTCGCGCTGGTGAGCACCCGCTCGCCCGTCCTGCAGCGGCTCTACTTCCAGTGCGACCCGCGCGAGGACCCGGGCCCCTGGTCCGAGGAGCGGATCTGGGACGAGCTGGAGCGACGGCTCGAGAGCGAGGAGGGGTGGAAGCTGGTCCGCGGGCCCATCGTGCAGAAGAACGTGGTGGGGATGCGGAGCTTCGTGGCCGAGCCGATGCGGCTGGGCCGCCTGTTCCTGGCCGGCGACGCCGCGCACATCGTCCCCGCCACCGGCGCGAAGGGCCTGAACCTCGCGGTGGCCGACGTGTTCGTCCTCTCGCGGGCGCTCGCCCACCGGTACGCCACCGGCCGCGACGACCTCCTCGACCGGTACTCGGAGACCTGCCTGCGCCGGGTCTGGAGCGCGGAGCGCTTCTCCTGGCGGATGACCACGCTCCTCCACCTCTTCCCCGACGACGACGACTTCGCGAGGAGGATGCGCCTCGCCGAGCTCGACCACGTGGTGGGCTCGCCGACGGCATCCGCCGACCTGGCGGAGGGCTACGTGGGCCGGCCCTTCGAGTGAGCGAGCGCCGACGCGTCCCGCGAGAGACCTTGCGCCCAGCGGGGGCGCCGGGCCAGGAGGTGTCCGACAACCCGGAGGAACGATGACGCGCTGGAGCACGAGGAGCATGGCGGCGGCGCTGGCCTGCGCCGCCGCGACGGCCCGCCATCCTCGTGCAGACGGGCGCCGCCGACCCCATGATCCCGCCGGCGCGCGTGGCCGAGTTCGAGAAGGAGATGAAGGACGCGGGCGCGAACGTGAAGGTGGTGAGCTACCCCGGCGCGAAGCACAGCTTCACCAACCCGGACGCGGACAAGGCGGGGATGGAGGGGCTCGCCTACGACGCGGCGGCCGACCGGGAGTCGTGGGAGGCGGCCATGAAGTTCCTGAAGCAGGTGCTCGGATCGTGAGCGGGCGCCGGCGGCGGTGATGCGGCTGCACCTCGTCGACGGGACGTTCGAGCTGTTCCGGGCCCACTTCTCCAGGCGGCCCGGACACCTCGCGCCGGACGGCCGGGAGGCGAAGGCCACCGTCGGCCTCGCCGCCTCGTTGCTCGCGCTCCTGCACGACGAGCGGGAGGCGGTGACGCACCTCGCGGTGGCGTTCGACAACCCCATCCGCTCGTTCCGCAACGCGCTCTGGCCCGGCTACAAGACGGAGGAGGGCGTCGCCCCCGAGCTGCTGGCGCAGTTCGACGCCGCCGAGGACGCGGTCCGCGCGCTGGGCGTGACCGTCTGGTCGATGCGCGAGTTCGAGGCCGACGACGCGCTCGCCACCGGCGCCGCCCGCTTTCGAGACGCGGTGGAGCAGGTCCGCATCCTCACGCCCGACAAGGACCTGGGGCAGTGCCTCGCCGGCCGGCGGGTGGTGCAGGTGGATCGCATCCGCGGTCGCGAGATCGACGAGGAGGCGCTGCAGGCGCGGCGGGGGATCCGGCCGGAGAGCGTCCCAGACTGGCTCGCGCTCGTCGGCGACGACGCGGACGGCATTCCGGGGCTCCCCGGATTCGGCGAGAAGACCGCCGCGAGGCTCCTGGCGGAGCACCTCCATCTGGAGTTCATCCCGGCGGACCCGTCGCGCTGGCCTGCGGAGATCCGCGGCGCCGCGCAGCTCGCCCTCGAGCTGGAGCGCGGGCGGGAGGAGGCCGCGCTCTACCGGCGGCTCGCGACGCTCGTGACCGACGTGCCGCTCGCGGAGTCGCTCGAGGACCTGCGCTGGCGGGGCATCCCGCGCGGCCGGTTCGAGCGGTGGGCCGGCGCGCTCGGCGCGCGCGGGCTGCGTCCGGGGGCGGAGGAGCGCCGGACGCGCTGGGCCCCGGCCGACGCCGGGGAATGATCAGACCGCGGAGCCGCAGGCCCGGCAGCGCCGCGCGGCGGCGGGGATGATCTCCAGGCACTCGGGGCACGCCTTGGTCGCCGGGGCGGGCACGGCCGGAGCGGGCCGCACCAGCGCCTTCAGCACGAGGAACACCACGACGGCCACGATGGCGAAGTCCACCAGCCGGCCGATGAGATCGCCGTAGGCGATGGCGTTCCCGGCCGAGCCGAGCGCCAGCCGGGCGAGCCGCCACTCGCCCTGGCCGGGCAGGACCATGCCGACGATCGGCATGAGGACGTCGTCCACGATCCCGCTCACCACCTTGCCGATGGCCGCCCCGATGACCACGCCCGCGGCGAGCGCGACGACGTTCTGCTTGAGGAGGAACTCCCGGAACTCCTTCGCGACTCCGCGCGCCGCCTGCGCGGCCTTCGCTGCCTTCTCCATCCCCGGCTGTGCGGTCGCCATGTGGTGCCTCCCTGCTCTCCTGGTCGTGGGCCGGCGCATCGCCGCCCGGGGGCCATCATCGCTCCGCCGCCGCCGTCCGGGAGTTCACGGGCGGGTAGGCCGTGCGGGTGATATGTTGGAGGCCGTGGGCGACGAGACCATCCAGTTCGCGTCCCGCTACTCGACCGCGGTGAGCTGCCTCGCGGCGCTCGCCGGGGACGACGGGTATCGGGAGCTGGCGAGGCTCCACGGCGCGAAGCTCGCCGCCGTGGTGCGCGACGCCCTCGACGCGGTGCAGGCGGTCTACGACACCGCGACCAAGGACGTCCGGAACTGGCCCGAGCAGCGGCGCCGGGCCCTCGCGCAGATCGCGGCGATGCGCGAGGCGCTCGACCGGTCGGGCATGGGCGAGGACGTCCGGGGGATGGCCCGCGCCCTGGTCGCGATCATCGAGCCGCGGCCGGCCCGGCGCTGACGCGTCCATCCGCCTCGGCCCTGGCCGGCGGACGGCGCAGCATCAGCACGTTGCCGATCAGCACCAGCGCCATCCCCGCGAGCGCGGGCCCGGACCAGCGGTAGCCCTCGAAGACCGTCGACGTCGCCATCGCCAGGACCGGGATCACCACCGCCGTGTAGCCCGCGCGCCCGGCCCCGATGCGCCGGACCAGCGTCAGGTAGGCGACGAAGGCGAAGACCGACCCGAAGAGCGTGAGGTAGGCGAGCGAGGCCAGGTACGGGAGCGAGGCGTCGAAGGCGAACGGCACGCCGCGGACGGCGCAGGAGGCGGCCACCGCCAGCGCGCCGTAGAGCATCGCCCAGGCGGTTCCGGGGGCGACGGCGACGCCGTTCCGGTAGACGCGCTGCGACCAGAGGTTCCCGGCGGACGCGGCGAGCGTCCCGAGCACGGCGAGGGCGATGCCCCAGGCCTGTCCCGGCGCGCCCCGGATCTGGCCGAGATCGGGCCAGACCACGAGCGTCACGCCGAGCAGGCCCGACGCGGCGCCGACGGCGACCGGGACGCGGAGCGCCGTGCCGAAGAAGGCGCGGGCGCCGACGAGGTTCCACAGCACGAGGAGCCCGAACAGCAGGGCGACCAGCCCGGACGTCAGGTGCTGCTCGGCCAGGTAGACGCAGACGTAGTTGAGGTCGAACTGGAGGACCCCGAGCAGCGCCAGCGCCGCGTGCGTGCGCGCGTCGAACCGGAGGCGGATGCCGCGGACCGCGCACCAGCCGAACAGGAGGAGCGAGGCGAGGCCGAACCGGTAGGCCACCGACGCCTCCGGCGCGACGGCGCCGAGCTGGAACTTGATGGCGAGCCAGGTCGTGCCCCAGATGAACGAGGGGGCGAGGAAGAGGAGCCAGTCGGCGGCGGCGCCGCGGGAGCGGAGATCGAGATCCACGCGGGCTTATACACCACCTGGGAGGGGTGGCGCCGGTGGCTCACCCCGATTGCCGGGCCCCGCACAGGTTGCGACGAGGCCCGCCGGGAATATTCCCCTCTCCATTGATCCATTGCCCGCCGGGGGCGCCTCCGGAGGCCGGGGGGCGCCTCGAATCCGACGCCCGGCAAAATCCGACGGATTCGGTGCGTAACGAAGATTGACCGCTGCGCCTATTGACGGAGCGCGGGGGTTCGCTCTGAATGTGCACGGACGGGAGCGCTCCGCGCGGCGGATAGGTCGCCCGCGAGGCGTCCTCCGGCCCCGAGGTTCGATGAGGTCAGTGCGCCGTATCGCGGGAACTGCCTCCGCTCCAGGCTCGCGCACCAGCGAGGGGCTCCACCGCGGCGGGCGCGCGCGAGCCCTCGGGTCGTGAGTGGAACGAATTGGGAGCAACTCACCAGATCATCGATGTCGAGGAGTGCGTGACATGCGCGACAACGTCTGGAATCAGTTGAGCTCGCTCGTGCTGGCCGGTGCGCTGGCCGTCGCCGGTTGCTCCGGGAGCACCGGTTCCCAGGGACCGCAGGGTCCCCCGGGCGATCCCGGCACGCCGGGTACCCCCGGCACCCCGGGCACGCCGGGCACCAGCACCGGGACGATCACCGGGACGGTGACCGTCGCGGGGACGACACCGGCGGTGCCCGTCGCCAACCTCACCGTGGGGCTGTCGCCCGCCGTCACGGGCGTCACCCTCGTCACCAGCGCCACGGGCACCTACACCGGCACGGTGCCCATCGGCGTCTACACGCTGACCTTCGCCGGGTCGAGCTTCACCACGCAGACCGCGGCCGTCAGCGTCGTCGCCGGCCAGACGGCGACGAAGAACGTCGCGCTGGCCGCCGTCGCACCGGTGGTGGTGACGCTCTCCGTCACCGGCAACGCCGTGCCGGGCGCCACGCTCAACGTCAGCGCGGCCACCACGCCGCTCGACGGCTCCACCTTCCAGAGCATCGCCTGGTCGAGCGGCGCGGTCCCGGTGACCTTCGGCAGTCCGACCACCACGGCCACCACGGCGACGCTCCCGAACGCCGCGGCCTTCAAGGACAACCTGTTCCGCGTCCTCGACCTCTCGCCGCTGGCGGACGTGGACGACGACCCCAACGCGCCCAACGAGGACGGGTTCCCGCTCAACGCGACGGTCCAGGACCGCTTCAAGGTCCAGGCGATCAACAACCTCGACCTGGAGCGGGCCGGCGAGGTCACGCTGACCGCGACGGTCACGACCACCTCGGGGTCGTACGTCTCCTCCACGGCCGCGAACGTGACGGTGCCCTTCGCCCTCTCCAGCGGCATCACGCAGATCCCGGTGGGCGTACCGGTGGTGGTCCACGGCAAGGCGCACGCCGCGGGGGTCCTCTACAACTACAAGCTCACCGCGCCGAACGGCTCGGACGCCACCAGCCTCCTCGACGATCCGACGTCCCAGAACCCGGTCTTCACTCCGACCACCTCGGGGACGTACGCGCTCGTGGAGCAGGTCGGCCCCTCCTCGACGCTCGCCATCGCCGCGGGCACCTTCCACGGCGTCATCGATCCGGCCGCCACCCTCGCCAGCCTCAACGCCTCGGGCGCGGGTAACCCGGTGGCGACCACCGACTGCACGCAGTGCCACCAGGCCGGCGGGAGCGCCCCCGACACGTTCACGCCGTGGTCGCAGTCGGGGCACGCGTCGATCTTCACGCAGAACGTCAACGCGGGAGGCCACTACACCGAGGCCTGCTTCGACTGCCACACCATCGGCTTCAACAAGACGGTGACCAACAACGGCATCGACGAGCAGAGCGACTACACGAACATGCTGAACGGCATCTTCACCGCCGCCGGCTCGCCGGTCGCGAACCCGCTCAACTGGAAGAACATCCTGACGAACTACCCGAACTCGGCGGCGATGGCGAACATCCAGTGCGAGAGCTGCCACGGCCCGCAGAACGTCACCAGCCAGAACCACACCCAGGCCGCGGTGCTCGCGGCGCGCGCCAGCATGGACGCGGGCATGTGCGGTCGCTGCCACGGCGAGCCGGCGCGCCACGGCCGGTACCAGGAGTGGGCCATCAGCGGCCACGCCGACTTCACCACCGCGATCGGCGAGGGGCTCGACGCGACCGGCGCCATCCGGACCACCTGCGCCGGCTGCCACACCGCGCAGGGCGCCCTCCAGTACTTCGCCCAGCTCCAGAGCGGCAACGCCTCGCGCACGCTCACCCCGGCGAGCATCGCGGCCATGGGCACTCTCACGGTCGACAACGTCGAGCCGCAGACCTGCGCCGTCTGCCACGACCCGCACTTCCCCGGTACGACGTCCGGCAACACGACCGACGTGCAGCCGCGGATCACCGGGGACACGCCGCTGCTCCCCGGCGGCTTCAGGGCGGTGGGCGTCGGCAAGGGCGCGATGTGCATCACCTGCCACAACTCGCGCAACGGCGAGAAGGTCTCCGGCTCGGGGATCGTGGCACTCCACGAGGACAACGACCCGACCTTCGGCACGCTCACCGCCTACTCGGCGCCGCACGAGGCCTGCCAGGGCGACGTGCTGATGGGCCGCAACGGCTACTTCGTGGACGGCGTCCGCGCCGCGCACTCGAACCTGCCCAACGCCTGCGTCACCTGCCACATGGTGTCGGTCTCGCCGCCGGCCCCCATCGGCTACCCGACCGGCCAGACGAACCACACCTTCGTGGCGGACCTCACCATCTGCTCGAACTGCCACGGCACGTTCGACGGCTCCGGCCTGCAGTCGTCCGTGACCGCGCAGCTCGCCGCCGTCCTGACCTCCTACCAGAACGCGCTCCACCGCGTGTATGCGCCGGCCGCGAGCACGGTGGTGGTCGTCCCCGGACGCTCGGTGACGGTCACCGTGGACGGCGTGTCCATGGACATCACCGCGCTGGTCCCGCCGACCACGAACCCCGTCAACACCGACGTCTTCGCCAAGGCCAACTGGAACTACGAGCTCGTGGACGTGGACGACTCGAAGGGCGTGCACAACCCCTCGTTCGTGCAGGACGTGCTCTTCCGCACGACGCAGCAGCTGGACGCCATCACCACGGCCCATTGACGGCCGGTCCAGTCCGTTCACGGGGTGGGCTCCTCGCGGGGCCCCCCCGTGCTCCGGGCCGCTCCTGGACGGCGCCCCCGGCGGCGCCGGCGCCACGGTCGGCGCGGAGCAGCCGATCTCGAATCGCGGATCGTCGTCTAGCGCAGGACGCACAGGGCGGCGCCGAGCGCCCCGACGAGCTGCGGCTCCGGGACCACGCGCACGGGCCGCGCCAGGGCGTCCCGGAGCGCGGCGCCCATGGCGGCGTTGAGCGCGACGCCGCCGCTCAAGAACATCTCCGGGGCGCCGGAGGCCACCGCGCGCGCCAGGGCGGCCACGCGCGACGCCAGGGCCTGGTGCAGCCCCTTCACGATGCCGTCGGGGGGTGCCCCTCCGGCGACGAGGGAGATGACCTCGCTCTCGGCGAAGACGGTGCAGGTGGACGACACGGTCACGGCCTTCGCCGCGCCCCCGGCCAGCGCGCCGACCTCGTCGAAGGGGACGCGCAGCCGGCCGAGGATGACCTCGAGGAAGCGTCCGGTGCCCGCCGCGCACTTGTCGTTCATGGCGAAGTCGAGCACCTCGCCGGCGGCGCCGACGCGGATCACCTTCGTGTCCTGGCCGCCCATGTCCACGAGCACCCCGGGCCGCCCGGTCCGCGCGTAGGCGCCGCGCGCGTGGCAGGTGATCTCGGTGACGGCGCGCCCGGCCTTCACGCGCTTCCGCCCGTAGCCGGTGGCGCCGAGCGGCACCTCCGGCCCGGCGCCGCCGCCGACGGCCGCCACCAGCCGCTCCACCTGGGGCTCGATGCGCGGGTCGAGCGGCTCGACCGCCCGGGCGAGGATGCGGCCGTCCGCGTCGATCGCCACCGCCTTGCAGGTGGTCGAGCCGACGTCCACGCCGATCGCGGCCGGGGTCACGCGAAGCCCTCCATGAACGCGGTGAGCCGGTTCTCGCCCTGCTCCGCCGCCCAGGCGCGCGGGTCCGAGTGGTCGGCCTCGAGGAGGAGGACGCGGATCCCCAGCTCGGCCGCGAGCCGCTCCTTCAGGTCCACCTGGCCGATCGAGTACGGCTTGCAGGAGCGGTCGCTGTGCAGCACCGCGCCGTCGGCGGCGTAGTCGCGCGCCAGGCGCCGCAGGATGCCGAGCCGGTTCGGGAGGTCCTGGTTGAGGATGACGTGCGTGTACGCCGACGCCGCGGAGCCGAGCGGATCGGCCGGGTCGATCCTGCTCCCGGCCTCGGCCCAGGCGTTGGTGTAGCTGGTGCAGACGAAGTTGAAGCCCCGCTCGGCGAACAGGGTGGACAGCTCCCGCACCGCGAACCAGATGGGAAGGTTGTCCCAGAGCAGGCGGTGGCGCTCGTCGCGGATCCCGCCGACGCCGCGGCGGACGCGATCCGCCAGCTCGTCGCGGAGCAGGCGGTAGTAGGCGTTGCACGCCTCGGAGCCGCGGAGCGAGACGATGGGCGCCATGTGGAAGAAGCCGTCGATGGCGGTCCACGGCGCGGGGCGGTGCCGCCCCAGCGCCAGGCACTCGCCCCACAGGTCCGTGCCGACCTTGGCGAGGCGCGCCGCCTCCGCCAGCGCCTCCGGTTCCGTGCGGCGGCCGGAGACCCGCTCCGCGACCCGGACCAGCTCCTCGAGCTGGTCCCGCACGTACCGGAGGAGATGGGGCTTGGCCTCGCGCCCGTACACGTACGGCGTGTCGACGAGCACGAGCGGGACGCCGAGGCGCTCGGCGAGGGCGCGGTACCAGTAGAGCACCGTCTGGCAGATGTTGGTGCAGCAGGCGAGGAGGTCGGGACGGGGCAGCCGGCCCACCGGCGTCCGGCCGGCGATGACGCTCCCGAGGTCGGTGCGGGCGTAGCTGCACAGGTCCCGCGAGAAGCCCTCCGCCTCGGCGGCGTCGGAGAGGGCGGGGACGAGCCGCTGCACGCCGCAGATCGCGGCGTGGTTCTCGGGGTAGACGGCGTGGAACCCGAGCGGCCTCAGGACCTCGACCGGGAAGCCGCTCGTGACCCATGCCACCGGCACGGCGCCGTCCGCGAAGCGCCCCTGGTAGTAGTGGACCGCCATCAGCTCCTTCAGCTTGCGGGTGGACTGGAGGGGCGGGCCGAAGGGGCCGGCGCGCGGCCGTCCGCGGCGGCGCCGGAGCCGCCGCTGCCAGGCGTCGAGCGAGGCGAGCACGGGGCCGACCACGCGGCGAGCGGCCTCGTACTGGACGCGCCGGAGGATCATGCGGCTTCCCTCGCGGATACCAGCTCGACGAACGCCTCGATGCGGGTCACCGCCTGGGCGGAAAGCTCGGCCTCCAGCTCGCCCTCCAGGACCAGCACGGGCGTTCCTCGCGCGGCGAACGCCTGGCGGATGGCGGGGACGTCGAACAGCTCGGGCTCGCAGAACTTGACGACGTGCAGGAGCACGCCGCGGGCCCCGGAGCGCTCGGCGAGCGCGACGAGGTGCGCCGCGCGCGCGCCGGGATCGGCGGAGCGGGTGGGGCAGGGTGGCGCCGCCCAGCAGCGAGCCACCAGCCGATCCCACGGGTCCTCCTCCGGCCCGGCGGAGCCGGGCGCGCCGGGGCGGACCACGCGCCTCCCCACCGCCGCGTAGTCGTCCGCCGCGACGTACGCCCCGACCGCGCCGAGCGCCTCGAGGATCGCGGGCGGCTCCGGCACGTAGCCCGACACCAGGATCGGTACGCCCTGCACGGCGGGGCGATCGGCCATGACCGCCCGCGCGGCGCGCAGCTCGGCGAGGTGCTCCTCGGGCCACAGCCACTCGCCGCGCCGCAGCAGGGCGTACAGCTCCGGATCGGACAGGGCGACCCGGGGCCGCTGGTCGAGGAGCGCGGCGCGCGCCGCGTGGATCTCGGCGTGGAGCTCCAGGGCCCAGGCCAGCTTCGCCGGCGTGAGCGATCTCCCGGCGAGCGGCTCCAGCGCGGCTGCGAGCGATCGCAGCTCGGCGCGCAGGAACGCCCGCGCGCTCGGCCGGGGCGGTCCCCGGGGGTGCAGGAACGTGAACGCGGGCCTCGACCAGCCGCCGAAGTCGGCGGCGAGCGTGGCGAGCCCCTGGATCGAGTCACAGGTGTGCGGGAAGAGGACCCCGTCCACCGCGTCGGCGCCGCCCGAGGCGAGGAACGCGAGCGCGTTCCGGGCCAGCGCGCAGACGTACGGCTGCAGCCGTCCCGCCGCGTCGCCGCGCGGTGGGCCGGGCGGCCCCCACAGCTCGACCGCCAGGACGCCGAGCGCGGTGAGGAGCTCCTTCGGGTAGTGGACGGGGAGCACCGCCACCGACGGACGGCCGTGCAGCGCCCGCTGGCGCGCGACGTACTCCTTCCGTGTCGGCCGTGGCCCGGTCACCGGTCCGAGGAGACCACAAGCGGAGTGGCGCGTCGATGCGCCAGGCCACCGGATGCGCTCGGGGAAGCGGTCCGGGCACGCGGGCGGCCGACCCGCCCGCGGCTCCCGTCAGCCGAGCCGGTCGGCCTCGCGGACGCCCACCTCCCAGGCCTCGACCTGGGTCATGTATCTGCCGGTGACCAGCGTGCCGTCGACCGCGACCGTCCAGCGGCGATCCTGCAGCATCGCGAGGGTGAGGGTGTGCACCCCTGCCTGGAACGTCGTCGGGATCAGCTCGGATGCATTGGGGGGGACCTGCCTCATTGGGCGCGACATGGCTCCAGTCTACGCGCGCGGGCCCCGGCGGCGCACGCCCACCTTGTGGGTGGGCGGCACCGCCGGCCGACGGCGAGGGATGGGCAGGCGCGGCGGTCCGGGGTATGGGTTTCGCCCTCATGGCAGCGGACGGCGGCGACGGTGGACGGCCCGACCTCGACGCGGCGGACCTCGCTGCGGCGCTCCGGGCCCTCGAGGCCGTGGCCCGGGACCGGACCGTGCTCGCGCGGGTGAACGCCGAGACGCGCGTCGCGCTCCAGCGGCTCGCGGGCGAGGTCGCGCGCCCCGAGCTGAAGGCACGCAGGAAGCTCCAGAAGGCCCTCCTCCGAGAGCAGCACCGGGAGCGCCGCGCGGGGGACGAGGCGCTGCGGAGGGCGACCGGGATCCAGCAGCTCAGGCAGGCTCCGGTCTTCGCGGCGCCGCTCCCCGAGCTGCCGCCGCCGGGCGCCGACGCGTCGGCGTGGTGGCCCGCGCTCCCCGCACCCGGGCCGGCTCCGGGCGCCCCGCCTCCGGAGGAGGAGGGGCCGGAGCTGACCGAGCCTCGCAAGTGCTACGTCTGCAAGGCGCCCTACCGGCGGCTCCACCCGTTCTACGATCAGCTGTGCCGCGCCTGCGGCGACGAGAACCGCGCGCGCCGGACGGCGACGGCGGACCTGCGCGGGCGCGTGGCGCTGGTCACCGGCGCCCGCGTGAAGATCGGCTACCAGGCCGCCCTGCTGCTCCTGCGCGCCGGCTGCCGGGTCGTGGCCTGCACCCGGTTCCCGCGCGACGCGGCGTCGCGTTACGCGCGCGAGCCGGACTTCGCGGCCTGGAGGGACCGGCTCTCCGTCTACGGGGTGGACCTGCGCCACACCCCGAGCGTCGAGCTGCTCTGCCGGCGGCTGGACGCGACGCTGCCGCGGCTCGACTTCCAGGTCCACAACGCCTGCCAGACCGTGCGGCGTCCGCCGGGGTTCTACGCGCACCTGGTCGAGGGGGAGCAGGCGCCGCTCGACCGGATCCCGCCCGCCGAACGCGAGCTGATGGGGTTTCTTGCTGGGGGGCGTCTCGCCCCCCAGACCCCTGGTCACTCCGGGCCAGGCTCATCCGCCTGGCCCTCCGCTCCCGCAGGCTTGGCGAGCCCGGCGCTCCTCTCGCAGGCGAGGACCGACGCCGACCTCCTGTTGCCGGGCAAGAGCGACCTCGACCTCTTCCCGCGTGGCGTCCTCGACCAGGACCTGCAGCAGGTGGATCTGCGCACCCACAACTCCTGGCGCCTCCGGCTCGACGAGGTCCCCACGCTGGAGCTGCTCGAGGTGCTCCTCGTCAACGCGACGGCGCCGTTCGTGATGACCGCCCGCCTGAAGCCGCTCATGCTCCGCGCCCCGGCGCCTCCCCCCGGTACGGCGACCAGCGCCGACGCGGCGAGGCACGTCGTGCTCGTGTCCGCGATGGAGGGGCAGTTCTACCGCGAGCACAAGACCGACAGGCACCCACACACCAACATGGCGAAGGCCGCGCTCAACATGATGGTGCGGACCAGCGCCCCCGACTACGCGCGCGACGGCATCCACCTCAACGCCGTGGACACGGGCTGGGTGACGGACGAGGACCCCGTTCACCTCGCCGCGCGCAAGGCGGAGGAGCACGGATTCTCGCCGCCGCTCGACGTGGTGGACGGCGCCGCCCGCATCGTCGCCCCGATCTTCGAAGGGTTTCACAGCGGCCGCCACCGGGCGGGCCTGTTCTTCAAGGACTACCGGCCCGCGCCCTGGTGACCCGGTTCTCCTTTCGCCGTCGTCCTGAGCCGGCCCTGTCCCGCGATCGCCGGACAGCGGCCTAGACGCAGCGCGTCATACGGCCCGATCGCTGGCTCCAGTGTGCGGCAACCGGGCGCTGCGTCAGGTTGACACATCTATCCGGGGCTCTCTACCATCGTCTCTGCGTGGAAACAGCGACTTGCGCCGCACCTCGCAGGACGAACGGACCGGAGACCACCGATGCTCATCGGATCGCCTGAGCGTCTCTCGGACCGCGGCAGGTCCTGGACGGGGACGATGCCCATCGGTCGCGGCGAGCGAGGCGGGCGACGCGCTCCATGAGCCTGTCATCCCTGCTCGAGGGGCTGGGCGAGGTGCGGGGTGCGGTGACCGCCGACGCGGGCGGCCGCGTGCTCGAGGTCGCGGGCGAGGTGGCGCCGGACGTCGCGGCGTCGGCCGCCGTCGCCATGAACCAGATCGCCGCGGCGGCTCGCCTCGGTGGCCTCTCGCGGCTCGAGACCGTCCTGGTGAAGGGACCGGATGCGTCGATCGCCGTGGCCGCACGCCCCGATTCGCTGCTCGTCGTCTCGCTCGATCCCTCGCAGCCCACCAGGCAGGTGGAGAGCGCGCTCCAGGCGTGGGCGGCGGGCCAGCCCGTTCCGCCGCCCCTCCCCGCGACTCGGGCGGCCGCCGGCAACGGCGGCAACGGCGCACGTCCCCTGATCACGCCGCTTCCCGCGAAGATCCCGGACCCGCCGCGACCGGCGCCCGCCGCCGCAGCGCCGGAGCCTCCGCGGCCGGCTCCCGCGGCTCCGCTCGCCGCGGCCCTGGCCCCCCGCGATCCCTGGGCCGCGCTGCGGCGAGCCCTGGTCCGGGGCCACCTCACCGAGGCGGTGGCGCGGCAGCGGGAGCTGCTCCCGGCCTCCGACGCGAACTCCCGCCGCCCGGGCTGCGAGCCCGTGTCCGCCGAGGCGTGCGAGCGCGCCGTGCAGGTGCTGCTCGAGGGGATCGGGAGCGTGATGGCCGGCGACGGGGTGGGCGGAGACCGGATCCTCCGCGAGCTGACCGACCCGTCGCAGCAGAACCTCTCGTTCCGGTGGCTGGCCCTGCACTGGAGCGCCCGCGCCGCGCTGAAGTGCGGCGCCTTTCCCACGGCGCGGGCCCACGTGAAGGAGTCGCTCGAGATCGGGCGGCAGCTCGACGGCGAGGCGCGCGCGGTGAGCCAGTGGACCGCCGCCGAGGTCCTCGCCCACGACCGCGACCCGACCCGCGCGCTGGCCTGGCTCGCCGAGTCGCGCGGCCGGTTCGAGCGGAACGGCGACGCCTGGGGCCTCGGCCGCACCTGGCTCTCCGAGGCGCGGGTCCTCGCCGCGCTGCAGCGCGAGGAGGAGGCGGCCGACGCAGCGCGGAGGGCCGCGGCCGCGGATCCGCGCTGGGACGAGCCGCCCATCTTCCTGGCGCGCCGCGCGCTGCTGCGCGACGACCTCCCGCAGGCGGAGGAGACCGTGAAGGCGGTCCGCACCGGCGCCGCGGACCGGGTGCGGGCGCTCATCGAGGCGATCCGGCAGGGCGTGGTGAGCCGCACCGACGCGGGCGAGTTCCTGCGCGAGCACGACGCGCCCCCGAGCCCGCAGTCGATCCGGGCGCTGGCGCGCATCTCCAACACCTCGCCGCGGTTCGTGCAGGCGCGCGAGGCGCTGGGCTGGATGCTGCTCAAGGTGGGCCGCTACGCCGACGCGGCGGGGATCTTCCGCGCGCTCCTCTCCCAGCAGCTCTCGGCGGGCGACCGGGCGTCGGTGATGCTCGGCCTCGGCTGCATCGCCAACGCGCGCCAGGGCGGAGAGGAGCCGCCCTCCATCCAGGAGGTGGTGGCCGCACGCGCCGCGCCGCCCGCTCCCGCGGCCCCGGAGGGCGCGGCCACGCCGCCGAAGCTGTCCTCGTCGCTCATCGCGCGGGGCCCGCAGGCGCCCGCGGGCGGGGGCCTGGACGCGGTCTTCTCGGGCCAGCTCAGCGTCTTCGCGCTGCCCGACCTGCTCGAGTTCCTCCGGAGCGCCCGGCGGACGGGCCTGCTGGTGTGCAGCACCGCCGGCGGCATGGGCGCGCTGCGGTTCCGCGACGGCTGGATCACCGGCGCTGCCTCCCCGGCCACGCCGGGCATCGGGCAGCTGCTGCTGCGCGGCCGGAAGATCACGCCGGTGGCGCTGCGCGCCGCCACCGCCGCCGAGGCGGGCGACGAGCCGGACGAGATCCTCGGCGCACGCCTGGTGCAGGACGGGATCGTGGACGCCACCGCGGTGCAGGCGGCGTTCGAGCAGCAGATCGGGCTCGCCATCCGGGAGCTGGTGGCCTGGAAGGACGGCGAGTTCGCCTTCAAGCGCGAGACCGAGGGTCCCGCCGCGCCCGAGGCGGTCTCGGTGGCCCTCGACCCGCAGGGCGTGCTGCTCACCGTCTTCAAGGACATGGACGAGGCGGCCGCGGGACGGGCCTCCGCCGCCCCGGACGCGAAGGTGTAGCGCCGCGATGCCACGATCGTCCCGCCCGCCCGACTCCGGCGCGCCCGAGGCCCAGGACCTCACCAAGCTGGTGGGCGTCAAGCTCGGCAACTACCGCCTGGAGCGGCTCATCGGGCGCGGCCGGATGGGCATCGTCTACCTCGCCAAGGACGAGGCGCTGCTCCGGCCCACGGCGATCAAGATCCTGTCCTGGAGCGTCGCCGAGGCCCAGGGGCAGGATCCGATGCAGTGGTTCCTGGCCGAGGCGCGGCTGGTCGCGCGCATCAACCATCCGCGCGTGGTCCAGATCTACGGGGCCGCCCGACACGGCGACCACTGCTACATCGCCATGGAGTACGTGGTGGGCAGCTCGGCGGAGACCATGGTGGCGCGGACAGGCAGGCTCGCGCCCGACGTCGCGACCGACATGCTCCTGCAGGCCGCCTCCGCCCTGGACGCCGCGCACCGGTCCGGGGTGGTGCACCGCGACGTCAAGCCGGCGAACCTGCTGGTCGGCGCCGGTGGCGTCACCAAGCTCGGCGACTTCGGCATGGCGCTCGGCTCCGCCGAGATCGGCGCAGGCAACGCCCACGTCCGCGTCGGGACCCCGTACTACACCGCGCCCGAGATCTGGCGCGGCGGCGCGGCGAGCGCGGCCTCCGACATCTACTCGCTGGGGGCGACCTACTTCCACCTCCTCACCGGCCGGCCGCCGTTCCCCGGCCCCGACGTCGCCTCGGTGGAGCAGGCACATCTGAGGTCGCCCATCCCGGATCCGCGCGAGATCGTGCCGGAGCTGCCGGCTTCCTGCGCGGCGCTGGTCGCGCGCGCGCTCGCGAAGTCGCCGCGGGAGCGCCACGCCTCGGCGCAGCTCCTCCTCTGGGAGGGGCGGCGGGTGCTCCAGGACCTCGCGCCGGCGTCGGGGACGGCGGGCGCGGCGGCGGGCGAACCGGCGTCGCGGCCGGGACGGCCCGCGGCGGCGCCGCCTCCTGCTGCCCCGGCGGCCGGGGGCCCGGCCGCGCTCTCGCAGACGCTCGGTCTCCGCGCCCGCCCCTTCTCGCAGGCGGTCCCGGACGACGCCGCCCGCCAGGTGGAGCCGTTCGCCAGCCTGCGGCGGCGCCTCCTGGAGTGGGCCCGGGCCGAGGACGGAACCGTGCTCGCGCTCGGCGGGGCGCGCGACAGCGGCCGGACGGCGCTGGCGCGGCAGGTGGTCGGCGAGCTGGCGCGGGAACGCCTCGCCCTCGGCCTCGACGTGACGCAGGACCGCGGCGGGCGCTCGGTGCTGCAGCGGATCTGCCGGGCCGCGGGCGTGGCCGAGGAGTCCTCCGAGGAGGCGAGCGTGGACGCGCTGGTGGCGCGGCTCGCCGAGGAGCGCCCGCGGCGGGGGACCCCCCTGCTGGTGCTCGACGGCGTGACCGCGCCGCACCCCTCGACCGCGGCGGTGGCCCGGGTGGTGGGGGCGGCGCTCTGGTCGCGGTCGTTCAAGCTGGTGCTGTCGGGCGGGGCGGGATCGATCGACGCGCTGGTGCGGGCCGGCGTCGACTTCCGTGGCGCGCCGGTGCCGGAGCTCGCGGTCCCCTCGCTCGATCGCGTCCAGGTGGCCGCGCACGTCCGCGCCTGGATCGACGCCACGCTGCTGCCGGGCGCGCCGCCCCTCATCTTCTCCCCGGACGCGATGCTCCTCCTGGCGCTCCGCTCGGAGGGGGCGCTGGAGCGCCTCCACTGCATCGCGGAGAACATGCTGGTGCTCGCCGCCGCCGGCGCCACCCGGACGCTCTCGTCCTGGCACGCCTGGGCGGCGTCCGACGGCGAGCGGTGGTCGCAGGCGGCGGTGCCGGCGCTCCCCAGCCGCCCGGAGGGCTGGCCTCCCCCCGAGGTGGTGGACGTCATCGACGCGTGCCGGCGCGGCGCGGGCCTGCCGCCCTGGCCCCGCGGGACGGACACGTGAGATGAGAGGACCAGCGGCGCGAACCAGTCCGGAGCGGTGCGGCGGGCCGGACGCAACCCACGGAGCGAGCACATGTCGGATCTGGCGCTGATCGCCGGCCTCCCCGAGGTGCGGAGCGCCGTCCTCGGAGACCTGGCGGGCGGGTTCTTCGACGCGGTCAGGGAGCCCGACGGCGAGACCGTGGCGGCGGTGATGGGCTTCCTGGCGACCGCCGTCGTCCAGGCGGGCGAGCACCTCGGCCTGGGCGCGCTGCGCCGCGCCACGGTGAGCGGGCCCACCCGGGCGCACCTGGTCGTGCTCCACGGCAGCTCGGTCATGACCGCCTGCGTCGAGCCGGCGGCCGCGGTCGCGGCCGTCGAGAAGGCGCTCGACGCGGCTCTCACCGGACGAGGGTGACATGGACACCATCCTTCAGTCGCTCCTCGATCTCGCGGGCGTCACCGCGACGCTGGTGTTCGACGGGACGGGCCGGCTCGTCGCGCACCGCGGCCACGGCGTCTACGACCGCCCCCTCTGCGAGCAGGTGGGCGCCACGCTGGTGAAGGCGACGGACGCGGTGGCGCTGCAGCAGCGCGACTGGGAGTCGCTCACCGCGCAGTTCGCGGACGGGAAGCTCCTGCTGCGGAACCTGGGCGCGACCGCCGACGGCCGCAGCCACGTCCTGGCGCTGGTCGCGGACGCGAGCCTCAACCCGTCGTTCGCGACGGTCGCCGTCCGGGTGGCCGCCACCAAGCTGCGCAAGGTGCTGGAGGGCGGACCGGGGTCCTCGTCGGCCACGGATCTCGCCGCGGCAGCGCGCCCGCCCGGCGCCTCGTCCTCGCAGATCCCGCCGCCGGCGGCCTCCTCCTCGTCACCGCTGCCCGGGACGGACTCGAAGCCGGTGCTCGCCAACTCCGGCCTGAGCTGGTCGAAGATCTCCAGCGTCGGCCTCTCGCGCGTCTCCATCGCCGATCCGGCCGCGGGCGCCTACCTCACCCGGTGCGCGAAGGAGCTGGCGCGCCACGTCGGCCCCATCGCCAAGGTCTACGTCGAGGAGGCGGTGCGCCGCGTCTCGCCGGACGCGCCCTTCGCGCTCGCCTCGGCCGGCCCGCTCCTCGAGGACCTGGCCGGACAGATCGAGGACCCGGACGACCGGGCCAAGTTCCGGAGCGCGCTCAAGAACGTCTAGGCGGGGCGGGAAAACCCAAGGGAGCATCGCGGAGGCTCGGAGATGTCCATCGTTCTCGCGGTACGAAAGCGTCTGGGCGCCAAGGTCTCGCTGAAGCTCGCGATCCTGGCGTTCGCCCTCACGGCGGTGGCCGCCACCATCATCACCTGGCAGCAGACCCGGCAGATGGAGGAGCTGACGCTGGAGAAGGCCCGCGTGGCCGCGGCCATCGGCGCCCGGCAGTACGGCGACATGTTCGACGCGGCCATCGACGCGAGCCTCGTGACCGTCACGGACGTGTTCGACCGGAACTACACGCCGATCAAGGGGCACGACTGGGGCGACAGGCCCAAGTTCCACACGCGGTACGACGCCCTGACCGACCGCGCCGTGACGGTCTTCCAGGACAAGTTCCTCGAACACGAGGACTTCGTGTTCGCGGTGGGCGTGGACGAGAACGGGTACCTGCCCACGCACAACACCATCTTCCAGAAGCCGCTCACCGGCGACCCGGCGAAGGACCTGGCCGGCAACCGGACCAAGCGGATCTTCGCGGATCCGGTCGGCATCGCCGCGGCCAAGAACCTCGAGCCCTCGAAGCTGCAGGTCTACAACCGCGACACCGGCGAGACGATGTGGGACGTGTCGTCCCCC
>DATIWK010000155.1:0-12069 GCA_035519395.1 Anaeromyxobacteraceae bacterium | reverse complement strand
GGGGCCGGGGGGGCGGGCGCGCCCGATGATCCGCGACGGAGCGGAGGTGCAGCCGGATGAGGCTGCACCGGAGCGACCGGGGGGGGCGGGGGGGCGGGCGCGCCCCCCCGGTAAGATCGTCGAACGGTACGACGCCCTGCTCGAGGGCTACGAGGAGGGCATGCGGGTGGCGCGGCTCGAGCCGTTCTTCCGGCGCCTCACCGGCTGGCTCGTCCCCGTCGTGGACCGCATCGCGGCCGCGCCGCCGCCGGACGACTCCTTCCTGCGCGGCCGCTTCGCGGTCGAGGCGCAGTGGGCCTTCACGTTCGAGCTCCTCGACGCCATGGGGTTCGACCGCGAGGCGGGCCGGCAGGACCGCTCGGTGCACCCGTTCACCCTCGCGCTCGACCCCGGCGACGTGCGCCTCACCACGCGCGTCTTCGAGGATCAGCCGCTCTCCGCGATCTTCTCGACGCTGCACGAGGCCGGGCACGGCGTCTACGAGCAGGGGCTACCCGCCGAGCACCGCACCAGCGTGCTGTGCGCCGCGCCGTCCATGGGCCTCCACGAGTCCCAGTCGCGGCTCTGGGAGAACATGGTGGGCCGCTCGCTCCCCTTCTGGCGTGCCCACCTGCCCCGCCTCGCCGCGCGGCTGCCGCAGCTCCGCGGCGTGTCGCCCGAGGCGTTCCACCGGGCCGTGAACAAGGTGGAGCGCTCGCTGGTGCGGACCGAGTCGGACGAGCTCACCTACAACCTGCACATCGTGCTCCGGTTCGAGCTCGAGCTCGCCCTGGTGCGCGGCGATCTCGCGGTGAGGGACCTCCCCGGCGCGTGGAACGAGCGGTCCGAGCGGATCCTGGGGATGCGGCCGCCCAGCGACGCCCTGGGGGTCCTCCAGGACATCCACTGGGCGTCCGGCGACTTCGGCTACTTCCCGACCTACACCATCGGAAACGTCTACGCGGCGACGCTCTTCGCGTCGGCCCGGCGCGACCTCCCCGGGCTGGACGACCGGATCGCCGCCGGCGACCTCCGTCCCCTCCTCGGCTGGCTCCGCGAGAAGGTCCACCGCGTGGGGCGCGCCGCGACCGCGGAGGAGATCGTCCGCCGCGCGTCGGGCCGCGGCCTGGACGACTCGGACCTCGAGGCGTACGTGAAGGCGAAGTACGCGGCGCTGTACGGCGTCGCGCTCTGACGCCGGGGCGCCGCCCGACGGGCGCGGTGTGACCCGCTCCCACCCGCCCAGCCTTCACCCGCCGTCGGCGGCGTGCTACACGGATCGGAGCGCCGCGCGCCCGTGGGAGCCCCGCGTGTTCCTGCCGATCGGACTCGACGAGACGCGCCTCGCCCGCCGGCCGTGGATCTCGATCGGCATCGCCGCGGCGTGCATCGCCGTCCACCTGGTGATCGCCTTCGCCGGCGACCGCGGGGAGGTCGAGCGCCGGATCGAGGCGGTGGACCGGTACTGGCGCGCGCACCCGTACCTGGAGCCGCCCGAGACGCTCGCGAACCGCTTCCGCGTCGAGCGGCCGGAGCGCGGCGCGCGCCCGCCGCGCTGGTTCTCCAGGGAGCGCGTCGCATCCGAGCAGACCGAGCTGGACGGCCTGGCCGACGACCTCTTGCAGGCGATCGACGACACGCCGGAGCGGCGCTTCTCGCTCGTGCCGGCGCACGGCCTGGCGCAGCCCGGCTGGCTCACCCACATGTTCCTGCACGCCGGCTGGCTCCACCTGGCCGGGAACCTCTTCGTGTTCCTGCTGCTGGTGGGGCCGTTCCTGGAGGACGTGTGGGGCCGCCCCTTCTACCTCGCCTTCTACCTCGCGGGCGGCCTGGTCGCCGGGATCGCCCAGGTGCTGCTCGACCCGCGCTCCCAGATCCACCTCCTCGGCGCCTCGGGCGCCATCAGCGCGTGCCTGGGTGCCTTCACGCTCCGCTTCGCGCACCGGCGGGTGAAGATCTTCTACTGGTTCGGCCTGGTGTTCCGCGGGACGTTCCTCGTCCCGGCGTGGGCCTACGCGCTCTTCGGCGCGGCCATGGACGTCTGGGGCCTCAAGGCCTCCGGCGGTGGCGGCGGCGTCGCGTACGCCGCGCACGTGGGCGGGTTCCTCTTCGGCCTGGCGGCGGCGGCCGCCGTCGGTGCGTCCGGGCTCGACCGGAAGCTGGCCCCCGAGGGCGCGGTGGCGTGGCGCGGATCGATCGGCGGCGCGCGCGCCGCCGAGGCGGCGGCCGCCGGCCGGACCGCGCAGGCGCGCGAGCTCTACCGCGGCGTGCTCCGATCGGATCCGGCCGACGACGACGCGCTCCTCGGGCTGGCGCGGCTCGAGCTCGCCTCCGGCGACGCGGCCGCGCTGCACGAGGCCGCGGACCGCCTCCTCGCGCGCCGCATCGGCGCCGGCGACGAGGCCGGGGCGCGCGCCGCCCTGGGAGAGCTGGGCGGCGCGGTGGATCCGGCCCAGCTCCGCCCGGCGACGGCCTACCGCGCGGGCGAGCTGCTGGAGGGGGTCGATCGCGCCCGCGCGGCCCGCTTCCACGAGGCGGCGGGCGCGGCGGGCGGCGCCGTGGGCGCCAAGGCGCTCCTCCGCGCCGCCGAGCTGTGGCGGACCCCCGACCCGTCGCGCGCCGTCGCGCTCGCCGACCGCGCGGCGGCGCTGGAGGGCGCGCCGCACGAGCTGTCGGAGCGCGCCCGGAGGCTCGCCGCAAGGCTCCGTCCACCTGCCGCGGCGGTCGAGCCGCCTCCGGCCTCGGGAGGCGTTGCGCCGCCGCGGACGTCCCGCCTCGACGGCGCACCGGTCCGGCTCGTCCCCTGCCGCGTGACCGGCGCGGGGCCGGCCGGGCTCGAGCTCGTCACCTCCGATGGAAGGCGGGCCTCGCTGGCGCCCGATCGCGTCGAGTCCATCGCCGTGGGGCTCGTCGACCGGTTCGAGCTGCTCGGGTCGGCGCGGCCCAACGCGGTGCTCGCCGACGTCGTCCTCCGCGCGCGGCCGGGCGACGGGAAGCGGACGGTGCTGCGCCTGCCGGCCCACCTCATCGCCCTCGGTGCCATCCACCCCGGCGTTGCCCCCGCCGAGGCGTTCGCCCGGCTCATCGACGGGCTCCTCGCGGCGAGCGGCGCGGCAGCCTTGCCCGGCCACGGCGCCGCACGCGGGCGGCCGTTCGCCCGGTTCCCGGACGCCGCCGCGTTCGAGGAGACGTGCCACGGGCGCCGGCTCGCGACGTAGCGAGTGTGGTATGGCGCTCCGGTGCGCCTCGTCACCTCCGCCCGGGCCAAGGTGAACCTCGTGCTGCGCGTCGGCCCCCGGCGCCCGGACGGCTTCCACGAGATCGACAGCCTGATGGCCCCGCTCGACCTCGCCGACCGGGTCGAGGTCCGCGTCTCGCGCCGCGCAGGGCCGGTGAGCTGCCGCGTGCCGGGACGGCCTGACCTCGACGGCCCCTCGAACCTGGCCGCCCGCGCCGCGGACGCCTTCCGGCGCCGCTTCGGCGTGGCGCGCGCGATCGCGATCCGGATCGAGAAGCGCATCCCGGTGGTCGCCGGCCTCGGCGGCGGGTCGTCCGACGCCGCCGCGGTGCTCCGCTGCCTGTCCCGCGCCTTCGGGGCCCGCGATCGGGCCGTCCTCTCGGCGATCGGGCTCCAGATCGGCTCCGACGTCCCGTTCTTCCTGGGCGCCGGCCCGGCGTGGGCGAGCGGCCGCGGCGAGGCGCTCACCCCGGCATCGGTCCCTCGCCTCGACCTCGTGCTGCTCTACCCGCGGGACCCGGCGCTTGCGATCAGGGCGGGCGAGGCCTACGCGTGGCTCGACGCGGCGCGGCGCGGCGCCCCGCCGACGCCGTGGCCCATCCGGCGTCGCTCCTTCGCCCTGTCCCAGACGGGGAACGACCTCGAGCCCCCGTGCGTCGCGGCGCGCACGGAGCTAAGGGCGCTTCTGGGCCTTCTGACCGGTCACGGCGCAGCGAGAGCGATGATGTCCGGCAGCGGCCCGACCGTGCTCGGGCTCTTCCGGAGCCGGCGCGCGGCGCGCGAGGCGGCGCGGGCGATTCGACAGGAGGTCGTTGCAGAAGCGCTGGAGGTTCTCGTCGCGCGGACGACGCAGGGGCATCCGAGGGTAGCGCCATGGAGATCACCGAGGTCCGCGTCTTCCCCGTGAGCGAGGAGAAGCTCAAGGCCTACGTCACCATCACCCTCGACAACTGCTTCGTGATCCGCGACCTCAAGGTGATCCACGGCAACACCGGGCTCTTCATCGCGATGCCCGCGAAGCGCCGCAAGGACGGCACCTTCAAGGACATCGCCCACCCGCTCAACTCCGAGACCCGCGAGAAGATGGAGCGCGTCATCCTGGCGGAGTACGAGCGGGAGCTCAAGAAGGGCGGGGGCTCCCCGCGGCCAACGGGCACCGATCCGCACGACGCGGTCTGAGGCCGGAAGGCCGCCTGGATCGAGGTTCCGCACCCCCTGGCCCGCCGCGTCGAGCGGGACCCCGATCCAAATGACGGACCGTTCTGGTATGAGGCGATCCCGTGACGGCGATCGGGCGCCTCCCGCCGCCGTCGATAACT
Organism: Anaeromyxobacteraceae bacterium; assembly: GCA_035519395.1. Lineage (GTDB taxonomy): Bacteria > Myxococcota > Myxococcia > Myxococcales > Anaeromyxobacteraceae > Anaeromyxobacter. The sequence goes on along the minus strand of DATIWK010000155.1, from coordinate 7,533 downwards.
TTCCGGCACACGCGGAGAGCGCCATGACCGTCTCGAACGGCCACAACGGGCACCGGCCCGCACTCGACTACCGGGTGTTCTCGGGCAACTCGAACCGTCCGCTGGCCGAGGCGATCGCCGCTTCGCTCGGCCGGCCCCTGGCCAAGGCGACGGTGGGGCGGTTCTCCGACGGCGAGATCCAGGTGGAGATCGGCGAGAACGTCCGCGGCATGGACACCTTCGTCATCCAGTCCACCTCGCCCGACGCCAACATGAACCTGATGGAGCTGCTCATCATGATCGACGCGCTGAAGCGGGCGTCGGCCAGCTCCATCGTGGCGGTGATCCCATACTACGGCTACGCCCGCCAGGACCGGAAGGTCGCGTCCCGCTCGCCCATCAGCGCCAAGCTGGTCGCCGACCTCATCGAGACCGCCGGGGCGACGCGCGTCGTCTCCATGGACATGCACGCCGGTCAGATCCAGGGGTTCTTCGACGTGCCCTTCGACCACCTCTACGCCGCGCCGGTGCTGCTCGAGCACATGCGCCGGCGGTTCGACGGCGACGCCGAGGACGTCGTCATCGTGTCCCCGGACGCCGGCGGCGTGGAGCGCGCCCGCGCCTACTCGAAGCGGCTCGGGTCCACCCTCGGCATCGTCGACAAGCGGCGGACCAACCCGAACGTCGCCGAGATCATGAACGTGATCGGCGAGGTGCAGGGCAAGATCGCGGTCCTGCTCGACGACATGATCGACACGGCCGGCACGCTCACCCAGGCGGCGAACGCCCTCATCGACAAGGGCGCCGCGCGCGTCTACGCCTACGCGACGCACGCCGTCCTCTCCGGCCCCGCGGTGGAGCGGATCGCGAAGAGCCCCATCGACGAGGTGGTGGTGACCAACACCATCCCGCTCGCGCCCGCCGCCGTGGCGTGCAACAAGATCAGGTCGCTGTCGGTGGCCGGGCTGCTCGCGGAGGCCATCCGGCGGATCCACGAGGCGGACTCGCTGTCGAGCCTGTTCGTCTAGGGGCCGGAACCCTTGACGTTCCCCGCGTTTCCAGCTAATAGCCCCCGGTTCCAGCGGTCCCGGCGGTCGGGACCTCCCGGAAAGACCACCCAGGGCCGGCTCGCTTCTGCACCGGCCCCACGTCCGAGCCCACGAAGCGGCCGGCGCGTGCCCATTGGGAGAAGACATGGCCGAGAGCATCCTCACCGCCGAGAAGCGCGAGGGCAAGGGCAAGGGCCCCGCCCGCCGCCTGCGCCAGAAGGGCCTCATCCCCGCCGTCGTCTACGGGCGCAAGGGCGAGCCCACGCACCTCGCCGTCGATCCCGCCGGCCTCCTCAAGGCGATCGACAACCCGCAGAAGTTCAACACGCTCCTGAAGCTCCAGGCGGACGGCAAGGAGCGGTACGTCCTCTTCAAGGACTACCAGGTCGATCCGGTCACCCGGAAGCTGCTCCACGCGGACTTCCTCGAGGTGACGCTCGACCAGGCGGTGAAGGTCGAGGTCCCGGTGGTCACCACCGGCCGGGCCCAGGGCCAGACCGAGGGCGGCATCCTCTCGATCTCCGCGCACGAGATCGTGGTCGAGGCGCTGCCCAACAAGATCCCGCTCCAGATCGAGGTGGACGTCACGAACCTCAAGATCGGCGGGTCGATCCACATCTCCGAGCTCAAGGCCCCCGAGGGCTGCAAGTTCAAGTTCGCGACGGACTACGTGGTCGCCTTCGTCGCGGTGCCCGAGAAGGAGGAGGTCGTCGCGGTCGCGGCGGTCGTCCCGGGCGCCGAGGGCGCCGTCCCCGGCGCGCCGGGCGCGGCTCCGGGTGCTCCGGGCGCCGCTCCGGGTGCTCCGGGCGCTGCCGCACCGGCGGCGGGCGCGGCCCCTGGCGCCGCCGCTGCGCCGGCCGCCCCGGCCAAGGCGGCACCACCCGCCAAGGGCGAGAAGGGCAAGAAGTAGGGACGGCCTTGAAGCTCGTCGTCGGCCTCGGAAACCCCGGCCCCGAGTACGAGCGCACGCGCCACAACGTCGGGTTCCTCGCGGCGGAGGAGCTGGCGCGCGTGCTCGGGGCCTCGTTCACCGTGAAGAAGTTCGCCTCGGAGCTGGCGGAGGCGAAGGCCGAGGGCGAGCGCGTCTGGATCATGAAACCGCAGACCTACATGAACCACAGCGGCGAGGCGGTCGGTCCGGCGCTCCGGTTCTGGAAGCTCGGCCTCGAGGACCTCGTGGTGATCCACGACGACCTCGAGCTCGATCCCTTCCGCGTGATGCTCAAGGTCGGCGGGGGCGACTCGGGGCACAACGGCATCCGCAGCGTGAACGCCCATGCGCAGGGGCGCGAGTACGCCCGGGTGCGGGTGGGCGTGGGCCGCCCGCCGGCGATGGTCGATCCGGCGGACTACGTGCTCGGCCGCTGGCCGAGGGCGAACGACGGGGAGCTCGAGGAAGCGGTGGACCGGGCGGCCGACGCCGCGCGGCTCTGCTGCGTGCTCGGGGTCCAGAAGGCGATGAACCAGGTGAACCGCCGCAGGGCGGACGCCTCGACGTGAGCAGGTGCGCCGCCGGCATGGGGCCGGCGGGGCGAGCAGCGAACGACTCCTCGCGGCGGGCGAACCGCCGCTGAAAATCCGAGGGGAGCACATGGCAGAGACGGCGAAGCGCCTCGTGCGCGAGTACGAGACCATCTACCTGCTCAAGTCCGAGACACCGGACGACCAGGTGGACGAGATCAAGGAGCGCCTCCGCGGCGTGGTGACGCGCGAGGGCGGCAAGGTCATCCGGTTCACCAACCAGGGCAAGCGCAAGACGGCCTTCCCGGTCGCGAAGAACGCGAAGGCGCTCTACATGCACTGCCTCTACGTGGGCAAGCCCGGGATCGTGGGCGAGTTCGAGCGCAACCTCCGCATGATCGACGTGGTCACCAAGTACCAGTCGGTGGTGCTCGCCGACGGCGTCGACTTCGACGCGCGGCAGGTGGAGGCCGACGTCAAGGTGGCGCCGGTCGAGGAGGAGGCCAAGCCGCGCGAGGAGCGGGGCGAGTTCGAGAGCGCGCCGGAGGGCTTCGAGCCCGAGGCGCCCGAGACGGAGGAGGCGTAGGCCATGGCGCGTCCTGACATGGGTGGTCCGAAGAGCGGCGGGTTCGGGGGCGGCCGGTTCGGCGGCGGCGGCGGCGGCTACGGTGGCGGTGGCGGCGGCGGCTACGGTGGCCGCGGCGGCGACCGCGAGGAGCGCGGCGACCGCGGCGATCGCGGAGACCGCGGCGGCGAGGAGGGCGGCGGTCGGCGCGGCTTCGGCCGGCGCAAGGTCTGCCGCTTCTGCGCCGACAAGAACCTGAAGGTCGACTACAAGGACCAGCAGCAGCTCAAGTACTTCCTCACCGAGCGCGGCAAGATCATCCCCCGCCGCATCAGCGGGAACTGCGCCAAGCACCAGCGCGAGGTGGCGACCGCCGTGAAGCGCGGCCGCATGCTCGCCATCCTGCCCTACACCGTCGGGCAGATGTAGAGGAGCCGCCATGAAGGTCATCCTTCGCGAAGACGTGGAGAACCTCGGGCGGGGCGGCGAGGTGGTGGACGTGAAGCCCGGCTACGGGCGGAACTTCCTCCTCCCGCGCGGTCTCGCCGTGCTCGCCAACCCGAAGAACGTGCGTGAGCTCGACCACCAGAAGTCGGTGGCGTCCGCCAAGGCCGCCAAGGCGAAGGCGTCCGCCGAGGCCGTGGCCAAGCGGCTCTCCGAGACGCCGGTGACCCTGAAGCGCAAGGTCGGCGAGCAGGACAAGCTCTACGGCTCGGTCACCGCGCTCGACGTCGTCGAGGCGCTCGCCGCCCGGGGGCTCGTCATCGACCGCCGGTCCATCGACCTCAAGGAGCCCATCAAGTCCGTGGGCGACTTCGACGTGCCCGTGAAGCTCCACCACGAGGTGGTGGGCAAGGCCAAGGTGAAGGTCGAGGCCGAGGCCTGACGGAGAGCGCGGGCGCGTGCTCCGCGAGAGGCGGGGCGCGTCCTGGGTAGACGCCGGCCCTCCGGGGCCGGCTTTTCCATTCGCACGCCCGCCGGCCCTCGAGACCCCTACCGGCACACCCGCGGCGCCCCGTCACGGGAAGGCCGCTTCCCGGACAGCCGCCGGGAGCGCTCCGCGGCCTGTGCGGCCGCCGCGCCCTTCCCCTGCGCGACGACGCGGTACGACGCCAGCGCGCGCTCGAGGAGCCGGCGGTCGCGGCCGCCGCCCCGCCAGTAGGCCTCCTCGAACGCCTGCGCCTGCCAGAGCCGCGCGTCGCCGGCGTGCTCCGACGCGGGGTGGGCCTGGAGGAACGAGGTGGCGCGCTGCGCGATCGCCTCGGGCGTGCACGGCGAGGCGAGGGGCACGAGGCGGAACGCCGCCTCCTCGCCGATCCGTCCGGCGCCCGGCCCTGCGGCGGCGCGCTCGAAGGCGCCGCGGTAGCGCACCTCTGCCCCGGCCGCCTCGTAGGGCGGATCGCCGAGGACCTGCGCGGTGCGCGCGAAGCGCGCCAGGTCCGCAGGCCGGAGCGCGGCCGCCGCGCGCTCGGCGGCCTTCCCCGCGGCGAGCAGCACGTCCACGCGCCCGGGCGCGTCGGGCAGGTTCGCGACGAACCCCGCCGCCAGCTCCAGCGCCTGCGGGACGCGACCCGCCGCGGCGAGCGCCTCCACCAGCGCCGCCGCCGCCGGTCCCGAGGCGTTGCCCCTGCCGAGGGCGACGACGTCGTAGCGCCCTTCGCCGCTCGCGGCGCGGAGCTGCAGGAGCGCGGGCGCGCCCGGGCGCGGCGGCTGGGGCAGGCGCAGGAACAGGACCTCCCCGGCGGCGCCCTGGCCGGCCCGCTCGAACCGGACCCGGTCCTTGGGCCTGGGCGGCGCCAGGTCCACCTCGTCGGGGGTCCAGAGCTGGCCGGTGAGCGCCAGCCCCGCGTCGGGGGCGGCCGCGATCCACTCGGTCGTCTCGCCGGACCGGCGCGGCGCGACCGCGTAGGTGTCCGGGTCCTCCGGCGACGTCGCGGCGTGGACCACGGTCCCCTCGCCGAGCGGGTTCCGCTCCGCGAGCGCGCGCCACTCCGGGTAGCGGAAGTTGCGGTGCTCGACGTCGTCGGGCGCGTCGTTCGGCTCGACCTCGTCGCCCGGCCTCGGCTCGGCGAGCCGGACCTCCAGCCGGTACCAGTCGGTCGGCTTCTCCACCGGACCGGTCTCGTCGCGGTGGCGCTCGCGCACGGCGAGGAAGTAGGTGGCGCCCGGCTCGACGCCGGCGGAGAGCGTCTCGGGTCGCCCCGGCCCTCCCCGGTCCACGTTGGCGACGAGCGGCGCGGAGGCCCGCGCGTCGTCGTCGGCCCTCTGCCGGTTGAGGGTGAGCGCGACGTCGAGCCCCTTGATGCCCTCGCCCGGCCGCTCGCCGGTCCACTCCGCGACCAGGACCGTCCGCCGCCCGCCCGGCGGGACGCGGATGCGGTAGACGTCCACGTCGCCGGTGGTCTCCGAGATCTTGGCGCCCACGTGGCCGCGGATCACCGCCACGCCCCCGGCAGCCCGGCCGTCGGCGCCCGGCGGGATGGGGAGCGGGTTCGCCTGGGCCGGCGAGTCGTTCGGCTCGTGCTCCTCGCCGTCGTAGAGGTCGGCGGGCCGGAACGCCGCGGGGAGCGCCGCGGACAGCCGCGGCGCGCGCCGGGCGAGGAGGGCGTAGACGTCGTCCCAGCGCCAGACCGCGCCCCCGAGCAGCGCGACCAGCCCGGCGACCAGCAGCGGGGCGACCACGCGGCCGCGGCGGATGGAGCGGAGCTGCCGCTCGAAGTCCCGGAAGTCGTCGCGGTTCGCGATCTCGAGCCCGCTGGTGAACTCGTGGACCGCCTCCTCCTCGCCGGCGGCGCGCGGGCGGATGGGAGCGGTCGGCTCGTCGAGGGCCAGCAGCGCGTCGCGCATGTCGTCCGCCGAGGCGAACCGGTCCTTCGCCTTCTTCGCCAGGGCGCGCCGGACGACCTCGGCGTAGCGCTCGGAAATGCCCGGGGCGAGCTCCTCCAGCGGGGGCGCCTGCTGAGAGAGGTGCGCCTGCACCACCGCCATCGGCGTGGGCGAGACGAAGGGCGGCCGTCCCGCCACCAGCTCGTAGAGGACGCAACCCACCGAGTAGAGGTCGGCGCGGGCGTCGGGCGCGTCTCCGCGGGCCTGCTCCGGCGACAGGTAGTTCGGCGTCCCCACGATCGCGCCGGCCGAGGTGTGGGTCGCCGACGCCGGGCCGCCGGCGCCCGGCGCCGACGCCTCGTCGCGCAGCTTCGCGATCCCGAAGTCGAGGACCTTCACGAAGTCCTCGCCCGAGCGCGTCGGCATGATCATGACGTTGCCGGGCTTCATGTCCCGGTGGACGATCCCGGCGTCGTGCGCCTCGGCGAGCGAGCCGAGGATCTGCTGCCCGATCTCCGCGGCCCGCGCCTCCGGCAGCCGCCCCTCCTCGCGGAGCACGGTGGCGAGGTCCTTGCCCGGCACGTACTCCATCGCGAGGTAGAACCCGTCCCCCTCGCCGATCTCCCCGAAGTCGAAGACGGCGATGGTGTGCGGGTGCGACAGGCGCGAGACGATCTGGGCCTCGGCGCGGAAGCGGGCCACGGCGCCGGGCTCGCGGGCGAAGTCGCCGCGCAGGAGCTTGAGCGCGAGCGCCTTGCCCATCCGGATGTGCTCGGCCTTGTAGACCGAGCCCATCCCACCCTCGCCCAGGAGGTGGATGAGCTTGTAGCGGTCGGCGATCACCTGCCCGGCCAGCGGGTTCGGCCGCGTGGGGTCGTCGCTCGTCGGGTCGGAGCGCAGCTCCGTGCCGCAGCGCGGACAGAAATTCGCCGTTCCGGCCGCGCCCTCGGCGAGGTATCCGCACCGGGGGCAGGGCGGCTGCGGCTCGGAGGTGATCGAAGCGCCCATCGAGGACGCGCGAGAGTAGCGCGAACCCGGAGGGGCAGGCGAGCCCCGCGTCCGACCACCGGCGCCGCACGCGTGGTAGAAGGGCGGCGCCATGCTCAGCCGACACGCGCTCGACGCCGCCCCCGGCGCGCCGTCCGCTCCCGGCGGTCGAGGGGGTCTGGATCGCGGGCCCGAAGAATGCGAAGACCTTGGACGCCGCCGTGCTCCCCCTGCGTGGCGAGCGCCGTAACCCTCGAACTCCCTTTCGGCTTTCCCCCACCCTGCTATAGTCCCGGACCCGCCGTGCTCGACTGGCTCCACAACATCCTGTCCCGCGACCTCGCCATCGACCTCGGGACCGCGAACACCCTCATCTACATCCGCGGCATGGGCATCGTTTCGAACGAGCCCAGCGTCGTCGCGGTCCAGCAGGACGCGCGCGGCGGCCGCAAGGTCCTCGCCGTCGGCAAGGAGGCCAAGGAGATGCTCGGCCGCACGCCGGGCAACATCGTCGCCATCCGGCCGATGAAGGACGGCGTCATCGCCGACTTCGAGGTCACCGCGGCGATGCTCAAGTACTTCATCCAGTCGGCGCACAACCGGAAGAGCTTCGTGAAGCCGCGCATCATCATCGGGATCCCGTCGGGGATCACCGAGGTGGAGAAG
>DATIWK010000154.1:0-2262 GCA_035519395.1 Anaeromyxobacteraceae bacterium | reverse complement strand
GAGACGAGGATCGTGTGGGGGCGGCCCTCGAGCGCGCCGAGGAGCGCGGTCACGTCGGGGCCGAGGGTGGGGGCGTAGGTCACGTCGTAGACGCCGTCGAAGCGCTGGCCCGCCAGGCGCTCGCGGAGCGCGGCGTGATCCTTCCGGTCGGCGGCGATCGTGGCGACCCCGGCGGGGAGCCGGGACGGAGTCCGGCCCCGGTTGAGCGCGACGACGTCGACGCCCCGGCGGAGGAGCGACCGCACGAGGTGCAGGCTGATGAACTCGGTGCCGCCCATCACGAGTGCGCGCATGACGGCGGGATTCTAGCACGCGCGGGCGGCCGCGCGGGCGCCGGCTCAGCCGATCGAGACGGCGACGCAGGTGGTGGTGCGGGTGACGCCGTCGATCACGCCGATCGACTCGGTCACGAGGTTGCCGATGGCGTCGAGGGAATTGCCCTCGACGACCGCGATGAAGTCGTACGGCCCGGTGACGCCGTCCAGGGCGGCCACCGTGGCGCGGGTGGACTTCACCTTGCCCAGCGCCTTCTTGACGTTCTTGGTCTTGCCGGCGGCGGTCTCGATGAGCACGTACGCCTTCATGTCGATCTCCCCTGGCGGCGGCCGCGCGTCAGCGCGTCAGCCACCACGCGGCCGCGAGGGCGAGGGCGGCGGAGAGCGCGCCCAGCCCCGGCCAGAAATTGGTGCGGAGAAACGGCACCGCGAAGAACGGCGAGCGCCGCTGCGCCGGCCTGAGGCGCCCGTCGAGGAGGCCGTCGACCAGCTCCATCGCCTCCTTGAGGAGGACCTCGGCGCCGGCGCGCGCGAAGGCGGGATCGGCGAGGGCGGGGTGACCGACGTAGCCGTCGCCGCCGTTGCGCAGCGGATAGTTCGGCACCAGCCGCCGGGCGGGCGAGAAGCGCGCGGGCGGCAGGCGCTGATAGGACGCGTCGACCAGGTGCGGCTTGAGCAGGAGCATGACGGACGTCTCCCACCACCCGCCGTGCGCGTCCTCGGAGAACGCGCGCCGCTCCTCGGGCGAGAGCGCGCGGCCGAGGGCCGCCTCGATCTTCGGGAGGTAGCGCCCGCGGAGGAACTCCCACGCGAGGTGCCCGCTGAGCGAGGCCATCGTGATCCCGTGGCGGCGCGAGACGATGTGCGATGCCTCCTCCAGGGCGACGAGATGGCCGGGGCCGCCGTGGCCGTTGGCGACGAGGACGTAGCGGAATCCCGCGCGCGCCAGCGAGCGCCCGTAGTCCACGACGACGTCGCGGACCAGGCGCTGGCGCACCCGGATCGTGCCGACGGTGTCGAAGGTGAAGGTCCCGAGGTGCAGTGTCGGCGCGAGGACGACGCGCCACCCGGCGCGGTCGGCGGCGATGCGCGCGCCGAGCGTCTCGGCGAAGTGGCGGGCGGTGAACGCGTCCACGCCGACCGGGAGATGCGGGCCGTGCTCCTCGAGCGGGCTCACGGTGAGGATGATCACGGTGCGCTCGCGGGGGAGCGCGTCGAGTGCGGGTGTCGACATCTCCTCCAGCAGGTGAACGGTCACGAAGCCTCCTCTCGATCAGAAGCTGCTGCCCCGGGTGGCGCCGAGATACGCGCGCTTGGCGTCGTCGAGCTGGCCCACGATGGCCTGGCGCGCGGCGAGCAGGCGCGACGCGGCCTGATGCCGGGTCAGCGCGACGACGCCGAAGCGGATCTGGCTGCGGAGCCGGCCCACGCCGCCCAGATAGCGGTAGGCGAGGAGGCCGCTCAGCGGCAGCGACGCGGCGAAGAGGACGGCCCACCACGCCCCCGCCCAGCGGGCGACCAGCCAGGTCTCCAGCCCCCAGAATAGCGGGACGGCGACGACGCTCGCCAGGAGCCGGGTCGTCGCGTAGTTGGTCTCCTTGGTCGCGGTCCGGTGGGCGAGCCACCGGGGCAGCACGTAGGGCAGGGCGTTGACGGCGGCGCCGTAGAGGAACACCGGCAGCCCGGCGCCGGCCTGCCAGGAGCGGACCATGCGCCGCGGGGGCGCGTGCTGAAGCCGGGCCCGCACCGCCTCGTCGCGGACGTGGTAGTCCGCGAGCATCGCGCGGTAGTGCTCGACGTCGCGCCAGAGCCGGTCGAGGCGTTCCGGGTCGTGGGCCTCGAAGTAGGCCACGGCGTCGGCGATGGTCTGGGAGATCCGGAGAGGGTCGATCTGCCGCGACGAGAGCCCGCGCTCCGCCTCCAGCTCGCGCGCGATGTCGCTCCGGTACAGCTCCTCCACGGCGCGCACGAGCGCGGTCCGGTCGGG
>DATIWK010000153.1:0-18685 GCA_035519395.1 Anaeromyxobacteraceae bacterium | reverse complement strand
ACCGTCAGGACCAGCTCCTCGGTCGGGTCGAGCCGCACGCACCCCTGCATCTGATCCCGTGTCCCGCCCCCTGTCCCGCCCGCGCCGACCGAGACGTGCACGGCCTGGCTCTCGAACCAGCGGCCCTGCACGTCGAGCGCGGCGACCTTCGCCTCGTACGGACCGACGCCCGCCGGCGGCGTCCAGCTGACGCCGTACTGCCGGAGGACGTTCACGTCCCCCGCCTCGATCCAGTCCGCGGAGGATGCCTGCGCCGGGCGGTAACGAACGCCCCAGTAGACGATCTGCCCGTCGATGGAATCGAGGATCTCGAGCGTGTTCGTCCCGGCGACGATCTGCTCGACCTGCGCGGGCGACCAGGGCGTGGTCACGACGAGGCTGTCGTCCGGCGCGGACGGATCGAGCGCGGTCTCGACCACGATGTTGCCGTAGCGCCCCGGGAGGACGCGATACGGCAGCGCGCCTTGCACGCCGTCGGGGATCGGCGAGTTGCACGCTCCGTCCCCCACCGCTCCCATCGCCATCCCCACGACGAAGAGCCGCTCGGGAGGCGCGAGCTCGTCGCTGACGGTCGTGTTGCCGGCCAGATCGGCGGCGCGCACGCGGTAGCGCGCCGCGCCCGTGGTGAACAGGGGAAGCTCCAGGTTGCTCTCGGTCTCGTCGGCGCCGTTCGTCACCTCGACGAACGCATCCCCCGCCCGCTTCTCCAGGACCCACCGGTAGAGGTTCTCGTCGGTGGCCTGCAGCGACAGCTCCGCGTTCACCTGCGCCACGGGCTGCGGGTTGGGAGGGCCGGCCGGTGAATAGGTGCAATTCAGGGGGCGCCCGCCCTCCAGGGCGTAGTGGAACGGCTGGGAGCCCCGTGGCGGGAGGGCGTCGCCGACCGCGAACTGCACCTTGGGTGGAACGGTGTCCACCACGACGCTCTCGACGAAGCGGTCGACGGCGACGCGGTACGCGCCGTCCCTCACCACCACCCCTGCGTCGTCGCGGCCGTCCCAGGCGGTCGAGTAGTCCCCCGGCTCGAGGTGCGTGCGCTGGAAGCGCCGGACCTCCGTCCCGTCGGCGCGGGTCACGACCACGTCGAACGTCGTGGCCGCGCTGATCGAGTAGGTGATGCCGGCCACGTCCTGGACGCCGTCCCCGTTCGGCGAGATGTAGGCGGGCTGCACGACGACGTTCGCGACGGCCGGCGAGTCCGTCCACGCGAACCGCGCGCGCCGCTCGGCGGTGTTGCCGGCCTTGTCCGCGACCGTCAGGGTCGCCTCGTAGACGCCCTCCCGCGGCGGCTCCCATTCGAGGAACTCGGCGCGGACCACGCTCTCGACGCCCCGCGCCAGCACACGATCGTCGGTCTCGCCCGGGAAGCGGACCCGGATCTCCCACGACTCGAGGTTCGCGTCCGCGGCGGTGCCGCGGAACACGGCGACCGGGCTTCCGGCCGCGCGGGTGACGCCGAGGCGGGCGCCGAGGTTGGCGAGCGAGCGGTAGATCTGCGTTTGCTCGGATGTCCACGCGGGTGGGGTCACAAGGAGCGTGGTGTCGGACTGCGCCCACTCGAGCGTTCCCAGGTACTCGTCGGCCAGCCGCTTGCGGGGTCCGTCGATCGGGTCTGCCACATCCGTCCGCATCGCGAGGTCCGGGGAGGTCAGGTCCCAGACCCCCATCGCGATCGCACCGGCCGACTCGGCGACTCCGAACCCCACCAGGAGCTCGGATTCGGAGCTTGCCTGGATCATGCGCTCGGCGCCGGTGGCCGGGTCGATGATCCGGATGGACCCGTCGGGCGAGGAGACGGCGAGGCCGGAGCCGTCCGGCATCCAGCGATACGTCTCCTGGAGTGTGATGGAATCGCTGCCGTGCACGACTTGCCGATACAGCGGCACGGGATCGATCACGATCGGGTCGCCCCCATCGGCGGGCGTGACTTGAAGTCCCTTCGTCCCGACGAACGCGATCTGCGCGCCGTCCGGCGAGAAGGAGTAGTCGGAGCAAAACGGTGAGCACGACGCAGCATCCGCCACGACGTGCCGCGAGGTCCCGTCCGCAGAGATGGTCTCGAGCTGATACGTCCAGGGCGAAACCCTGCCGCGCCCGTAGCGATCGAACAGGTACGACCCGGTCGAAACCAGGATGCGGCTGCCGTCAGCGCTCAAGACCGCGGGGGTGTAGACCTCCGTGATCTTGTTCGTCCGCCAGTCGACCTGCTCCGCGTTTCCGGAGAACACGATCCCGCCGCCACCAGTGCCGTTCAGATCGGTCAGGAACAGCCTCGTGCAATCGGTCCAGCCCCAGTCCTCCCGGTAGAGACAGATCGACGTGAGCCCGCCGTATGCGAGCCACCGGCCATCCGCCGACAGGGTGGGCGCGCTGACCGTGTAGCCCGGATAGAACCCCGCGAGCAGCGACGGGTCGCCTCCGTCGAGGGGCTGGCGCCACCATCCACAGTCGTTTCCTCGGCACCCCGCGGCGATAAGGCTCTCGCCGTCCGGCGCGAGTCGATGGCGACCGCCATCACCGAAGTCGAGCACCGCCGACTGCTCGAGCAGATCGGTCCCGCCGACGTCCTGGAGCGGCGACCGGTTCGTGTCCACCACGAGGTCGAGCGCTCCCACGTCGGCGGCCGCGGCGCCCTGGGCGCGGACCACGGCGCGATAGTGGCCGTCGCGAACCACCAGCCCCGCGTCGTCGCGGCCATCCCAGACGACCAGCCCCGCGGCTCCCGCCGCCCGGAGCTGGCGCACGCGCTGGCCGGCGAGATCGGTCACGTCCACCACCGCGTCGCCCGGCGCGAACGCCCGGAACATGATCGACGTGTCGTCCTTCACCCCGTCGCCGTTCGGGGAGAGGTACGGGTTCGACGCCACCACGTCGCTGACCTGGACCCCGACCGCCCGCTCGCCGCGGTCGTTGTCGTACCGGCCTTCCTTCACGGCGCGCGAGGCGTTCACCTCCGCCGCGAGCCGCGTCAACCCGGTGACGTTGGCGGCCCAGGTGAACTCGACGCGAGCGGAGTCCGACGGCTTCAGCGCCGGGATGGGACGGCTGCCGAGCGAGGCGGTGTCGCCGCCCGGGCCGATGGCCACCAGGTCGACCGTCGTCGCTCCGGCGTCCTGGGCGCCCACGTTGCGAACCGTGACGCCGACCGAGACCGTCTCCCCCGGCCGGACGACCGAGCGGGACAGGTCGATCGCGGCGTCGTTCAGCACCAGGTCCGGCAGCGACCGGACGTGGACCGTGAGGGCCGCGATGTTGTCCGTCTCGTCGTACTCGCGAACCGCGTCCTCGGAATCCACCCGGACGACGAGCGAGAGGTCGTTCGCGCCGTCGACCGGGACGGACGCGGAGATCTGCTGCTGCGCCCCGGCGTCCAGCCCCGGGATCGCCTGCCGCCCCGCCAGCGAGCCGCCCTTGTCCGGATCGCCCACCCAGATCTCCACGGCGAACGGTCCCGACGCGGAGCGGCCGGCGTTCACCACCTTCGCCGTGAACGCCGCGGTCTGGCCCTGCAGCGCGGGGTCGGGCGCCACCGCCGGGCTCTGCGCCACGATGGTGAGGTTCGGCAAGGCCGAAGGCGTCACCGTGAACGAGGTCGAGCCCGAGTCGTTCGAGGGGTTCGTGTCCTGCGGGGCGATCGCCACGACCGTGGCGCGGAGGCTCCCGGTCGCGAACGCGCGCCACGAGATCTCCCGCGCCACCGTCTGGCCCGCCGGCACGGGGAACGGCCCGTCGCCAAGCACCGCGGCTGTGCCGCCGGTCCCGTCCTGCACGGTCACGGTGACCCGCGATGCCGTGGCGTCGAGCGTGCCGCCGTTCGTCACGGCGTAGGCGATGCGAACGGTCCCGCCCTGCTCCAGCGAGCTCGGCGTCGCCGCCACGCTCGCGACCGCCAGGTCCACCGACGGGACGACCCGGATGACCCCTTCGGCGCTGTCGTTGTCGCGGTTCGCGTCGTCCACCCGCTGGTCGGGGTCCACCACGATCGCGTAGGGCACGTCCCCGGCGCCGGCAGGGACGTCGATCGGGGCGGCGAACGGCACGCGCGTCCGCGCCGGGAGGTCCACGGTCGTCCGGGAAACGACCGCTCCCCTCGCCTGGATCACGACGTCCACGGCGACGGACGTCTGACCCGCGTTGCCGAGCATCGCCGAGACCGTCGCGCTCGCCGGGAGGCGGTCGAGTGTCGCTGGCGTCGCCTGGAGCGTCCCGCCGGCGACGAACGGGTCGGGCCCCGGCGGTGGCGCCACCACGGCGAAGGGGATGCCGGCGCGGTTGTCGTCGCGCCGGACCTCGTCGACCCGCTGGTCCGGGTCCACGACCACGAAGAGGGCCGCCGACCCGCCGTGACCGGCGGTGTCGACGGTCATCGAGAGCGTCGTCTCGCCCGACGCGTCCAGGAACGGCACGGTCGCGTCCTGTGCGAACGGCCGGCCGAACGAGTCAACCACGCGGACGACGGCGTTGCGTGCCGGCGCCATCCCCAGGTTCGCGAGCCGGATCGAGACGAGCGCGGCGTCGCCGTCGGCGACCGACGCGCGAGAGACAGCGATCCCCGCCGCGGAGACGCTCAGGTTGGGCAGCGCCACCCTGGCGAGGGCGGCCGCGGCGAGCGCCGTCGCGTGGACCTCGCCGTCGAAGCTCCCGTCCGGGCTCTGCATCGCCATGAGCGCGCGCCAGGTCGCCTCGGCGTCCGCTCCGTGGAACCGGTCCCAGTCGGCGAGGGCGAGCACCACCTCCGCCGTCGCCGCGGCGGTGCCGTACCCTTCCTCCCCGTAGCTGCCGTCCGGCTGGCGCGCGAGCTGGAGGTGGACGAGCCCCGCCTCGGCGGCCGCGCTGGCCGCGGTACCCGGACCGACCCGGGCGAGCGCTCTCAGGACCCACGCGGTGGACTCGATGCGGCTCGGCCCGCCGCCCATGAACGGCCACCCGCCGTCGCGATTCTGCGCTCGCACCAGGAAGTCGAGGACCGCGGCGACGTAGTCCGCGTTGGCCTCGGCGCCCGCGGCCTCCGCTGCCAGCGCCGCGAGGGCGCTGTCGATCACGGAGGCCGGGTAGCCCGGGGAGAGCCCCACGCCGCCGCCCGGCTCTGTCGCGGGCAGCCCCGCAGGCACCTGGCCGACGGAGGCGACCAGGCCGAGGATCCTCCGGGAAGCGCCGTCGGCCCCTGCCGGCGACAGCTGCTCGAGGTAGCCGCGCGCGCGGGCGATCGCGTCGTCCACGCCCGGGAGTCCGGCCGTCGAGGCCAGCGCCTGGGCCGCGAGCTGCGTCTCCCGGATCCGGGTGTCCTCGGTGTCCGCCCACGCGCCGTCCGGCAGCTGCGCGGCCACGAGGTAGTCCACGGCGCTGCGGACCGACGGGGACGGAGCGCTCGCCACGGGCGGATGCTCGACGAGGTCCGTCTCGATCACTCCGCGCCCGCGCGTCAGGTAGAAGAAGCGGTTGGCCCATTCGCGCCGGACCGTGTCCACGAACTCGAGCTGCCCGGCCGCCGGCGCCTGCCCGGGCGCGAGCAGGACCACGAACGCGGCGCGGAAGAGGGACTGCGACGCGGCGGCCGGGGGCGACCTCGGTCCCTCGGCCGCGATGACGTCGTCCACCGAGACGGAGGTCGCGGTCGCGGCGATCCGGGTCCCCTGGGCGGGATCGATGCACTCCGCCGGCACGGTCGTGCCGGGGCCGGGCCAGAGCAGCGAGAAGGGCGGGACCTCGCTCGGATCGAGGAAGCCCATGAGGTAGAGGTCGAGCGCCGAATACCGCCGGCGCACCGCGTCGGCCACGAACGCGCCACCGCCGGCGTCGCGCCAGTCCGCGCCGTAGAGGACCGAGGCATCCGAGTCGAGGAGGTAGCTCCAGTGGTCGCCGTCCGGACAGAGCAGCGCACCGCTCGAGGCGCCGGTGCTCGGATCGCGGTACGCGGCGCGCCCCGACCACCGGTGCGCCGTCTCGTGCGCCAGGATGACGAGCGCGTCGTCGAGGGCGGCCGACTCTCGCCCGGGCACGAGCGCGTTCACGTATCCTGGCGCGAGCGAATGCATCTCGATGTAGCCCTGCAACCGCGAGCGGCTCCCGAACTCGGGCCCACGATCCAGGATCGGCTGCCCGATGCCGGAGACCGCGTTCCGCACGGCCGCGTACCAACCTCCGATCTGGCGAGTGCTGCTGTCGCGATAGACCGAGACCGGGAACGTCGGGAACACCACCACGAAGTCGTAGGCGTCCGCGTGCGACCGGAAGAACTCCTGGGCGACGGCCGTCTCGGACGACGGTTCCCCGGAGCCGAAGGTGGGGCTGTCGGTACGAACCACCACGACCTGACTCGGGTCCTGGGCCACTGCCCCCGCGCTCGCCAGCAGCAGGGCGACACAGGTTCCAGCGAGCGCGAAGCCGCGGGCGCGTTGAGGCATTTCCCCCTCCACCGACGGAAGCAGGTCGGGTGGTAGTCCCTGGTGTGATGAGCCCTGGAGGGGCTACGGTTACACGATCCGTTAGGGCTTCGTCGTGCGACCAACCGCCGCACTGAACGTACGTCTTCTCGCTCAGTGAGAAGGGCACCACTCGCCCGTTCGACTTGCCTCGGCTCCCGGTCCATCCGGCGCCCAGGGGTCAACCACCCGCGATCAGGGACGAACCGCCCGCCGCAGGATCGGCCGCGTCCGGCTGCGGCGCGCGACCTCGCGGAACCCGAGCCCCTCGAACGTCGCCGCGGGGCCGGTGTACACGAACGGATCCGCGCTGCGCTTCGCCGAGTCCACCGGGTACGCCTCGACGATCCGCGCTCCGCGCTCGCGCGCGTGGCGCAGCGAGGCCGCGGCCAGCGCCCGCGCCACCCCGCGGCGGCGGTGGGACCGCGCCACGTAGAAGCAGGTGATCGACCAGACGGGCCGGTCGTCCACGCGGGCCAGGGTCCGCGAGCGGTCGAGCCGGGGGTAGGTCTCCCGCGGCTGGACCGCCACCCAGCCCACCGGCTCGTCCCCTTCGTAGGCGAGCAGGCCGGGGACCTCGCCATCCTCCACCACCCGGCGGAAGGCGCGGCGGTTCCCCTCCCCCTTCACGCCCGCGCCCGGCACCTTCCCCGCGAGAAACTCGCGGCGCGGCAGGCGCCACCACATGCACCAGCAGCCGCCGCAGGCGCCGCGGACCCCGAAGAGCCTCTCCAGATCCGGCCAGCGCTCCGCGGTGAGGGGGACGATGCGCAGCGTCGGAGGCTTGGCCTTGGCGGCGGTCGGGCTCATGCGCCGATGCTAGCGCGGCGCCCCGCTCCACCGCGGCGCGATCCCGCGCCGGACCCGCGCGAGATCGCCCGCGCCCGGACGGGCTGCCCTACCCGCCCGCGCGCCGGAACAGGTCCACCACGGCGCCGGTCCGGCCCGCGACCCGGGCGCGGCCGCGGGCCCACTCGCGGAGCGTCTTGATCTGCTCCTCGTAGGTCCGGAAGAGCGGCACCAGGTCCTGGGCGACGCGGCGCAGATCGGTGGTCTCCACCTCGCGCCCGAGGACGAAGGAGCGGTGCAGCGCGCCGACCACCACCTGCTCGAGCTCCGCTCCCGAGTAGTCGGCGCACACCTCGGCGAGCGCCGGCACGTCCACCAGCGCCGGGTCCCGGCCGCGGCGGCGCAGGTGGAGCGAGAGGATCTCCCGCCGCGCCTCGATGTCGGGCAGGTCCACGAAGAACAGCTCGTCGAAGCGGCCGCGGCGGAGCAGCTCCGGCGGGAGCCGCGTCACGTCGTTGGCGGTGGCCACCACGAACACCGGCCCCTTGCGCTCCTGGAGCCAGGTGGAGAACGCGCCCAGGAGCCGCGCGGCGCGCGGATCGGCGCCGTCGCCCGGCGAGCTGCCGGCGAAGCCCTTCTCGATCTCGTCCACCCAGAGCGCCACCGGCGCGATCCCCTCGGCCGCCTCGACCGCGCGCGCCAGGCTCTCCTCCGCGCCGTCGCGGGCGCCGAGCACGAGCGGGAGATCGAGCCGGAGGATGGGGACGCCCAGCCGCGCCGCGGCCACCTTGGCGGCGAGCGACTTCCCGCACCCCTGCACGCCCACGAGCAGCACCCCGCGCGGCGCCTCCAGGCCGTACGCCCCGGCCTCGGCGCGGAAGGCGGCCGCCCTCTCCTCCATCCAGGCCTTGAAGGTGGCGAGCCCGCCCAGCACCTCCTCGGCGCCGGACGGATCGACGATCTCCAGGCCGAGGTCGCGCCCCAGCCGCCGCCCCTTCTCGTCCACCAGGGTGGCGAGGCCGACGTCGCCCAGCGCCGGATCGCGCTGCAGCGCCCGCACGAAGGCGCGCTGCGCCTGCGCCCGGGTCAGCCCCTGCGCCGCGATCACCGCCCGCTGCCGCACGTCGGGAGGGAGCGGCCCGGCGGCCTCCCCGGCCACGCCGGACCGCACCGCGTCGAGCTGCGCGCCCAGCTCCTCGGGGACGGGGGGCGGCACGCGCACCACCGCCACCTCGCCCTCCAGGCCCTCGGGCAGGTCCACCCGCGGCGCCACGATGGCGAGGCAGCAGCCGGCCTGCTCCATCCGCGGCGCCAGGTCCTTGAGCCGCCTCGCCACCGCCGGGGCGCGCAGCGCGACGTGGAAGTCGAGCGCGGCCACCAGCAGCGGCTGGGAGGCGCGCGAGAGCGCGTCGAGCACGGCCTCGGGCGTCCGGGCCGCGGCGTCAACCCCCTCCAGGCCGCGGGCGGTGGACCACGTCACCGCGCGGGCGCCGAGCTGCGCGGCCGCGTCCGCGCACGCCGCCAGCGATCGCTCCTCGTCGGGGCCCGCCAGGTACAGCACCGGGTTGCCCGCGGACCACAGCTCCGCCACCTCCTGGGCCGGCGCGGTCACGGGCTTCCCTCCACGTCGGCGGTGGCGCGCATCGCCTCCTCGAAGGAGGTCGCGCCCGAGGCCACCTTGCGCACCGCGTGCTCCCGCAGGCTGCGCAGGCCGTCCTGCCGCGCGGTCCGGAGCAGCGCCTCCGGCGTGGCGCCCTCGGCGACCAGGTGGCGCAGCCGCGGGTTCACCGGCAGCACCTCGAAGATCCCGGCGCGGCCGAAGTAGCCGGTGTAGCGGCACTTGGTGCAGCCGTCGCCGCGGCGGGCCACCAGGCGCCCGTCGTAGTCCTCGGGGTGGGGCACGCCCAGCGCCTGGATCTCGTCGGCGGTGAGCGGGACGTCCTTGGCGCACGCCGGGCAGACCATGCGCACCAGCCGCTGCGCCACCACGCCGGTGAGCGTCGCCGCGATGAGGAAGCTCGGCACGCCCAGGTCCCGCATGCGCGCCACCGCGCTGACGCTGTCGTTGGTGTGCAGGGTGGTGAGGACGAGGTGGCCGGTGAGCGAGGCCTGCACCGCCTGCGCGGCGGTCTCGGCGTCGCGGACCTCGCCCACCATGACGACGTCCGGATCCTGGCGCAGCACGTGGCGGAGGGCCTCGGCGAAGGAGGTCCCGGTCTTGGGGTTCGCCTGGATCTGGTTGAAGTCCTCGTGGACCATCTCGATGGGATCCTCGATGGTCACGACGTTCACCTCGGGTGACGCGACCGCCTGGAGCGCCGAGTAGAGCGTGGTGGTCTTCCCGCTCCCGGTGGGGCCGGTGACGACCACCAGCCCGTGCGGCCGGTCCAGCCAGCGCTCGAACACGGCGCGCTCGTCGGGGAGGAAGCCCAGCTCGGAGAGGTCCCGCACCAGCACGTTGGGGTCGAGGACGCGGACCACCACCTTGTCGCCGAAGGTGGTGGGGACGGTCGAGACGCGCAGCTCCATCTCCGTGTCGCCGCGCGCCGTCCGGATGCGGCCGTCCTGCGGGCGCTTGGCGGCGATGTCGAGGCGGCTCATGATCTTGAGCCGGTTGGCGATGGCGCCGTGCACCGGCTTGGGGATGCGGTGGATGGGGTGGAGCACCCCGTCGATCCGCATGCGGATCACCGACTCCTCGCGCCGCGGCTCGATGTGGATGTCGCTGGCGCGCTGCTCGAAGGCGTAGTGGAGGAGGTACTCGACGGCGGCCACCACCGGCTCGCTCGACGCCTCCAGCGCGTCGATGCCGGAGAGGTTCACGAACTGCTCGAGGTTGCCGACGTCGGGCCCGGAGGCGCCCACCTCGAGCTGCGTGCGCGCGTCCGAGATCTGCTGGCGGAAGCCGTAGACCTCGGCGATGGCGCGCTGGATGTCCGAGGGCGAGGCCAGCACCGGCTCGACGTCGGAGCCGACCAGCCCGCGCAGGTTCTCGAACAGCTCGCGGTCGAACGGGTTCGCCGCCGCCACCACCAGCGCGCCGTTGTGGCGCTCCAGCGGCAGGACCGCGTGCTTGCGCGCGAACGGGCGCGAGAGGGTCCGGGTGATGAGCTGCGCGTCGAGCTTGAGCGGGTCGATCTTGCGGTAGGCGATGCCCACCGCCGCGGCCACCGCCTGCGTGGCCTTGTCCTCGTCCACGCGCTCGCCCTCGTGGCGCGCGTCCTGGAACTCGAAGGAGGCGAGCAGCTCGATGGGCGACAGCTCCGCCCGGCGCAGGCCGCGGCCGGCGCGGGCGCTCTGGTCGCGCAGCAGCCGCGCGCGCTGCACGTTCTCGCGGGCGAACGCGGTCCGCCGGGCGTCGTCGGTGAGGAGTCCCTGCCGCGCCAGCAGGTCGGCGACGAACTCGAGGGTGTAGTCGGCGGCCCGGAACGTTCTCGCCACGGCCCGCGATTCTATCCCGCGGGGCGCCGGGGCGCGAGGTGCGCATCGTGTGCGATGTCCTGCGCCGCCGCCGCTTCCGCGCCCTCGGCCACCTCGTCCCACTCGATCCGGAGCGCCTTGCGAGAGAGGTGGACGGAGGCGATCGCCAGCACCGCCATGGCGCCGAGCATGAGCACGCCGGCCGCGAACACCGACACCGGCAGCTCCGGCGGCACCGCCATGAAGACCTGCGCGAGCCAGAGCAGCGACGTCACCACGAAGGCGAGGAGCGCGCCGTAGTCGAGGAGGAGCGCCCGCGAGTACAGCCCGTGGCGGCGGTCGAGCACGCCGATCTGGCGGGCGAGCCGCTCGCGGCGGGCGTTCTCCGCCGGCAGCACGCGCCACTCCCGCGCCAGGTCGCGCATCCGCATCGCCATGCGGGCGGTCTGGTTGTCGAGGCCGAGGGCGATGAGGCCGCAGGCCGAGACCATCACCGCCGGCGTGACGGCTGCGGCGATCTGCTGCAGAGCTCCGGTCATGCCGGGATGATACCTGAGAAAACGGTCACATTTCGCACGATTGACGCACCAGGCCTTCACGGACCGGGTGGGTGCGGACCCCGTGGTCCCCCGTTCGGGCGAATCCTCGTCCGTCTGCCGTGCTCTGATGTCGATGGGATGCCGCGCATCGGGATGACGCTCACGCGAGACCGGATCGACGCGCCCATGGCCCTGCAGTTCGGGAAGGCCAAGTGGCTCGCGGTGCTCGACGACGACGGGCGCACCCAGTTCGTCCGAAACCTCGGGATGTCGGGCCGCTGGGTGGCCGAGGCGCTGGCCGCCGCCGGGGTGACCGACGTGGTCGCCCCGGCGATGGGCGAGAACGCGTTCAAGCGGCTCTCGCTCGCCGGCGTCCGGGTCTGGAAGGGCGAGCTGCGGGTCGCGGCGGCCGACCTGGCGCGGGAGATGGTGGACGGGCGGCTGCCGCCCATCGACGAGCCCGAGGACGATCCGTACGCCGACCTCGACGCGTGAGTCGTTCGAGCGAGCCCGCGCCTAGATTCCGCCGCCGTGCGAGTACCGCTGGTCGCGCACCTCGGCCTGGGTGATGCGGCTGCCGGGCGGCACGCTCTGGGTGAGCCAGACGTTGCCGCCGACCGACGAGCCCTTGCCGATGGTGATCCGGCCGAGGATGGTGGCGCCGGCGTAGACCACCACGTCGTCCTCGACGATGGGATGGCGGTCGATCCCCTTGATGGGGTTCCCCTGCGCGTCGAGCGGGAAGCTCTTCGCACCCAGCGTCACGCCCTGGTAGAGCCGGACCCGGTCGCCGATGCAGGCGGTCTCGCCCACCACCACGCCCGTGCCGTGGTCGATGAAGAACTTCTCGCCGATGGTCGCGCCCGGGTGGATGTCCACGCCGGTGAGCGTGTGCGCGTGCTCGGTGATGATCCGCGGGATGAGCGGGACGCCGAGGACGTGCAGCTCGTGCGCGATGCGCTGGTTGGTGACGGCGAACATGCCGGGGTAGGCGAAGATCGCCTCGTCGCGGCTCTTCAGCGCCGGGTCGCCCTCGTAGGCGGCCTCCACGTCGGAGCGGACCAGCCGCTGGATGGCGGGGATGCGCGCCAGGAACGCCTTGGTGACCACCTGGGCCTTCTCGACGCAGTGGTCGCAGGCCTCGAAGTCGTGGCGCTCGGAGAAGGCGAAGCCGCGGCGGACCTGCTCCTCCAGGTGGCGCATGGCCCGCGCCAGCGTGGCGCCCACGAAGTACTGCAGGCTCTCGTGGTTGAGGTCGCTGGTGCCGAAGTACCCGGGGAACAGCACCGAGCGCAGGTCCTCCACGATCTGGATCACCACCTCGCGCGACGGCAGCACGATGCGCCCACCCGGGAAGTCGCGCAGGCCGGAGGCGCCCGAGGTGAGCTGGTCCACGATGGGCGCGAACGCGACGGTGTCGATGGCGGGGGGACGGGTCTGCGTCTTCGAGTCGGTCACGGTCGTCCTCGAACGGAGGTCGGGAGGGGCGGTGATTCTAGCGGAACGCGGCCTCAGCCGCCCTCCCCTGCCGCGTCGGCGTCCTCCGCGAGGGCCGCGTCGATCTCGGCCTCGCTGGGTGGCGCCGCGGCCTCCGGGACCGCCGCCGGAGCGTGGAAGAACTCGTGGACGGTCCGCGCCTGCCCGGTGCCGAACCCGTCGACCTGCGCGATCTCCGCCTCGCTCGCCTCCTTCACCCGCCTGAGCGACCCGAAGTGGCGGAGCAGCGCCTTCTTGCGGCCCGCGCCGATGCCCGGGATCTCCTCCAGCACGCTCTGGAAGTTCCGCTCGCGGTGGAGCTTGCGGTGGAAGGTGATGGCGAAGCGGTGCGCCTCGTCGCGGAGCCGCGCCAGCAGGAACAGCTCGGCCGAGTTCTGCCGGAGCACCAGCGGGTCCTTGCGCCCCGGGAGGAAGACGCGCTCCGGGCTCCGGGCCAGCTCCGAGACGAACCCCCGGTCGCGGACCTCCGCCGCGCCGGCGAGCTGCTCGGCCAGGGCCGCCGCCTCCGCCCGCTCCGCCGTCACCGGCTCGGCCCGCCGCGCCGCCCGGCGCGACACCACCCGCGCCGTCCCCAGCGACGCGCCGTCGAGGAGCCTCGACTTGGCCAGCCCGACCATCTCCACGAACGGCGCGCCCGGGATCCCGGCCACCGGCGACGTCGAGAGCCCCAGGTCCTTCGCCGCCGCGAGCGCGGCGTTGAGCTGCCCCTTCCCCCCGTCGATGACGACCAGGTCCGGGAAGGCGTTCTCCGAGAGCGCGCGCCGCAGCCTCCGCGTGATCACCTCGTACAGCATGGCGAAGTCGTCCTGCGTGATCGCATGCTCCGGCTTCGCCTCCGCCCGCGGGTCGGCGGAGCCGCCCCGCTCCGGACGCCCCTTCACCTTGTACCGCCGGTAGTTGGCCTTGTCGGGCTCGCCGTCCTTCATCGACACGCCCGAGCCGACCGCGAGCGCGCCCTGGAAGGTGGAGATGTCGTAGCACTCCATCCAGCGCGGCGGCTTGGCGAGGTGGAGGGCGCGCGTGAGCGCGTCGAGCGCCTTCTCGCGCCGCTCGTCCTTCTCGTGCCAGCTCCGGAAGCTCTGCGCCGCGTTCCGCGCCGCCACCTCGAGGAGGTCCGCCTTCGCCCCGCGCTGCGGGGTGAGCAGCTTCACCCGCCGGCCGCGCCGGTCGGAGAGCACCTCGGCCAGGGCCGCGCCCTCGTCCGGCTCGAAGGGGAGCAGCACCTCCTCCGGCGCCGGGTTCTGCTCGTAGTAGAGGGACAGGAACGACGAGAGGATCTCCGCGTCGGGGAACTCCTGGCCGGAGAACGGGTAGGCGCGCGCGTCCTGCAGCTTCCCGTCCCGCATGGCCAGCACCTGGAGGACGAGGTCGGGCCCCTCGCGGTGCAGCCCCAGCACGTCGCGGTCGGCGCGGTCGGCCATCAGCACGCGCTGCTTCTCGAGGCTCCGCTCCACCGCCTGGAGCTGGTCCCGGAGCCGGGCCGCGTCCTCGTAGCGGAGCGCCGCCGCGGCGTCGTCCATGCGGGCCCGCAGCCGCTCCACCAGCTCGGTCTCGCGCCCCTCCAGGAAGGCCACCGCGTCCTCCACCGACTCGCGGTACTCGACCTCGGGGACCTCGTAGACGCAGGGCGCCGGGCAGCGGTGGATCTGGAAGAGGATGCAGGGCCGCCTGCGGTGGCCGAAGACGTGGTCGGTGCAGGTGCGGAGCTGGAAGTGGCGGTTCACGATCCGCAAAGTCTCGCGGATCGAGGAGGCCGAGCTGTACGGCCCGAAGTACCGGGCGCCGGTCCGGCGCGGCTCGCGCGCCCGGCGCACCTCCAGCCGCGGGTACGGGTGGCGCTCGTCGAGCCGGAGGACGATGAAGTCCTTGTCGTCGCGCAGCCGGATGTTGAAGCGCGGCCGGTGCTTCTTGATGAGCTCGTTCTCGAGGAGGACCGCTTCCTTCTCGGAGCGCGTGACGATGACCTCCACGTCGCCGAGGAGGTCGTCGAGGAGCGGGACGAACAGCCGGTCGTCGCCGCGCGACGCGTCGAAGTAGGAGCGGACCCGCGCGCGCAGGCTCGACGCCTTCCCGACGTAGATCACCTCCCCGCCGCCGTCCTTCATCAGGTAGCAGCCGGGCTCCTGGGGGAGCTCGTCGATCTTGCGGCGGAGGGCGGGGTCCACGGCGTCCCGAGGAGATACCTCGAAACGCCGTCGCTTTCACGACCGCGCGGGCGGCGGCTCAGCCGAGCAGCCGCTTGCGCATCCGGACGTGGGGGACGCCCTCCTCCAGGAAGACGTCGCCCTCCTTGGCGTAGCCGCGGTGCGCGAAGAACGGCTCGGCCGGGATCTGCGCGTGCACGACGATCTCGGCGAGGCCGCGCAGCGCCGCCATCCGCTCCAGCGCCTCGAGCACCTTCGCGCCGACGCCGAGCTTGCGGTGCTGGGCGTCGGTCGCCATCCGGCCGATCTGGCAGGTCCGCGCGTCCACGCGGACGACGCGCCCGGTCCCGATCACGCCTCCCCGCTCGTCGACGGCGACGACGTGATCCGCGTTGAAGTCGTGGGCGTCCCGGTCGAGCGGGCGGGGCACGCCCTGCTCGACCTCGAAGACCTGGCGGCGCAGCACGAACGCGGCGTCGCGATCCTCGGTGGTCGAGGCGAAGCGGACGAGGTAGGCCATGCACCTACCCTACCGAACCAGGTCCGCCCGCGCCACCGGCCCGCGGCCGGATCGCGGCCCAGGTCGGGGGCGAGGTCGCGATCGGGCCTCGCTCAGCGCCTCCGCCGCCGCTGCTGCGGCCGGCGCGGCCCGCGGAGCTTCCCCATCGCCGCGGCGCCGGCCAGCGCCCCGGAGCCGAGGAGCCCCTTCATCCCGGTGGCCTTGGCCGGCAGCCCGAGCTGCAGGTCCTTGAGCGCGAGGATCCGGTCGCGGAGCTGCGCCGCCTTCTCGAACTCCAGCGCCTGCGCCGCCTCCTTCATCTCCAGCTCCAGCGCCGCGACGATCTCCGGGATCTGCTCCGGGCGGTACTCGGCGCCCTCCTCGGCCGCCATGGGCACGGTGAGGTAGTCGGCCTCCACCACCGCCATCCCCAGGTCGGTGATGTTGCGCTTCACGGTCTGCGGCGTGATCCCGTGCGCCGCGTTGTAGGCGCGCTGCTTCTCGCGGCGGCGGTCGGTCTCGCCCAGCGCCTGCTTCATCGAGTCGGTGACGTGGTCGGCGTAGAGGATGACGCGCCCGTTCACGTTGCGGGCGGCGCGGCCGATGGTCTGGATGAGCGACACCGAGGACCGCAGGAACCCCTCCTTGTCGGCGTCCAGCACCGCCACCAGCGACACCTCGGGGATGTCGAGCCCCTCGCGCAGCAGGTTGATCCCGATGAGCGCGTCGAACTCGCCGCGCCGGAGGTCGCGGATGAGCGCGCTCCGCTCCAGCGTGTCGATGTCCGAGTGCAGGTAGCGGCAGCGGACGCCCACGTCGGTGAAGTACTCGGTGAGGTCCTCGGACATGCGCTTGGTGAGGGTGGTGACCAGGACGCGCTCGCCGGCCTCCGCGCGCTTGCGGACCTCGCCGAGGAGGTCGTCCACCTGCGTCCCCACCGGGCGGACCTCGACCTCCGGATCGGTGAGCCCGGTGGGCCGGATGATCTGCTCGACCACCACCCCCTGCGCCCGCTGCAGCTCGTACTCCGACGGCGTGGCCGAGACGTAGATGGCCTGCCCCACCACCTTCTCGAACTCCTCGAACTTGAGCGGCCGGTTGTCGAGCGCGGAGGGGAGCCGGAAGCCGTACTCGACCAGCGTCTCCTTGCGCGAGCGGTCGCCGCGGTACATGGCGCCGATCTGCGGCACGGTCTGGTGCGACTCGTCGATGACGAGGAGGAAGTCGTCGGGGAAGTAGTCGAGCAGGCAGGGCGGCGGGTCGCCCGCCTTCCGCCCCGAGAGCCAGCGCGAGTAGTTCTCGATGCCCGGGCAGAAGC
Organism: Anaeromyxobacteraceae bacterium; assembly: GCA_035519395.1. Lineage (GTDB taxonomy): Bacteria > Myxococcota > Myxococcia > Myxococcales > Anaeromyxobacteraceae > Anaeromyxobacter. Next base: position 2,057 of record DATIWK010000153.1, on the reverse strand, counting down.
CCATCTGCTCCAGCATCTCCAGGTCGAACATGGTCCGCTGCTCGAGCCGCTGCGCCTCGACCAGCTTGTTCCGGGCCTTGAGCTCGCCGAGCCGCTCGCGCAGCTCCTCGCGGATCCCGCCGATGGCGCGGGCCCGCGTCTCGGGCGCCGAGACGTAGTGGCTGTTCGGGAAGATGGCGACCTTGTCCAGCTCCGCGCCGGCGACGCCCCGGAGCGGGTCGAACTCCTGGATCCGCTCCACCACGTCGCCGAAGAACTCGATCCTGACGGCGCGGTCCTCCTCGTAGGGCGGGAACACCTCGATGGTGTCTCCGCGCACGCGGAAGGTGCCGCGGTGGAAGTCGAGGTCGTTCCGCTCGTACTGGATGTCGATGAGCGAGCGGATGAACCGGTCGCGCAGGAACTCCTGGCCGCGCGCGATCTGCTGGAGGAGCCCGTAGTACGCCTCGGCGGTGCCCAGGCCGTAGATGCAGGAGACCGAGGCGACGATGAGCACGTCGTTCCGGGTGAGGAGCGCGTGCGTGGCCGCGTGGCGCATCCGGTCGATCTCGTCGTTGATGGACGAGTCCTTCTCGATGTAGGTGTCCGACGACGGGACGTAGGCCTCCGGCTGGTAGTAGTCGTAGTAGCTGACGAAGTAGTGGACGGCCGCGCCCGGGAACAGCTCCTTGAACTCGCCGTAGAGCTGGGCCGCCAGCGTCTTGTTGTGCGCCATCACCAGCGTCGGCCGGCGCACCTGCGAGACGACGTTGGCGACCGTGAAGGTCTTGCCCGAGCCGGTCACGCCCAGGAGCACCTGCGCCGGATCCCCGCGGCGAAGCCCGGTCACCAGCTCGCCGATGGCGCGGGGCTGGTCGCCGGTGGGCTGGAAGGCGCTCACGAGGTCGAAGGCCACGCCCTCCATCTAACCCGAAAGGCACCGGGGTTCAGCCGCCACGTGCCCCGAACCGGCAGGCCCGTTTCGACCGCACCGGGGGTATCATCCCGTGGCGTCGAGCTCCCATCGACGCCGGAGACGCCGCCCATGACCATGCCTCGGCCGGCTCGACCGCCGCGCGCCGCCCTGCTCGCCGCGGCGATCGGCCTCGCGCTGTCGGCCTGCAAGTCATCGTCTCACGAGTGCCCCTCGGGGCAGACGAGCTGCGACGGCATCTGCGTCGATCTCCAGACGAACCCGTTCGACTGCGGCGTGTGCTTCCGCCGGTGCGCCACGGGCGCGACGTGCACCGGCGGCCTCTGCGGCTGTCCGGCGGCGAAGCCCGACCTGTGCGGAACGGCCCCCGGGACCTGCGTGGACAAGGGGAGCGATGCGAAGAACTGCGGGGTGTGCGGGCAGGTCTGCGCCGGGCCCGGCGTCGCGACCGCCGATGCACCGTGCACCGCCGGCGCCTGCGTTTGCGCGGGGACGCCGGTGGCGATGGACTGCGGCGGGAATCCACGCTGCGTGGACTTCCAGACCGACCCGGCGCACTGCGCCGCCTGCGACATCGCGTGCACGCTGACGCGCGAGGTCTGCACGGCCGGGAGCTGCGGCTGCCCGGCGACCTTCCCGGACGAGTGCCCGACGGTGAATCCAACGGACTGCGTGGACACCAAGACGGACGTGGCGAACTGCGGGGGCTGCGGCCAGCCCTGCTTGCCGGGGGAGACCTGCTCGTCCAGCGCCTGCCACTGCGCCGGGCTCAAATGCCCGGTCGTCACGCCGACCGCGTGCGTGGACGACACCACCGACCCGAACAACTGCGGCTCCTGCGGGAACGTCTGCACCGGCGGGAAGAGCTGCTCCGGCGCTGCCTGCTGCTCGCCAGGTCTCACGGGCTGCAGCGGCACGTGCTTCGATCTGCAAACGGACAGCTCGCACTGCGGCACCTGCGCGACGGTGTGCGGGGCCGGGAGCACCTGCTCGAGCGCCAAGTGCTGCCCGACCGGCCAGACCAACTGCAGCGGCACCTGCGTGGACACGCAAACGAGCGCCACGAACTGCGGCACCTGCGGCCACTCGTGCGGCGGCGGAACCTGTCTCGCGGGTAATTGCTGCGGCCCGGGCGCGTTGGCGT
>DATIWK010000152.1:0-5502 GCA_035519395.1 Anaeromyxobacteraceae bacterium | reverse complement strand
CGAGCGGACGCTGACGCCCACGACGCCCGCCTCCCCGAGGAGGCGCCTCGCCGCGGCACAGGGCAGGTCGTCCTGGCCGACGTGGACCCCGTCCGCCCCCACCGCCAGCGCCACGTCGACGCGGTCGTTGACGATGAAGAGGGTCTCCGGGCAGAGGGCGCGGAGCTCGGCCGCCTCCCGGCAGAGCTCGCGCGTGCGGCCCGCCTTGGCCCGGTACTGGACCGCGGCCACCCCCGCGGCGACCGCGCTGCGCACGTCGCTCGCGTTGCCGGCCCGGCTGAGCGCGGCGTCGGTGACGAAGTAGAACCCGGCGAGCCGCCGGCGGCCCGTCATCCCGCCCTCACCCGGTGGCGCGCGGCGACGGTCGCCCCGTCGAGGGTGGCGACCGCGTCGAGCAGCGCGGACTTGAAGGAGCCGGGGCCGGCCCCGGCGCGCGCGGCGAGCTCCGCCGCGATCTCGTAGCACGCGAGACCACACGCCGCGGCGACCAGGTGGTCGTCGCCGACGGCCAGGAACGTCCCGATGACGGAGGCGGCCATGCAGCCGGTGCCGACCACGCGCCCCATGAGCGGGTCGCCGTTCGCCACCAGGAGCGTGCGGTCCGGGCCGGCCACGACGTCGACGGCGCCCGTCGCGACGACGGTGCACCGGCGCTGCGCCGCGAGCCTCCTCGCGACGGCGGCCAGGTCGCCGGAGACCTGGGTGGCGTCCACGCCGCGCGTGGTGACGGCCTCGCCGGCGATCCGCGCGACCTCGGAGGCGTTCCCCTTCACCACGTCGACGTGCCCTTCGTCGAGCAGCTCGCGGCACTTCTCGTCGCGCAGCCGGGTGGCGCCGGCCCCGCAGACGTCCAGCACCACGGGGACGCCCCGTCGGTTGGCCTCGCGGAGGGCCTTCTTCATCGCCTCGACGAGCTCCACCGTCAGCGTGCCGATGTTGAGCACGAGCGCGGAGGCGATCCCGACCATCTCCTCGACCTCCTCCGGCGCGTGCGCCATCACCGGGGAGGCGCCGAACGCCTTCACGATCTGGGCGCAGTCGCCGATGGTCACCCAGTTGGTCAGGTGGTGGACGACCGGGGAGCGGCGCCGCACCTCGTCGAGGAGCGTGCCGATCCGGTCCGCAGGGCCACGCGCGTCCGTGCTCATGCCCGGCATCCTAGCCCCGACGCCGTCCGGATACCCGCGTTCGGGTGCGCCCCGGGGCCCCCGGTGAGGTGAGCCCGGCGGTGACGCTCCCGAGGCGGGCGCCCCTTGGCGTGCGCCGCGACGCCTCGGCGAGCGCCCACCGCGGTCCGGATCTCGATCCACTTGCCGTCCATCAACGCCGCCCGCTCGCGCTCGCCCTAGCGTGAGGCACATTCCGCACGCAGCACGAGGCGCCTGATGAGCGCCGGGCGCCGTGAGTCCGTCCAGGAACCCTGGGAGGGCGATCACATGGCCACCGATTCTGCGGTTCCCGCGGGAGACCTCGACATCGCCAGGAAGGAGTACGGTCCGCTGGTCGGGAACCGGTGGGTGCAGCTCGTCGCCGGGATCGTCGGGATGATCGTCATCTCGAACTACCAGTACGCCTTCACCCTGTTCACGCCGGGGATGAAGGCGCAGTTCGCGGGCGAGCCCTACGCCAAGATCGCGGCCGTGTTCTCGGCCTTCATCCTGTTCGAGACCTGGCCCGCCCCCGTGGCGGGCTACTTCGTCGATCGCCTGGGGATCCGGAAGCTCATGTCGGTCGGCGCCGCCATGATCGGCCTGGGCTGGCTCCTGGGCGGGTTGTTCGCGCGGTCGGTCCTCGACCTCTACCTCTACTACGGCGTCGTGGCCGGCACCGGCGCCGGCGTCATCTACATCGCCTGCGTGTCGAACGCGGTGAAGTGGTTCCCCGATCGGCGCGGGCTCGCCGCCGGGCTCACCGCCGCAGGCTTCGGCGGCGGGGCGGCGCTCACCGTCATGCCCATCGCCAGCACCATCGGGGCGTTCGGCTGGGCGAAGACGATGGCCGGGTGGGGCGTCGGCCAGGGCCTCATCGCCATGGGCGCGGCGATGATCCTGCGCCATCCGCCCGCCGGCTGGGCGCCGCGGGGATGGGCCGGCGCGAAGCCGGGCGCGGCGAAGGGGATCGTCCAGTCGAAGACCAGCTTCACCTGGAGCCAGGTCCTCCGCCGCCCCGAGTTCTACCTCCTCTACGCCATGTTCGTGTTCGCCATGCTGGGCGGCATGACCATCACCGCCAACCTCTCGCAGATCGCCAGGACGCTCAACGTCAGCTCGATCGTCTTCTTCGGCATCGGGATCGTCCCGCTCACGGTGACGCTCACCTCGCTCTGCAACGCGCTGGCGCGGATCCTCTGGGGCCGGGTCTCCGACAAGCTGGGGCGCGAGAACACCATGGCGCTCGTCTTCTCGCTCCAGGCCGTCGTCGTCGCGCTCGTGACCTGGCTGGGCTCGAACCCGTACGCCTTCGTGATCCTCTTCGCGCTGGTCTTCCTCTTCTGGGGCTCGGTCTTCTCCCTCTTCGCGGCCATCACCGGGGACATCTTCGGCGCGAAGAACGCCGCGGTGAACTACGGCCTGCTCTACACCGGCAAGGGGGTGGGCTCGATCCTGGCCGGCTACGGAGCGGCGCTCATGGCGGCGCTCTTCGCCGGATCCTTCACCGTCCCGTTCCACCTGTCGGCCATCCTGGCGATGGTCGCGGCGATGCTCGCCTTCTTCGCCTTGAAGCCGCTGGTCCGCTGGCGCATCGCCCACGAGGGCGCCCCGGCGGTGCCGGTCGCGGAGCCGGCTCCGCGCACGGCGTGACGGAGCGCGGCGCGGAGGCGGAGCGCGATCGGGAGATCGGGATCGCCGGTGGGGGCGACCGCCCTCGCCGGCGTCAGGTCGTCAGGGTCTGGATGACCACGATCGCTCCCCAGCCCACGGCGATGGCGGCGACCGCCAGCCACTCGCCCACCGGGGACTCGGCGAGCATCTCGACGGGCCCCCCCGACGGAGTGCCCGCGTCGCGGGAGGACCCCTTGGGGGAACCGCGCTTGGAGCTCGGAGCGTCGTACGAATCCATCCGTGCTCTTTAGCCGTCTCGAGCACGCATTGCCGCGCGACATTTTGCCGCCCACCTTCGGCGCATGCCGCGACCCCCGGGCCCGCCAGTCCGAGCCGGCGGGGGCGCCCTACAGCGAGGCGAGCACCAGGTCGCTGATCTGCTGGAGGTGGAGCCGCATCGCCTCCTCCGCGGCCTGCGGGTCGCGCTCCTGGATCGCGGCGAGGATCCGGCGGTGGCCGGAGAGCGACCGCTTCAGGCGCCCGTCGACCTGGAGCGAGCGGGCGCGACTCTCGCGCAGCAGCTCCATCAGCAGGTCGACCACCCTGCGCACCACGCTGTTCCTGGCCGCGAGCGCGATGGTGTAGTGGAACTCGGAGTCCTCCTCGACCGTCAGCTCGCCTCGCCGCGCCTTCTCCCGCTGCCGGCACAGCACGTCCTGCAGGTGCGCGATCTCCTCGTTGCTCGCGTACGCCGCGGCGCGGGCCGCCAGGGGCGGCTCGAGCATCCGGCGGACGTCGAGCAGCTCCGCGACCAGGTCGTTCTTCCGCGCCAGCGCCGAGGAGAGCGGGACGGTCAGGGATTCGGCGGTGAGCTCGCGCACCGCCGTGCCCCTGCCCTGGCGCGAGCTCACGAGCCCGATGAGCTCGAGGGTCCGGATCGCGTCACGCACCGAGCCCCGGCTGACGTGGAAGCGGCGGACGAGCTCGCGCTCGGACGGGAGCCGGTCCCCGGGCTTGAGCTTCCGCTCGAGGATCAGGGCCTGGATCCGGTGGGCGACCTCCTCGTAGACCCGGGAGCGCCGGACGGGATCGTAGAGGTCGCCGCCGGGAGACGCTGCGGTCGCGATCCCCAGCTCGGCCGCCTCGGGGAGCGGCCGGGGGGCCCCCGGGGCGCCGGCCGGCTCGGCGGTCACGGGGCGCCTCCGGGCGGGAGCCTGGCGTGCGGTCCGACCACGGCGATCGCCATCTCGAGCAGCACCACGGCCTGGATCGCGCCCAGCACCAGCGTCGCGGCGAGCAGCTGCGGCGCCCTCGTCAGGGGGAGGAGCATGCCCAGCCCGAGGGCGAGCCCGCACGCGCAGGCCGTCGCGGCGACGCAGCGCGCCCGCCGCGACGCCAGGCGCTTCAGCGCGGGCGCGACGCTCGTGCCGAAGAGGAGCCCGGCGCCGGCTCCCGCCACCGCCCACCAGGCCGGCCGGGCCGCCGAGCCTGCGCCGGCGAGCGCGCCGAGGGCGAACAGCGCGGCCCCCAGGGCGAGCAGGCGAGCGCGCCCCGCCCGCGCCGCGAGCCAGCCCTCCAGGGGGACGAAGGCGGTCTCCACCAGGACGAAGGCCGCCAGGGCGTTGGCGGTCGGCCCGAGCGCCTCCGCGGCGGTGAGGGGTGCTCCCGCCACGAGCGCGACCGCGTGGAGGACGGCCGGGGCGGCCATCAGGCAGAGCAGCGCGCCCGTGAGCCGGACCCAGACCAGGAGCTCGTCGTGCCGAGCCTGGCGCCTCGCCATCGCCGTCATGGTGCACCTCCCCCGGCTCCCGGAGCCGCCGTCATCCGCCGCCACGTCGCGCCCATCGCCCGGGCGAGCCCGCCCCGGACCGCGGCGGGATCGGGCGACGCGCCGCCGAGCCGCTCGCGCGCGCGCCGCGTGTCGAGCTCCCAGCGCTCCGCCAGGAAGGCGGCGCCGTCGAAGACCGCACGCGGCACGACCTCGACCCCCGCCCGCGACCCCGCCACCTCCGCCGCCAGGCGCGCCACCTCGTCCCATCCCACGTAGGCGCTGGCGAGGTTCAGCACCTCGCTCCTCGCCGGCGGCCTCGCGAGCACCGCCTCGACCGCGCGCGAGAGATCCTCCAGGGTGAGGAAGCTCCCCCCGCACCCGGAGGGCACGCGGAGCCGCTCGCCAGCCGACGCGGCGGCCAGCATCTCCCTCAGGTGGCGCCCCGAGATCTCCTCGCCGAAGGCCCACCAGAAGCGGAGGAGGGTGGCGGCGGGCCCTCCGCTCCCCGCCGCGAGCAGCGCCAGCTTCTCCGCGGCCTCCTTCGCCAGCGCGTAGGCGGGCTTGCGCGCCTCGAGCACGTCGAGCGGGTGGTCCTCGTCCACGGGGAGACGGCGCGGCCGGCCGTACACCACCGCCGAGCTGGCGTAGACGAGGTGCCGGACCCCCTCGGCGCGGCAGGCGTCGAGCAGGAGCTGGTGCCCGCGGAGGTCCACCTCGAGGAGCGCCAGCGGCGCCTCGGAGAAGGACCACGCCAGGTGCACGACCGCCTCGGCGCCGCGCACCGCGCGGGCGAGCGCCTCGCGATCCTCCACCAGGCCCCGGTGGAGCTTCAGACGGGGGCCGGCGAGCGGCGCCAGCGCGCCCAGCTCGCGGTCGAGGCCGGCGAGCTCGTGGCCGCGAGCCAGCAGGCCGGGCACCAGCTCGCGCCCGACGCTGCCGTTCGCCCCCGTGACGAGGATGCGCATCCTG
>DATIWK010000151.1:0-17039 GCA_035519395.1 Anaeromyxobacteraceae bacterium | reverse complement strand
CGGCCAGCTCCACCAGCGCGTCGCGGGCCGCGCCCCGCGCCGGATCGGCGCGCAGGACCGTGGCGAGGAGCGAGACGGCGCCGCCGAGATCCCCGAGCCGGGCCCGCTTCAGCTCGGCGAGCCGCAGCGCCGCGTCGGCGTCGAACCCCCGCGCCAGCCGCCGCTCCAGCGCCGCGGCGACCTCGGCGGGGCGATCGAGCCGCTCCGCGAGCCTGAGCAGCGCGGCCTCGGCGTCGGCGTCGCCCGGCGAGAGCCCGGCCACCTGCCGCCAGGCACCCGCCGCACGCGCCGGATCGCCCAGCCGGACCTCGGCAACCTCCGCCGCCTCGCGGAGCGCCTCGGCCCGGGCCGCCGCCCCGGCCGCGCGCCGCGCGATCTCCTCGCAGGCCTGCGCCAGCTCCGGCCATCGCTCCCGGGCGCGGTGGAGGCGGCGCAGCGCCCCGAGCGCCTCGGCGTCCCCCGGGGCGGCCGCCAGGACCCGGCCCCATGCCTCGGCGGCGCGATCGGCGGCGCCGACCCTGTTCTCCAGCCACTCCGCCTGCTCGCGCAGGACCGGCACCCGCGCCTCGGCGGGCGCGGCCGGGACCAGCTCGTCGTAGACGCGGGCGCAGCCCTCGGGGTCGCGCGCGGCCTCCGCCACCCGGCGCAGCTCGCGGCGCACCTCCGCGTCGCCGGGCACCGCGCGGGCGGCGTCGGCGAGCGCGGCGAAGGCGGGCGACACCTGCTGGAGGTCCTGCTCCCACGCCCGCGCGATCTCGCGCTTGGCCGCGGCCCGCCCGGCCGCGTCGGGCCGGTGACGGGCCTCCGCCTCCAGCGCCTGGATCCGCCGCCGGGGATCGCCGCGCCGCGCGTGGACCGGCGCCAGCGCGCGGGCGGCCGCCAGCACCACGGCCGGATCGGTGTCGTCGAGCCGCTTCTCCAGCTCGGCGAGGGCGGCGAGGTCGTCGGGCCGCGCCTCGAGCGCGGCGCGGAGCCGCTCGACGGCGCCGAGCGCGTCGCCCATGCCCGCCTGGATGCGGGCGCTCTCGATGGAGGCGCGGGCGGCGAGGGCCGGGTCGCCGGCCGACGCCCCCAGCTCGGCCAGCGCCGTGGCACGCCCGGCGGCGTCCCCGGCGGCGCCGGCGGCGTCGGCGAGGCGCGAGAGCAGGCGGGGCCGCAGCTCGGCGGGCGCCGCCGACAGGGCGTCGCGGAGCGTGGCGGCGGCCGCGGCCGGATCGCGCAGCCGCTCCAGGAGCACCTCGGCCCGCTGTCCGAGCAGCGCCGCCCGCTCGTCCCCCTGGGCGCGGCCCGCCCGCGCCGCGAGCAGGTCGCTCGCCTCGCTCCACCGCTCGGCCGCGAGCGCCGTCCGGGTCAGGGCAGCGAGGACCTCGGCGTCGTCGGGCCGCAGCGCCAGGCAGCGCCGCAGCTGCGCCGCGGCGTCGTCGGGCGAGCCCAGCTCCTCCTCGGCGACGGCCGCGGCCCGGAGCCGGAGCGCCCGCTCCTCCTCGGGGCGGGCCTCCAGGCGCCGCGCCGCGTCCACCAGCGCGGCGAACAGCTCCGCCCAGGCTCCCACCTCGGCCGCGAGCCGCTCGCACAGGCGGCGCGCCTCGACGTGGTCCGGGGACACCCGCAGCGCCGCGGCGGCGTCGGAGAAGGCGCCCCGCGGATCGCCGAGCCGCTCGGCGCGCACCGCCGCGGCGTCGAGGAGGTGGCGGGCCCGCTCCCGCGCGTCCGCCTCGGGCGGCAGGCGCCGCGCCATCACCTCCAGCATGGTCACCTGCTTGGCCGGCTCGCCGGCGGCGGCGAAGGCGGGCGCGAGCACCTGCGCGATCCGCAGCGGGTCGACGCCGCGCCCCATCATCCGCTCCAGGAAGCCGACGGCCTGCGACTGCTGCCCGGGCGTGAGCCCACCGGACTGGAGGGCGGCGATGGCGACGCCCGCCGCCTCGCCCAGGCGCCCGATGGCGTCGGCGAGCACCTCGGCGCGCTCCAGCTCGAGCGCGGCGCGCTCGGCGTGCCCCTTGGCCCGCGCCGCCAGCCGCGCCAGCACCAGCACGCGCTCCTCGGCGGCGCGCGGGCCGGCCGTCGCCTCGAGCGCCGCGTGGAGCCCCCAGAGCGCGTCGAGGTCGTCGGGCGAGGCGGCCAGCAGCGCGCGCCACGCCGCCGCGGCGCGCTCCGGATCGCTCGCCTCCTGCCAGAGCCGCGCGAGCTTCACCGCGGCGTCGCGCTTCTCGGCGCCCTCCGCCCGCTCGACCCGCTCCTCCAGCGCCCGCGCCACCTCCTGGTGCTTGCCGGCGCGCGCCAGGCAGGCCTCGAGCGCGGCCGCGGCGCCCCGGTCCTCGGGATCGAGCGCCACCAGGTCGCGCCAGGCGCGCACCGCCTCCTCGGGCTGCTCCAGGTCGCGATCGTGGATCTCCGCCACCCGGCGCAGGAGCGTCTTCTTCGCCTTGAGATCGCCCTCCACCGCCTCGGCCGCGGAGCGGTAGGCGCGGGCCAGGTCGGTGAAGGCGCCGGCGCGGGCGGCCGCGCCCTCCATCGCCTTCCGGGTCGCGGCCCGGCGCGGGTCGAGGGCGAGGGCGCGCGCCAGCGTCCGCAGCGCGTCGCGCGGCCGGGAGAGGCGGTCCTGCTGGACCTCGGCGATGCGCTCCAGGATGCGCACGCGCTCGGCGGCGTCGGGCTCCGCCCGGAGCCGCCGCTCCAGCACGTCGGAGAGCTTCTGCCACTCGCCCGCCTCGGCGAGCAGCGGCGCCAGCGCCGCGGCCGCCGGCGCGTGACCGGGGTCGGCCCGCAGCGCGGCCTCCAGGTGACGCCGGGCGCGGGCGGCGTCGCCCAGCTTCTCCCGGGCCATCTCGGCGGCGCGGACCCGCAGCGGCGCATGCTGCGGCTTCTCGGGCGCGGCGGCGAGGTGGCGCTCCAGCACGGCCAGCGCCTCCTCCCAGCGCGAGCCGTTGTAGAGGTGCTCGAAGGCCTGGAGCGCGGCCGGCTCGCACGAGGGATCCAGCTCCAGGGCCCGCTCCAGCGAGGCGAGCGCGGCGGGCGCGTCGCCGAAGCGCACCAGGTCGGTCTGCGCGACGCGCAGGTACAGCGCGACCTGGGCCGACCGATCGCGCGTCGACGCGGCGAGCCGCGCCAGCGCGTCGGAGAGCCCGCGCCAGTCCGACCGCTCGCCGAACACGCGCTCCAGCAGGTCGAGGGCGAAGCCGTTCCCCGGCGCGAGCGCCCAGGCCCGGTCCACCCGCTCGGCGACGCGGGCCGCGCCGTCGGGGTCGTACGCCGCGTGGAGCTGTGCGGCGCGCAGGTGGAGGGCCGCGGCCTCGCGCCGGTCCGCCGCCGCGGCGATGCGCCCGTCGAGCGCCTCGAGCTCCTGGCGCCAGGTGCGGGGGACGGCCCGGAGCCGCTCCCGCAGCTCGACCGCGCCCGGGGCCGCCCGGTCGAGCGAGAGCGCGTCCACCAGCGCGTCCATGGCGAGGTCGTGCTCGAGCGGCTCGTCGGCGAGCACCGCGCCCAGCCGCGCGTACTCGGCCGCGATCCCGCGGCGGTCCGCGCCCGAGTCGCGGGCCGCGTCGAGCGTCCGCTTCGCCTGGGCGAAGCGGCGGAGCGCGACGTGGCAGGCCAGCGCCAGGGTGCGGGCCTCCTCGAGCGACGGGTCGAGGCGGCAGGCGCGCGCGTAGAGCAGCGCCGCCCGGTCGCGCCGCCCGAGGCGATCCTCCTGGACGCGCCCGAGCTGGAGCGTCAGCCGGGCGGCGTCGCGGGGGTCGGCGGTGTTCTGCGCCTCCCGGTCGAGCGCGGCCGCGACGCCCGGCCAGTCCTCGCGCTCCTCGAAGAGCCGCACCAGCGAGCGGAGGGCGGCGGGGTTCTGCGGGTCCGTCGAGAGGAGCTGCCGGTAGAGCTCCTCCGCGCGGGCGACGTTCTTGAGGCGCGCGTGGGCGAGCCCTGCCGCCTTGGCGAGCAGCGCCGGCCCCGCGCCGGGGTCGGCGAGGAGCCGCGCGCGTCCCTCGTAGAGCGCGACGAGGTCTTCCCACCGGGAGTCCTGCTCGTAGAGGCCCTCGAGCGCCTGAAACGCGCCGGCATCACCCGGCGCGGCCTCGAGGGTCTCGAGGTGCGAACGGATCTGCTCGTCCAGCGTGGGCGTGCTCAAGGAGGCTCACTCGGGGAGTGGAACCGCGTGGGTTGGACGGAGACCGCCCGGTCCGAGGAAGTATAGGGTGCGTCCCGAGGGAGGGTCAATGTTACGACCCCCGGAAAACCGAGCCCTTACGAGCATTTGACTACATGCGGCGACGCGGCGGGCGATAGCGGCGCGCCGTTGACCCGCCCCGGCTCGCAGGGCGCCGGGGTGTCTCCCGAGCGTAGCCTTCGCAGCGCTGGTCCCCGGGCGCGCACCCCGACCCAGAGTAATTCCGCCGTCCCGGAGCGCGCGCCCGACCCGGAGTAATTCCGCCGTCCCGGAGTGGCGGTGCACGTCGCCCCTCACAGCGTGCTGGACGGACGGCGTCTCGATCGACCGAAATGACTCTGGGTCGCGCGTGAACCGAGTGGAACCCAGCGAGATTACAGGGGGTCGGGCTGGAGCAAATTACTCTGGGTCAGGCTAGAACGTGTACCGGACCGTCGGGTACACCGCGTAACCGGGCGCCTTCGCCTTCGCCGCGTAGGCCAGGTCGGCCGCCATGCCGATCGAGAAGTGGCGCAGGTGCGTGAAGTACTCGATCCCCGGCCCGATCGCGAAGTAGACCTCGCGATCCCCGAACAGCCCGGCCGGGTAGGACCGGGCCACGCCGGAACGCGCGTGGGCGTACACGTAGAAGCGCTCGTAGCCGTTCCGGTCGCGCAGCGAGTAGAACGAGAAGCGCCCGTCGAGGCCCAGGGCGTACACGCTGAACGCGCCGTAATTCACGGAGGCGCGCTCGTTTCCGCCCATGAAGAACGCGGAGAGCGCGAAGTGCGACCCGAGGTCCACGCCGACGTTGACGCCGACCAGCAGCCCGCCCGAGGCGCCGCCGCCGTCCGCCGCATACGGATAGCGGTTGGGATCCTGGGCCGTGGTCTTCGTGAACCCGAGCGCGCCCAGCTCGAACCCCACGAAGAACCCGCGCTCGACGTCCTTGAACTTGGCGGCGCGGGGGTCCTCCTGCAGCGTGGGCGCCGCGTCCTGGGCCTTCACCCCGGCGGCGAAGGCGGCGAGCGCGGCGACGAGCAGTGTGCGCGTGGCGGTCCTCATGCGTCTCCCGGCTACTCCGCGCTCGCGCCCGAGGCGCGCAGGATCCACGGGTAGGTGATCACCGCCATGCCGCCGCCCTTGGGCTTGGGGAACTGCCAGCTCTGGATGCGCTCCATCATGCAGCGGTGGACCTTGTCGTCGGCGAGCGTGGTCGACCCGGCGTCCACCTGCGCGCCCGACGCCGAGCCGTCGGCGTTGATGATCCACTTGATGGAGACCTTCCCCGAGAGCTTCGGGTTGATGGCGAGCTGCTGCTCGTAGCAGTAGCGGATCTGCGCGGCGTGCTCCTGGATGACCCGGCGGATGAGCTCCTTGTCCACCGAGCCCATCACCACGGCGTTGCCGGTGGAGATGGTGGGCTGCACGTCGCTCTTCTTCCCGAGGCCGCCCACGCCGGTGCCGTAGCTGCCGAGCCCGCCCCCGCGCCCCTTGGTGCCCACCGCGCCGATGCCGATGGTCTCGCCCTGGCCGCCACCGCCCGTCCCGGTGCCGCGGATCCCGAGGCCGCCCAGGCCGTAGCTGTCGCCCGCCGTGGGGCCGAACATGTTGCCGACGGCGCCGCGCAGGTCGCCGCCCAGGCCTCCCGAGCCGAAGACCGTGGAGAGGCCGCTCCCGCCGCCCCGGCCCAGCGCCCCCAGCAGGCCCATCCGCTTCACCACGTCCTTCGCGTTGGGGTCGATGGCCTTGGGCGCCGAGCGGGCGTTGGTCTTCGGGGCGTCCTTCTTCCCCATCTGCCCCTCGTCGCCCTTGTGCTTCTCGGCCATCTCCCCGGGCTCCTCGCTCTTCTTGTCACCCGCCTGCAGGCCCTTCTGCTGCGGCTGAGGCTCGGGGGGCTTGATGATGAACTTCGCCATCCGCGAGGGGTTCTTGAAGAGGTCGTCGGCGAGGACGTCGGTGTCGTACGGGAAGTTGCTCGCGGCGACGATGAACCCCGCCTGGACGAAGAAGAGCACCAGGAAGAGGTTCAGGAACTGGTAGTTGATCCGCTCCCAGAACGGCGCGCCCTTGATCGGATGCGGCTTCTTGGCACGCGCCTCGACGGCGAGCCTGGCCCCCAGCTCGGCGCGGACGGCGCCCGACCGCGGCACCGGGATCCAGTAGGTCCCGTCGCGCTTCTCGTCGGCGGAGGCCTGGCGGTCCTTCACCAGCTGCGAGAACGTGGCCCGCTTGCCGCGGTCGTCGACCACCCCCGTCATGCCGCGCGCGAAGGCGAAGCGGTAGTCGCCGTCGGCGTACCGGAGCATCGCGAACTCCGGCGCGGGGAGCTGCGGGCCGGAGAGGCGCAGCGCGCAGCGCGGACCCTCGCCGACCAGCACCGGCTCGCGGGGCCGCACGAACGTGCCGGCGTCGAGGAGCGTCTCGCCCCAGAGGAGCCGCAGCTCGACGCCGTAGTCGGTCTCGGTGGAGAGGTCCTCCGGCGCGCTGCGGTCTGGAGCGAGCTTCACCACGCGTGGGGCCACGGGGTGGGGGGCGGCCGGGGCCACGGCCGGGGACGCGGCGGGCGCCACGGCCGGGGTCGCGGCGGGCGCCACGGTCGGGCTCGCGGCCGGGGCCGCGGTCGGAGTGGCGGCCGGGGCGACGGCCGGAGTCGGCGCTGGGGCCTTGGCAGGGGTCGCGGCCGCGGGCTCCCTCGTCCTCGTGGGCCGCATCTCCGCCATCGCCGGCTGGGTCGCGCGCGCGGCGCCGTTCCCGCCCGGCGCCGGCGCGGGTCCAGCCGGCGGCTGCGGCGCGACGGCCACCTTCCCGGCGCCGTCGGGGACGGCGGCGGCCGGCTCGGGGCCCTCGATCACGATGCGCAGGCCGCCGAGCGTGATCTGGTCGCCGGCCCGCAGCGCGCCGCGGCTCACCTTCTTGCCGTTGACGAAGGTCCCCTCGGCGCTCCCCATGTCGATGATGGAGATGCCACCCTCGGGAGAGACCTCGATGACGGAGTGGATGCGCGAGATCCGGTCGTCGTCGAGGACGAGGTGCGCCGAGGCGAGGCGCCCGATCTTGATGATCTCGCGGCTGAACTGCTCCGTGCGGAGCAGCTCGTCGCCGCGGAAGACCTTGAGGGTGATCGGGTTGGGCATGGGGCTAGAGATCGCCGGACGCCTGCATCACCTTGTCGCGCCAGTCCTCGCGGATCTTGATGAGGTTCGAGTGGCTCACCTTGCGCTTGGACTCGACGTACTCGCCGTCGGGCCGCTTCAGGTCGCCCTCGATGGTGTCGTCCTCGAAGTTGATGACGGTCTTCTTCTCGTACTCGATCTTGGGCTGCGGCTGGCCGGGGGTCTTCTCCTGGGCGATGGCGCCCCCGGAGAGGGCGAGGGCCGACACGAGGGCGAGCACGATCTTGCGCATGGTCCTTCTCCGCACGGTCTCGAGGAAGCTTATCACCGCGGGCGATCCACGTTGAAGCGAGGGCCGCCCGGCGCCGCTACCGAGGTGGCGCCGATGTGGGCACCGCGGCTCCACCCGGCGGGGCCGCGCCCGGCTTCCGGGCGGCGTCCTCCGTCGCCTTCCGCTCCGCCTCCCGCTGGAGCTCCTTCGCGGCCTCGGCGGCCTGCCGGTTCTGGACCAGGATCTCCTGGCACTCCCGGCGAAGCTTGAACACCGGCGCGTCCCCCGCGAGCGTCGGCCCCGCCTGGCGGGCGAAGGCGTCGAACTCGGAGATGGCCGGCTCGCACTCGCTCTTCACCTTCATGAGCAGGACGCCCCGCGCGAGGTGGACCTCCGCCAGCCGGCCGCCGGAGAGCTGCTCCGCGCGGGCGTACGAGGCGAGGGCGTCGTCGGCCTTGCCGAGGTGGCGCTGGGCGATTCCGAGCGCGAGGTGCACCGCGGCGTCGTCCGGACGCGCGCGGAGGATGGCCTGCGCCTGCTCCGACACCGCCACCCAGGCCTCGCCCTTCGCCGCGGCCTGCAGGAGCGCGTAGCGGGCCGGGAGGTAGTCGTCCCGGAGCGCGAGCGCCCTGGTCCACTGCACCTTGGCGCCTGCCTCGTCGCCCGAGCGCGAGAGGATGACGCCCTCGAAGTAGGCGTTGTCGGGGTCGTCGGGGGCGAGCTTGCGAGCCTTGAGCGAGACCAGGCGGGCGAGGTCGAGCTGGTTGCGCTCGACGGCCACCCGCACCAGCACCTGGTAGGCGGGGGCCGAGAGCGGATCGCGCTGCAGCGCCTCGCGCGCCATCCGCCACGCCTCGTCGAGCTGACCGGACGCGCGGTAGAGCGCGGCGAGCCGCACCCGGGCGACCGGGTCCTCCGGGTGGGCGCGCACCAGCTCGGCGTAGGCGGCGGCCGCGCCGCGGGCGTCCCCGGCCTTCTCCTGGAGCACGGCGAGGTTGACGGCCGCCTGGCGGAGCGAAGGCTTCAGCTCCAGCGCCAGGCGATACTCCCCGCCCGCCTCGCCCGGGCGCCCCTGCGCCTCGAGCGCGACGCCCACGTCGAAGTGCGCCTCGGCCACGTCGGCGGCGGCGAGCACGGCGCGGAACTTCCGCTCCACCAGCGCCCAGTCGGTCGGGACCTTGAGCTTCCTCTGCTCGTCGAGCGAGGCGAGCGCCTCGTCCCAGAGGCGCTGCGCGCGCGGCGACAGCGCGTCCGGTGCAGGCGCTGCGTCGGCGGCAGCAGGCCTGGCCGGCGCGGCGGTCGCGGCCGGCGCAGGACCGGACCCGTTCCTCGGGGCGACCCGGGCGCTCGCCGGCGGCTGGGGCCTCGCCCCTGCGGCCGCGGCGGGCGGAGTGGCCCCGGCGGCCTCCGCGGCCTCCGGCCGTGGCGCGGTGGTGGCACAGGCGGCGAGCGCCGAGACGGCGGCGAGGAGGAGGCGCGGGCTCACGGGAGGAGCTCCTCGTCGTCGTCGTCCGTGGCGCCCGGCTTCTTCGACGCGGTCTTGGCCTTCTTCTTCCTGGGCGGCGGGACGTCCTTGGAGCGCTGCTCGTCGCCGTCCAGGGGCGCGAGGTCGTCTCTCGCCGGGTCGGGCCGCGCCGTCCTCAGCGGCGGGAGCGGCGGCTCCGAGGCGCGGGTAGCGGTGCGGGGCGGCGCGGCCGGCACCTGCTGCAGCGCGGTGAGCAGGCCGTAGCCCTCGGGGCGGTCGGCGATCGCGCCCGGGGAGACGGCCGGCATGATCTCGGGCGCGCCGGTGACCGCGTCGGGCTTGTACTTCACCAGGATGGCCTCGGACTTGCGGACGCAGTCGCCGGCGAGCCCGTAGTCGCGCGCCGCCTGCAGGGCCAGCTCGGCGCCCTGGGCGGCGTCGTTCTGGAACGGCTCCGCGGCCTGCTGAAGCTGGCTCTGGTACTCCTCGGCCAGCTCCTTCTTGGCCCGGACCTCCTTGGGAACCGGCGCGTCGAGGAGCGACTGGGAGAAGTTGGCCGAGGCGCTCGCCATCCGCCAGAGCGCGCAGACCGCGGGCTCGGCCTGCTTCAGCTTCACCACGGCGACGTACCGCTTGTGCACCTCGGCCAGCTTGGCCTTCTTGCGGTCGAGCTGGTACTTGAGGTCCCTGGGCCGGACGTTGAAGTCCAGCTTGGCGTAGTCCTGGTAGACCGGCTCGACCTCGCGGTACATCGCCTCCGCGACCAGCGCCATCCCCCGGTCCTTCACCTTGGCCGCGTTGCGCCGGTAGTACGCCAGCCCGTCCTCGTACGCCTTCTTCGCGAGCGCGGCGCTCCCGCCCTTCTCCAGGGTGATCGCGATCCGCTGCTGGATGACGAGCCACTCGTCCGGGTCCTTCACGTAGCGCCGCTGGTACTCCTCGAGCTGCTTGAGCTCCTTCTGCCGCTCGCCGCGCTTCCCGTAGAGATCCGCGAGCGAGAGGAAGATGCGCGCGGCGTCCGCCCCGTCGGGCCAGGTGTCGAGGTAGGCCTGGCTGTCGGCCTCGGCGCGCGGGATCTGCTTCAGGCCGGCACGGAACACCGCGGCGTTGATGATCGCGTCGTTCGCCTTCTTCTCGTCGTACACGGGCGCGTGGCCCGCCGCCGGCTCGGCCGCGGCCTTGCGGCCCTTGTGGTGCGCCGGGCCCCGCGGCGCCCCGCCCTGCGCGTGCTTCCAGTCCCGGAAGTAGCGCTCGTAGTAGTCGGCGGCCTTGTCGAACTCCGCGACGGCCTCGTACGCCTCGGCGTTGTCGTAGACGCACTTCGCGGCGACCGCCTCGCCCGGGAACCGCTCGACGAGCTGGTCGCGGACCTGCACCGCGCGGTCGAGCCGCTGCGCCTTCCCGAGGTCCACCGAGGCGTTGTAGAGGGCCGTGGCCGCGAGCTTCGAGGCGGGCCAGTCGCGCACGAACGCGAGGTAGGCCTCGGCCGCCGCCTCGTAGTCGTGCGCCCGCTCGTACTCCTCGATGACCTTGAACGCGCTCTGCTCGATGACGCGGGCCAGGTCCTCCTTGAGGCCCGGATGCGTCCGGAGCAGGTCGGCGTTGGCGTAGAACCGCTTCGCCCAGCCGTTCACGTTCCGCCAGTCGCCGAGCAGGTTGTAGGCGTCGAGGACGAGGTTGGTGGAGTAGCCCGCCAGCTCGTGCGCCGGGTGGTCGAGCGCGATGCGGGTGAAGAGGTTGGTCGCCTCGGCGAAGTCGTTGTGCCGGTAGTAGATGTTGGCGGCCTTGTAGGCGATCTCCACCCACTTGTCGCCCTTCGGCTGCCACTTGAGGTACCGCTCGCAGGCGTCGACCAGCTTCTGCTGCGCCGGGGCGAGCGGGATGCGCTTCTTCGGGTCGGTCGGCGTCCGCTTCTCGGCCTGGTCGAGCTTCTTCGCCACCAGGTCGTAGGCGAAGACCGTGTTCTCCAGCGCGTCCCGGAAGAAGCGGCCCGGCTTGCGGGGCTCCTCCCCCGGGGCCGGACGCGCCTGCGCCGCGGCGACGTCGGCGAGCGCCGTGCGCTCGTACTCGGCTCCCGCCTTCTCGAACTCGCCGAGCGCGTAGAGCAGCTCGGCGTAGAAGAAGCGCAGGTCGTAGGCGTGCGGGGAGGTGGGGAACAGCTCCAGGTAATCCTGGTAGACGGCGACGGCGAGCGCCGCCACCGGCTCGTCCCGGGTCTTCTTCCACTCGGTGTGGTACTGCACCGCCAGCGTGCGCAGCGTGTTCTCCGCGTCGCGCCGGGCGTCGTCGAGGAGCTTCCGGTCCTTCTCCTCCTTCACGGAGGCCTCGATCTCGCGCAGCATCTTCACGAAGACGTGCGCCTGCTGCACGGCCACGTCCTTCTTCCCGAGCCGGCCGGCGCAGGTGACGATGCGCGACTGGAAGAAGGGGGCCTCGGGCGAGAGCGCCTTCTCCTGGATGAGCCGGTGGTAGAGGACGATGGCGTCGCGGTCCTTTCCCTCGTCGAAGTACAGGCCGGCGAGGGTCTTCGCCATGTCCCACCAGCCGGCCTCCCCGCCCACGCGCCGGAACTCCTCGACCGCGCCCTCGGCCGAGCCGACGTGGCTGTAGGTGCGGACGTAGTCCTTCCGCGCCTCCTTCACCAGCGTGAGCTTCTTGTCCTGGGGGACGGACGAGGTGGGCAGGGTGCCGAAGTAGATGACGGTGCGGAAGAGCTCCAGCGCCTCCGTCCACTGGCCGAGGTTGTAGTGGACCCAGGCCTCCTTGTAGAGCGCGTACCCGTAGACCGAGGACTCCTGGAACGACGCCGCGCGCTGGTACGCCTCCAGCGCCTTGCGCAGGTTCCCGATGCGGTCGCCCCGGTTCGCCTTCTCGAAGTAGTACTCCCCGAACGCCATCCAGGAGTCCGGCACGTACCGCGAGCCGGGGTAGTTCTTGATGAGGGCCCGGTAGGCCTTCATCGCCCCCTCGTCCTGGCGGTCGCGCTTGAAGAGGTTCTCGGCGAGGAAGAACAGCACCTCGTCCATGCGCGGGTACTTCGGGTAGCGCGCGACGATGGCCTTGTAGAGCGCCACCGCCTGCTCTTGCAGCCGCCGGGACTGCGCGTCGAGCTCGCGCTTCTCCGCCTGCAGCCGCTGCACCTGCGCCGGATCGGACTTGCCGAGCGCCAGGATCCGGTCGTCGCGCCGCCCGCTCTCGAAGAAGAAGAACTGGGACTCCTCCCAGAGCAGCTCGGCGAGGCGGAAGTACCAGCCCGGCGTCTCCTCCACGTTGCCACCGAGCTTGATGAGCTTCTGCAGCGAGGCGATCTCCTCCCGCCGCTTCTCCGAGACCTGGACCTCCACCTTCTGCCGGAACACCTCGAACTCGAGGGCCGGGCCGCCCGGCCCGGCCGGCGCCTTCTTCGCCTCCAGCGAGCCCTGCAGCGCGGCGTCGGGCGCCACCGAGCGCTTCGCGCCCAGATCCGCCTCCTTGGGCCCGGCGCGCCCCTCGGCGGCACCGGCCGGCGCGGCGGCGAGCGCGGCGGCGGCGGCCCCGGCAACGAGAGCGCGAAGGGAGGTCACGGCCTGGTGTCCCCCGGGGGCGGTCAGCGGGCCGCGCGTTGCGGCCGGTCCTTGCAGCCCTTGGTGAGCGTGTAGGCGTAGGTCCCGAGCTCGTCGCGCCAGTACTCGCCCTCGTACGGCCAGTACAGGTGCTCGTCCGAGACGGCCGTGGAGAACTTGAGGTCGCGCAGGATCTCGGGCTGCGAGCCGGTGGCCAGCGAGCCCTCCAGCGCCTCGCGCTCCTTGCGGGAGACCTCGATCTTGATGCGCAGCGCCTGGGCGAGGAGGCCGCGCAGCTGGTCCCGCTCGTACTCGAGCTTCTGGCGGGCGCGCCGGCCGCCCTCCTCGACCAGCGCCTTGCGCTCCTCCTGCAGCTTGCCCTGCAGGTCCTTGGCCAGCGCGGAGTGCCGGAACTCGGGGCGCAGCGCCCCCATCTTCCGGCCCAGCTCGTCCTCGATCTCCCCGATCGACTCGGAGAGCCGCTTGATGTTCTCGTCGGTGAAGGCGAGCTTCATGATCTTGCGCATCAGGCGCGCCTGCGGGTCGGTGTCGGGCCGCTTCTCCGCCTCCTCGATGAGGTCGAAGAACGCGGTGGCCGGCTGCGCCCGCGTGGTGAGCGCCTGCAGCTCGTCGTAGACCGGCTCGAACATCCCCGAGAAGTCCTCCAGGATGGCTCGCGACTCGGGGTACCGGCAGTTCTCGTAGTAGATGATGGCCTTGAGGATGTACGACTCGGGGAAGTACTCCTCCTTGAAGTACGGCGACTGGAGGGTGAGCAGGTTCCCGAGCGCCTTCTCGTAGTCGCCGATGCGGTAGTGGGCGTAGGACGCCTCCCACAGCCCCTCCAGCCAGCTCTCGCCGCCCCAGGGCATCTTGTCGTAGTAGAAGATGGCGTAGCGGTTCTGCCGGTTCTCGTAGTGGATGCGGGCGAGCTGCAGGAACGCCAGCTCGCGGAGCGCCGGATCGACGCGGCGGTTCCGCTTGGGGTTGGTGAGCCGCACCACCTCCTTGAAGCTCTCGGCCGCGCCCGCCTGGTCGCCCTCCGCGTACAGGACGAGGCCGTCCACGAAGCGGGCCTTGGCGTAGGTGTCGCCCTCCTCCCCGGCGGCGGGGAGGTCGCCGGCGGAGGCCGGGATCGCCGCGGCGCCCGCCTCCTTGCGGACGCGCGAGGCGAGCCGGCGCGCCTCGTCGAACGAGGACCGCGCCTCCGAGGCCCGCCCCGCCTCCTGCAGGGCCCGACCGCGCTCGAACTGGTACTTGGCGAGGAGGTAGAGGTAGCGGTCCTGGTAGGCGGGGGGGAAGCTCTCGCCGGCGAGGCGCGCCACGCGCGACAGCAGCGGCTGCTCGTTCTTGAGCCGCTTCCCGACGTAGAAGACCCACTCCATCGCGGTGTGGAAGTACTTGGAGCCCTGGCCGCGCTCCAGGATCCGGTCCAGCTCCACCAGGGCGGAGTAGTGAAGCCCCAGGCGCTCCAGCACCTTCACCAGCTGGTAGCGCGCCTCCTCGTGGCCGTCGGCCAGCGCCGGCTCGCGCAGGATCTGGTCGTAGGCGAGCGCGGCGGTCTCGTAGGCCTTGTCGTCGCCCAGCCTCTTGGCGGCCTCCAGCCGCTCCTTCGCGCCGCTGCCCTTCTTGCCGAGGTCGAGGGGCCGGAGCGAGACGCCCGGCGCCGGCGTCCCCTGCTGCGGAGGCTTCTTCTCGGCGGGCTTGTCCTTCTTCGGCGGCGCGGAGAGGTCGATCCCGAGCTGCGCGCGGGCGGGGAGCGCGGCGGCGAGGAGCAGGGCGGCGGCGGCAAGACGCATGGCTCGGCCCCTACGGCTGCGTCCGGTTGCGGAACGGGAAGAACACCGACAGCCCGATCTCGGTGAACAGCTGGTTCTGGGTCTCCCGCTTCTGCATGCTCGGCACGTCGGCCCGGTAGACGTAGTCCCGCACCTCGATCCTGAGCGCGAGCGCCTCCGAGAAGAAGATGCGCGCGCCCAGCCCGAGGTGGAAGCCGAGGCTGCTCACGGCGGACGGGGTCTTCCCGGCGGACGCGTCGGACGCGGACAGGACCTGGTCGTACCGGATCCAGTCCGGGCCGCCGAGGAGCGAGAGATCGAAGTGGGCGACCCCCTCGGAGAAGACGTTGAGCTTCCCGTACACCGGAGAGAACTGCAGCTCGGCCCCGGCGATCAGGTTCACGTGCCCCGGGACCTCGCGCAGGTCGGCGGCGGAGGCGGGGTGGCAGCCCGCGTTCGCCGGGCACACCTCGGTGGACCCGGTCTTCGCCGAGGCGCCTCCCGCGAGCTGGCCGTGGAGCGAGAGGAACTCGGAGAAGTGGTATCCGACCTGGACGCCGGCGAAGTACTTGGTGAAGAAGGCGTCGTTGAGCGAGAGGAGCCCGTCCAGCGTGACCTCGACGCGCCCCGCCTTCTGGTAGAGCTGGCCCGAGACCGGCTGCACCTTGCCCTCGAAGGCGTCGGCCTTGGAGGCGCGCGCCGCGGCGGGGAGCGCGGCGCCCGCGAGGGCGGCGACGGCGGCGAGGGCGCGCAGGGCGGGGAAATGGTTCACGGGTAGTAGTAGTCGAACCCGAAGGGCCAGAAGATGGAGACGCCGACGTTCGCGACCACGACCTTCTGGATGGTCCCGGGGACGGAGGAGATGGGCTGGTCCGGGTAGAACGTGGCGGTGAGCCCCAGCTCGAAGGCCAGCCACTCGCGCGGGTAGAAGCGGAGGCCCGCGCCGAGGTCGGCGGCGAGGTGATCGCCCTCGTTGCGCGGCGCGACGCTGGTCGCCGTGCGGACCGCACCGAAGCCGGCGAGCAGGAACAGGTCGAAGTGGACGATGGACCGCCCGATCACCGCCGCCTTGCCGTAGATGGGCGACCAGATGCCGTCGAGCATGAGCTGCCCGTAGACCTGCGAGGTGAGCAGCTGGCTGTTGAAGGCGACCTTCCCCTCGCGCACGCTGTCGGTGCGGTAGGGCTCGAAGTAGACCCAGCGCGTGGCGACCGCGAAGCTGTCCTCGAGGTTGTAGGCGAGGCGCAGCCCGCCGCCGAACTTGGCGTAGAAGGCGTCGTTCACGGTGACGGCGAAGAGCGGCGTCAGATCGAGCCGGTTCCGCTTGAGGAAGCCCTTGCGCTGCACGGCCTTCACGCGGTCGCCGAGCGCGGCGTCGCGCTCGCCGGAGGGGCCGAGGGGCGACACCGCCTGCGCGGGGGCGGCGGCCGGCTTCGCGGGAGGGGCCGACAGGTTCACCGGCGGCAGCTCCTCGCCCTCCGGCGAGGACGCGGGCTGCTTCGGCGGCGGCTTCGGCTTCGGCGGGGCCGAGAGATCCAGTCCGGGCATCTCCTGTGCGGCCCCGGCCGCGGGGAGCGCGGCGAGGAGGAGCCAGGCGATCGCGATGGGAGATCTCATTCGCTCACGCGCGCGAACCTCGCGCTCGCCGGGCATCCTAGCCCGAGGCCGGGGGAGGGGCAACGCGGCCCCCCTCGCGGAAAGTGACGTTTGTGGGTGAAGGTCCGATGAAGGCGGAGAAGGACGGCGGGGCGTTCCTTGTCCGGCCGGCGGCCGCGTGCTAACGATTCGACGGATCATGCGCTCCGCCGTCGCCGTCTCCGCGGTCGCCGCCCTCGCGCTCCTCGGCGCGTGCCAGAGCGCGGACGTGGGCCAGCGCTGCACGCTGGGCGGCAACAACCCGGTCGCGGTCACGCCCGCCGACGCGCTGGGCGACTACTTGGAGACGGGCAACCCCGCCTGCGACAACTTCGTGTGCATCGTCTCCCCCATCCAGCAGGCGAGCGCGCCGGGGGACATCTACTCCCGCTACGGGCAGTGCGCGGACGGGACGAGCCTCTGCGGCTACTGCTCGAAGCCGTGCGTCTCGAACGAGGACTGCTTCCACTCCAAGACGGGGCTCGAGTGCCGCCAGATGGTGCTCGACCCGGCGTTCCTCGCCACGCTCGACGACGCGACCCGCCAGGCGTACCTGGCGGACATCCAGTTCTCGAGCTACTGCGCGGTGCCGCTCCCGAGGTGACGGTGCGCCGTGCCCGCCGCCCCGCGCGCGCACCCCGAGCAGCCGCCGCCGTGCTCCTGGCCGCGCTCGCCGCCTGCGCCCGGCAGGCGAAGCCCGCCCCCGCCGCCATGGCCACGGCGCGGGTGACGATCGACGCCAGGGCGGGGGCGCGCCTGACGGTGACCGTCGAGGTGGCCCGGACCCCGGAGCAGCTGCAGCGCGGCCTCATGTTTCGCCGCGAGCTGGGCGCCGACGCCGGGATGCTCTTCGTGTTCCCCGAGACCGGCGAGCACGCCTTCTGGATGAAGAACACGCTGATCCCGCTCGACATGATCTTCCTCGCCGAGGACGGACGGATCGCGGGGATCGTGGAGCGGGCCGAGCCGCTCACCGAGATCAACCGCACCGCCGGCGGGCCGAGCCGCTACGTGCTGGAGGTGAACGGCGGGTGGGCGGCGGCCCACGGCGTCCGGCCCGGCGACGCGGTGCGGTTCGAGGGCGTCTGGTAGGCGCG
>DATIWK010000150.1:0-32577 GCA_035519395.1 Anaeromyxobacteraceae bacterium | reverse complement strand
CCTTCCGACGGGGAGGCGGCCGCCCCCGCCGCGGCGCGCGACGCCGCCGGCGCGCTCCTCGCCGGGCTCGTCCAGACGGCGCGGCTCCCGCGGCGTGTGGCGGAGCGCACCCGCCTCGCCCTCCACGCCCAGAGGGTCTTCCGCGATCCGCCCAGGCGCCGCCGGCGCCGTGGCCGCGGGCTCGCAGCCCAACCGTACTTCCAGGACGCGGTGCAGTTGCTCCGCATCTCCGTCGAGGCGACCGGCGAGGCGCGCGAGGTGCTCGAGCGCTGGACGGCCGAGGCCGGCGGCCACGCCGAGCGCCACGAGGAGCGGCGCGCTTACGCCGAGCGCCGGCCGCACGTCGAGTCGGCCGAAGCTCTGCCGGACCACGAACCGGCCGAGGCCCTGCCGGACCACGAGCCGGCCGGGGCGCTGCCGGACCGCGAGCCGGCCGAGGCGCTGCCGGACCACGAGCCCGGGCTCGCGCGCGCGCGCGGACGCGGGCGCGGACGCGGACGGCACGGCAAGCCCCGGGGATCGCGCGAGGGCTCTCGCGAGGTGAGCGCCGCGCGCGCGATCGGCGCCGGCGGACATGAGGCGCACGGCGTCCCGGTCATCGAGGTCGACGCCGTGGCGCCCCGCGACCTTCCGGCCGAGGCCGGCGGCGCAGTGGCGGCCGGCGATGCCAAGGAGCCCGGCCGCAAGCGCCGCCGCCGCCGCGGGGGCCGCCGCCGCCGCCGCCGCGGGGCCGGCAGCCCCGACGAGGGCGCCGGGGGCCCACCTTCCCCACCTTCCACCCCGTCCTCGGGCAGCGCATCCTGATCGCCGGGCGCGGCGCGGATTCGCTAGAATCCGCGGACGACGCGCCTTGACCCTCCACCACCCCTCCGCTAGAACGCGCCGACCATGCCCGCCGAGAGAGCCGAGAAGCCGAAGTCCCGCTACAAGCGGATCCTCCTCAAGCTCTCGGGCGAGGCGCTCATGGGGGATGGGAAGTACGGCATCTCGCCCAAGACGCTCACCGCCATTGCACAGGACGTGAAGGACGTCGTCGAGCTGGGCGTCGAGGTGGCGCTCACCATCGGCGGCGGCAACATCTTCCGCGGCGTGTCGGGCGCGACCGAGGGGATGGACCGGTCCAGCGCCGACTACATGGGGATGCTGGCCACGGTCATCAACGCCATGGCGCTCCAGGACGCGCTGGAGAAGATCGGCGTCCTCACCCGCGTGCAGTCGGCGATCGAGATGCACCAGGTGGCGGAGCCCTACATCCGGCGTCGCGCCATTCGGCATTTGGAGAAGGGCCGGGTGGTCATCTTCGCCGCCGGGACCGGCAACCCCTACTTCACCACCGACACCGCCGCCTCGCTCCGCGCCATGGAGATCCACGCGGACGTGCTCCTCAAGGCGACCAAGGTGGACGGCGTCTACACCGACGACCCCAAGAAGAACGCGTCGGCGACGAAGTTCAAGCACCTCACCTACATCGACGTGCTGAAGAAGAACCTCAAGGTGATGGACTCGACGGCCATCAGCCTCTGCATGGACAACGACCTGCCCATCGTCGTCTTCGACTCGACCCAGCGCGGGAACGTGCGCCGCGTGGTGCTCGGCGAGGAGATCGGCACGGTGGTGGGGCGTTCGGCGCGCTGAGCGCCGGCGCCGGGAGCGGACCATGAGCGTCGCGGACGACATCCTCAAGGACCTGCACGACTCCATCGGCAAGACGCTGGAGCAGCTCAGGCACGACCTCGCCAACGTCCGGACCGGGCGGGCCAACCTGCACATGCTCGACGGCGTGCGCGTGGACTACTACGGCACCGCCACGCCTCTCAACCAGGTGGCGACGCTGTCGGTCCCCGAGGCGCGCCTCATCGTGGTGAAGCCCTGGGAGAAGAACATGATCCCGGTGATCGAGAAGGCGATCCGGGACGCGAACCTGGGGCTCAACCCCATGAGCGACAAGGACCTGGTGCGCGTGCCCATCCCGCCGCTCACCGAGGAGCGCCGCAAGGACATCGTGAAGCAGGTGAAGCACAAGGGCGAGGAGTTCAAGGTCGCGGTGCGCAACCACCGCCGCGACGCGAAGGAGCTGCTCGAGGCCGCCGAGAAGGACGGCGACATCTCCCAGGACGAGGCCAAGAAGTCGCTCGAGAAGATGCAGAAGGACACCGACGACGGCGTGAAGAAGGTGGAGGAGACCGTCGTCGCGAAGGAGAAGGAGGTCATGCAGGTCTGAGCCGGCGCCTCGACCTGCGGCCTCCCGTGCAACCCGGCCGTTCCCCGTTGCTGCTCGCGCTCCTGCTCGGGCCGCTGCTCGTCCTCGGCTTCGCCGCCGGCGTGCTGCGCGGGCTGGCGCGGCGGCCGGGGCTCCCCGAGCGCCGCCGCCGCGTCCTCACCGCCGCCTGGGTGGCGCTCCTCTTCGCCGGCGTCCCGCTCTGGCTCTTCCTCGCCGCCGCGCTGCAGCTTTGATCCCGGGGGGCCACTCGCGCCGCAGCGCCTCGCCTGCGGAGCTCGCGCCCCCCCGGCCCCCCCGCGGTGCGCCCTACACCGGCAGCACCATCAGCGCGAGCGCGATCACCCAGAGCAGCTGGCCTGCCGCGGCGAGGGCCGCGAGCCGGGGCACGGTGGCGGTCGCACCCGCGGCGTCGCCCGCCGCGAGCCGCCCCGCGGTGCGCCGCCATGCGGGCACGAGCCCGAACGCCACCAGCCCCACCATCGCGAGCCCCACCACCACGCCGACCCAGAGCGCCGGCCGCGCCAGCCAGGCGCGCCGCCACAGCAGGCCGATCCCGGTCAGCGCCGTGGCGATGCCGGCGTAGAGGTCGAGCCGGACCTGGTCCCCGCCGCGCTCGGCGGCGGCCGCGAGGTGAGGACCGCCGCGCGCGATCGAGCGGCGGACGTCGCCCGGGAGCCACAGGACCGAGGCGAGCCAGACCGCCATCGAGAGGACGTGGAGCAGCCGGAGGAACGAGAACAGGATCACGTGGACCTCGCCGTCGCGGCCGTGCACCGCGCCTTCCGTGTCGCGCGGGACTGTAGCACCGGCGGTCGCGGGCGGGGCGAGTCGAGCGGCGCCCGCCCGGCTAGTACCGCCACCCGTGCGCGATCGGGAACCGCCGCCCCTCCCCGAACGCCTTCTCGCTCACCTTCAGCACCGGCGCCGCCTGCCGCCGCTTGTACTCGCTCGCCACCACCATGCGCAGCACGCGCCGGACGGTCTCCTCCGGGTGGCCGCGCGCCACGATGGCCTCGAGCGGGAGCCGCTCCTCCACGTACGCCTGGAGGACGGCGTCGAGGACCTGGTAGGGCGGCAGCGAGTCCTGGTCCACCTGGTCCGGCTTCAGCTCGGCGGAGGGCGGCTTGGTGAAGGTCCGCTCCGGGACGAGCGTCCGGCCGGCGCGCGCGTTCGCGGCGCGCGCCACCCGGTAGACGAGGGTCTTCGGCACGTCGCCGATCACGGCCAGGCCACCGGCCATGTCGCCGTAGAGCGTGCAGTACCCGACCGCCAGCTCGCTCTTGTTCCCGGTGGAGAGGACCAGCCCGCCGGTGTCGTTGGAGAGCGCCATCAGGATCTGGCCGCGGATCCGGGCCTGCACGTTCTGCTCGGCGAGGTCGCCCATGGGGCGCCCCTCCACCGCCTGGAACTGCCCGAGGAAGGCGGCGTGCATCGGCTCGATCGACATCTCCTGGAACCGGATGCCGATGTTCCTCGCCAGCGCCGCCGCGTCCTCCCGCGAGTGGTCGGACGAGTAGCGCGAGGGCATGGCGACGCCCAGCACGTTCTCCGGCCCGAGCGCGTCGACCGCCAGGCAGGCGGTGAGGGCGCTGTCGATGCCGCCCGACAGCCCCACCACCGCGCTCCGGAAGCCGCACTTGCGGAGGTAGTCGCGGACGCCCATGGAGAGCGCGCGAAACACCTCGTCGGCCAGCGGATCGGGCGGGGGCGCCGGCGCGGGGGGGAGGGGCCGGCCGTCGAGCCCGAGCACCTCGGCCCGGCCCCCGTCGGCGTCCACCACCAGCAGCGCCTCCACGAACAGCGGCGCGCGGGCCCGCACCGCGCCGTCCTTCCCCACCCACATCGACGCGCCGTCGAAGAGGAGGGCGTCGTTCCCGCCCACCTGGTTCACGTAGGCGATGGGCGCCCCGTGACCGCGCGCGCTCGCCCCCAGCATCCGCTCCCGCAGCGCCGGCTTCCCCATGGCGTACGGCGACGCCGAGACGTTCACCACCAGCGAAGCGCCGCCCGCGGTCAGCTCGGCGATGGGATCGCGGGTGTAGCGCGGGCGGTCCCAGAAGCGCTTGTCGTTCCAGACGTCCTCGCAGATGGAGAGCCCGAGCCTGAGCCCGACGCCCTCGGCCGACGCCGCGGTGGAGGCGGGGGAGGCGAGGAAGTAGCGGGTCTCGTCGAAGACGTCGTAGGTGGGCAGGAGCGACTTGCGCCCCACCGCTGCGACCCGCCCGCGCTCGAGGAGCGCCACCGCGTTGTAGACGCCGGGGGGCGGCGCCCCCTCGACTGCCTCCGGAAACCCCACCACCACCGCCACCCCGCGCGACCAGTCCGACGGACGCGCCAGCTCCTCCAGCGTGCGCCGGGCCCGTTCGAGGAAGTCGGGCAGGTCGAGGAGGTCGCGCGGCGGGTACCCGCACAGCGCCAGCTCCGGAAACACCGCCAGCGTCGCGCCGGCGGCGCGTGCGCGCTCGGTCGCGGCGCGGATCTTCGCGGCGTTGCCCGCGAAGTCCCCCACCGTGGTGTTCACCTGCGCGAGGGCGATTCGTCCGGGTTCCGGCACGCGCGAGAATGGTACATTAAGACCGGTCATGCCGGGCCGCATCCTCGTGGTCGAGCAGTCCAGGCCAGTGCTGGCCGTCCTCCGGCGCGATCTGCTCGCCGCCGGCTACGAGATAGAAGTGGCCACCGCGGCGACCGCCGCGACCAAGGTCGAGCAGGGCCGGCACGCAGCCGTGGTGGTGCGCGCCGCCGCAGGCGCCGAGGAGGTGGTGCAGGCCCTCCGCGACGCCGACCCCCTGCTGCCCATCATCGGGCTGTTCGGCGACGAGGAGGAGCACGCGGCGCACGCCGCGGCGCTGGGGGCCGACGCGACGCTGGTCGGGCCGCTCTGCGCGCCGGCGATGGTGGCCAGCACCTGCCGCCTGGCGGAGCGGGTCGGCGAGCAGGCGCGGCGCATCGCGGACCTGGAGCGGACCCGGCCCCCCGGCCCGGGCGCCGCGTCGGAGCTGGAGTTCCTGAAGCGGCTCCTCTTCGTCGAGGTGAAGCGCTCGCGGCGCCACAAGTACCCCATCGCCCTCGCCCTGGTGTCCCTCGACCGCTGGGACGAATTCGCTGCGGGGCTCGCCGCCGCGGCGCGCGCCCGCCTCATGGGCGAGCTGCTCGGGGTGGTGACCTCCGCCGTGCGGGACATCGACGTGGCCGTGCCCTTCACCGAGGACCGGCTGCTGGTGCTCATGCCGCACACCAAGAACGACGGAGGGCTCCAGGTCGGCCGGCGGCTCTGCGCGCGCGTCCGGGAGCGCGTCGGCGCGCCAGCGGAGACGGTGAGCGTCGGCGTCGCCGCACACCACGGCGAGGGGCCGCTGTCGTTCTCCTCGCTGGTGCGGCGCGCCTCCGAGGCGCTCGGCCGCGCCCGGACCGCGGGCGGAGACCGGGCCGAGTCGGCGGATCCGCCCAAGAAGCGCGACCGGATCTCGATCGGCTGACGGGCCCTGCGCGCCGGAGCCGCCGCCGCCCTCGCCGCGCTGGCGGCCTGCGGCCGTGGTCACGGGCCGGGCGCGCCCGAGGCGCGGCTCTTCGTCTGGCCTCCGGGCCCTCACGCTCGACTGGGATCGCCCGGCGGTTGCCGAGGCGCGGCTCGCGCCCCGCCTCGCGTCCCTGCCCGGGCCGAGCCCTGATCGCGGTGGCGTCAACTATCGGTGAATGACCGGAAGCCCTCGCTCGCCCCTCCCGGGGTGAGTAGCAGGGCCGCTGTGGGGCGTCTGGAGCAGGTCGCCGGAGAACCCCCCTAATGAGTCATCACCGCACTGCGAGTTCGCTCGCCAGGCCAGTCCCCACCGGGTCGCAAATTACGAATAACTTACTGATTACAGACACTTACAAAAAACATGAACTAGGGGGGTGGCAACCACGTGGGGCGTTATTATCGTCCCCATCGCTGGTGACGGGCCGACCAAGCAGGGGTGCGTCGGGAGGACCCCTGCCCGTGCGGGCGGCTCGCAACGGCGAAATTCCAGCGCCCCTTGGTGGGCGCCTTCCGGGGAAGGAACAACATGGCCCAGATCGATATCGAGATCCTCACGCCGTTCGCTGCGAAGTTCATGGAGGGGACCACCCTCACGCCGGCCGAGCGCGCCGAGGTCCTCCGGATCGCACAGGGCTTCGCGTGCAAGGACTCGGCGGCGGCCGCCGGCGTCTCGCCGGAGACCATCCGCGCGCGGCGCAAGCGCATCTACCGCAAGCTGGACGTGCCGGGCTCCGGCGAACTGCTCGCCAGCCTGCTCTCGCTCTCGCTGAAGATGCTCGCCAAGGGCGAGCGCATCGAGCCGCGCCCCGTCGTTCCGGCGCAGCCGCAGCAGAGCGCGGTCGCGCGCTAGCCTCGCAGCGGCAGGCCAACGCGGGCGGCGCACGGCCGCCCGCGGCGTGGCTCGCCCGGATCGGTCGGGGGGGGGTCCCCCGATCAGCGCCGCTCCGCGAGCCAGCGCTCGATCCGCTCCGCGACCTTCGCCGGCGTGAAGCCGAACGCCTCGGCGAGCGCCTTCTCGGGCGCGCTCTCGCCGAAGCGGTCGATCCCGATCACCAGGCCGTCCTTCCCCACCCAGCGCCACCACTCCAAGCCGCGCGCGGCCTCGATGGCCACCGCCGGCGTCGCGGGCGGCAGCACCGCGTCGCGCCACTCCCTGGGCTGTGCCTCGAAGCACGCGAGGCACGGGATGGACACGAGCCGGGCGGGGATGCCCTTCCTGGCCAGCGCCTCGAGCGCGGCCTGCGCCAGCGGGACCTCCGAGCCGGTCGCGACCGCCGTGAAGCGGGCACCGGGCGCCTCCGCCACCACGTAGCCGCCCCGCAGCGCCTTGGCGGGGTCGAACGGGGCGTCGCGCTTCACGGGCGCGATCTTCTGCCGCGACAGGATGAGCGCCGTCGGCCCGTCGCGGCGCTGGAGGGCGTGCGCCCAGGCCACCGCCGCCTCGTCGCCGTCGCAGGGCCGGACCACGTGGAGGTTGGGAATGGCGCGGAGCGCGGTGAGGTGCTCGACCGGCTGGTGCGTCGGCCCGTCCTCGCCGAGGAAGATGGAGTCGTGCGTCCAGACGTAGATCGTCTGGAGGCGGGACAGGGCGGCGAGGCGGACCGGCGGCCGCATGTAGTCCGAGAACTGCAGGAACGTCCCGACGAACGGGACGAAGAGGCCGTCGTAGGCGAGCCCGTTGGCGATGGCGCCCATGGCGTGCTCGCGGATGCCGAAGTGGATGTTGCGCCCCTCGTACCTCGGCGGCGCGACGGATCCCGCGCCCTTGATGTCGGTGAGGTTCGACTCGGCGAGGTCGGCGGAGCCGCCCACCAGCGCCGGGACGACCGGCGCGATCTTCTGGAGCACGGCGGAGGCGAGCTTGCGCGTCGCGTCGGCGCCCGAGGCCCCCTCCAGCGCGCGCTCCACGATCCGCTCCGGCACCCAGCGCTGCACGTGGACGTCGAGCAGCGCCGCCTTGTCGCCGTTGGCGTCGCGCCAGGCCGCGGCCGCCTTCGCCCACGCTCCGACCTGCTGCTTCTTCTCGGCCGCCAGCTCCGCCCAGAACGCGCGGACGTCGTCCGGCACCAGGAAGCGGGGCTCGGCGGGCCAGCCCAGGTTCTTCTTGGTCGCCTGGAGCTCCTCCTCGCCGAGGGGCGCGCCGTGCGCGGAGGACTTGCCGGCCTTGTTGGGCGAGCCGTAGCCGATGGTGGTGCGCGCCAGGACGAGGCTGGGCCGGTCCAGCTCGGCCTTGGCCGCCGCGATGGCACGGTCGAGGGCCTCGTGGTCGTGGCCGTCCACCGCCTGCACGTGCCAGCCGTACCCGTCGAACCGCTTGGCCACGTCCTCGCCGGTGAACGCGATCGAGGTACGGCCGTCGATGGTGACCTCGTTGTCGTCGTAGAGGTAGACGAGGCGGCCCAGCCGGTTGTGCCCGGCGAAGCTGGCGGCCTCGGCGGAGACGCCCTCCATGAGGTCGCCGTCGGAGACGATGGCGTACACGAAGTGATCCGCCACCGGGTTCCCGGGGCCCAGCTTGGCCGAGAGCATCGCCTGCCCGAGGGCGAAGCCGACGCCGTTCGCGAACCCCTGGCCGAGCGGCCCGCTCGTGATCTCGACGCCGGGCAGGTGGCCGAACTCCGGGTGGCCCGGCGTGCGAGAGCCGAGCTGCCGGAACTTCACCAGGTCGTCGAGCGTGCAGTCGAACCCCGCCAGGTGGAGCAGCGCGTAGAGCAGCATCGAGCCGTGGCCGGCGGAGAGCAGGAACCGATCGCGCCCGAGCCAGCGTGGCTGCTGGGGGTCGAAGCGGAGGTGGCGCGTCCAGAGGACGAAGGCCATGTCCGCGGCGCCCATGGGCATGCCGGGGTGACCGCTGTTCGCCTGCTGCACGGCATCCGCGGCCAGCATGCGGATGGTGTTCACGGCCCTCTGGGCGAGGGCGGGGCTCGGCTTGGGCACGGGATCCTCCGGTGGGACGCGGAAGATCGCTCACCGAACACGGGAGATCAAGCGCCGTCGCGCGGCGCGCACGCGCCGGCCGGCCTACCGCGCGACGACGCGGAACCCCTCGCCCAGCTCGTCCATCACCAGCACCCGCTCGGCGTCCCAGCTGAATATGCCGGTGCCGCCGGGCCGCTCGCCGCCGAACGTCGGAAGCTGCACGAGGTCCTTGAGCGGGAGGGCCGCGAAGTGCGCGCTGTTGAGGAGGTCCGCGAGGTCGTCGAGCGACCGCGCCTTCGCAACCGCGGAGCGCGCGCGCGCGACGCGATCGTCCCAGCCCTGGGGCTCGCGGATCCGGTGGGCGACGGCGGCGTGGGGCATGGCGGCCTCCATGGGGTGAATCGCTCGACGCCTCTGAGGGTAGGCGGCCGGGGCGGCCGCGGCCATCCCGAGGTTGCGTGACCCGTGGGGGCGGGTCAGTCCGTCTCGGGGCCTTCCCGGGTGAACCCATACGGAGCGGCCATGGCGCCGGCAACCGTCAATCCGGGCGCCGTATCCACGCGAGGTTCCAGATCGTGCCGTCGCGCTCGACGGCCGCGATCGCGCCGGGTGGCACCTCCACCTCGCGCCGGGCGGCGACGGCGAGGGCCGCGGCCACCTCCGGGTTGTGGCCGACGAGCGCCGTCCCCGGTCCGAGGCGATCGGCGAGCTCGAGCAGCGCACGCCCGCTGGACGCGCCCGGGGACAGCGCGTCGTCCGCCTCGGCGGCCGCGCCGGTGGCCGCGGACAGCAGGGCGGCGGTCTCCGCCGCGCGCCGGCAGGGGCTGGTGCGGATCCGCGCGACGCGCGCCTCCGCCGCGATCGCCTGCGCCAGCGCCTCGAACGCCGCGCGCCCCCCGGGGGTGAGCGCCCGGGCGGCGTCGCCGCCGGGCCCCGCCGCCTCGGCGCGGCCGTGCCGGACCAGGTAGACGGTCATGTTCACTCCACGAGAAGCAGCGCCGCCGGGAACCGCTACCCCGTCCTCCCGCTCGCCCCCGCGAGCGCCCTCAGCCGCTCCGCCGAGCGCCGATCCTCGAGCAGCGTCGCGAGGTCCATCGGCATCCGGTACGTCCAGTTCTCGTCGGTGACCGTCCCGGGCACGTTCACCCGCTCGCGGGCGCCGAACAGGTCCTGGAACGGCAGGAGCAGGAGGTCAGACCCCGCGCCGTACACCAGGGAGAGGAGCGCGTCGCGGACGCCGTCGTCGAACGCCGGCGGCGCGCGCTCGCGGAGCGAGGCGAGCGCGGGGAGCTGGAGGAGCTGGCGCCGCTCGTCGCTGCCGAGCCCCTCCCACCAGTCGGCCTGCGAGTCGGTGTCGTGCGTGCCGGTGGTCGCCACCGACAGGGCGGGCCATGCCGCCGGGTCGCGGAACGCGTCCCCGCCTGCCTCCCAGTTCTTCTCCCAGCGCAGCACGCGGTA
Source organism: Anaeromyxobacteraceae bacterium (assembly GCA_035519395.1). Classification (GTDB taxonomy): domain Bacteria; phylum Myxococcota; class Myxococcia; order Myxococcales; family Anaeromyxobacteraceae; genus Anaeromyxobacter. Next base: position 22,459 of record DATIWK010000150.1, on the reverse strand, counting down.
CCCCGGGACCCCGATGCGGGCCAGGGAGGCGCGCACGAAGTCGGGCACGACACCGAGGTCCTCGGCGATCACCCGCGCCCCCTGCGCCAGGATGGCGAGCACCGTCTCGCCGTTCCGCACCTGGTCCGGCTCCTCCGACGGGATGAAGGCCGGCGCGCTGCCGTCGTTCGGGAAGTAGTAGGTCCGGTACAGGCCCACCACGTGGTCCACGCGGTAGAGGCCGTACAGGTCCGCCATGCGCCGCGCCCGCTCGTTGAGCCACTGGAACCCTTCGCGCGCCAGCGTGTCCCACCGGTAGACCGGCAGGCCCCAGTCCTGGCCGGTGGCGCTGAACGCGTCGGGCGGCACGCCGACGCGGGCGTCGAGCCGGAAGTCCCCGCGCCGCGCCCACACGTCGGCCGAGTCGGTCGCGACCATGAACGGCAGGTCCCCGGCCAGCTCGACCCCCTGGGCGTTGGCGGCGCGGCGGGCGGCGTGCCACTGGAGGTCGAGCTGCCACTGGAGCCAGGTGTGGAAGAGGATCCGCTCGCCCAGGCGCGCGCGCGCGTCGGCGAGGGCCGCGGGATCGCGGTCGCGGAGCGGACCCGGCCAGTCGACCCAGGCGGCGCCGCCCATGAGGTCGTCGTGGATGGCGACGAAGAGGGCGTAGTCGTGGAGCCAGGGCGCGTGCTCGCGGGCGAACCCCTCCAGCGCCCGGGCGCGGGCGGTCTGGTGCTGCCACTCCACCTCGGCGAACCGGGCGAAGGCGATCTCCAGCGCGCGGCGCTTCAGGCCGCGGACCTCGTGCCAGCGCACGGCGGGCGCGGTGCGCACGCGGCGCACGTGCTCCCGCTCGCCGAGGCTGAGGGCGCCGAGCCCGCCGGCCTCCTGGAAGTCCTCGAGCGCCTCGACGGCGACGTACACCGGGTCGATCGCGAAGGCGGTCTGCGCCGCGTAGGGGCTGTTCTGCCCGCGCGAGGTCTCGTTCACGGGCAGCACCTGCGCGACCTGGAAGCCGGCCGAGGCGCACCAGCGCGCGAAGGGGACCAGGTCGGGGATCTCGCCGACCCCCCAGTCGGCCGAGGAGCGCAGGGAGAAGAGGGGGAGGAGGACGCCTGCTTGGCGGGGCATGAGCTGGATCAGGGGTGTCCGGCGCGCCCGGGTCCAGTTTTCGCCTTGAGCGCGCGGGGGCCATTCGGATATCAGGACCCGTGCCCATCCGGTACGTCCTTCCGGGGCGCATCCACCATGCGAACCCGCGGGCGCTTCGCCCCCAGCCCCACCGGCCCCCTCCACCTCGGCAACGCGCGGACCGCGCTCCTCTCCTGGCTGGCCGCGCGCGCGGCCGGCGGGGACTGGCTGATGCGGGTCGAGGACCTCGACGGACCGAGGGTGAAGCCCGGGCTGGAGGGCCGCATCCTCGAGGAGCTGCGCTGGCTCGGGCTGGACTGGGACGAGGGACCGGGGGCGGACGGGCCGGCCGGACCCTACCGCCAGTCGGAGCGGCAGACGCAATACGCCGGGGCGCTGGCGGAGCTGCGCGCCCGGGGCCGGGTGTACCCGTGCTTCTGCTCGCGCGCGGAGATCGCCGCCGTCTCGCAGGCCCCGCACGGCCCCGGCGACGAGGGACCGCGCTATCCCGGCACCTGCCGCGGCCTCGGCGCCGGCGAGGCGGAGCGCCGCGCGGCGGCGCGCCGGCCCGCCTGGCGCTTCCGCGTGGACCCCGGCCCGGTCGCGTTCGAGGACGGCGTTCACGGTCCATGCTCGTTCGACGTGGACGCCGGGGTGGGCGACTTCGTGGTGGCGCGGGCCGACGGCATCCCGGCCTACCAGCTCGCGGTGGTGGTGGACGACGCGGCGATGGGCGTGACCGACGTGGTGCGCGGCGACGACCTCCTCCCCTCGACCGCGCGCCAGGTCCTCCTCTACCGGGCGCTGGACCTGCCCGTCCCGCGCTTCGCGCACGTCTCGCTCGTCACCGGCGAGGACGGCGAACGCCTGGCGAAGCGCCACGGCGCGCTCTCGCTCGGCGCGCTGCGCGCGCGGGGCGCGGACCCGCGGGCGGTCGTGGGCCTCCTCGCCGCCCTGTCCGGCCTCGCGCCCCCGGGGGCGCGCCTCGGACCGCGGGAGCTCGTCGCCGGGTTCGCGCTGTCGCGGGTGCCGCGCGCGCCGGCGGTGCTGCGCGCCGGCGCGGTCGAGGCGCTCCTGCCCTGAGCGCCACGGCCGGCCGCCCTCCCACCGGGGGCCCTCTCCGGGACATTCACGCGCGGCCGGAGGGCGAGCATGGTACGGCCACTCGAACCGGAGGCGTCCATGGCTCACCTGACGCTCCTCGTGAACGGCCAGAAGCGCTCGGTCGACGTCGCGCCCCAGACGCCGCTGCTCTGGGTCCTCCGCGACGCCATCGGCCTCACCGGCACGAAGTTCGGCTGCGGTATCGCCCAGTGCGGCGCCTGCACCGTGCTGCTCGACGGCGAGGCGGTCCGCTCCTGCCAGGTGACGGCGGGCGACGCGGCGGGGCACCGCGTGACCACCATCGAGGGGCTCTCCCCCGCCGGCGACCACCCGCTCCAGCGGGCGTGGATCGCCGACGAGGTCCCGCAGTGCGGCTACTGCCAGTCCGGCCAGCTCATGGCGGCCGCGGCGCTGCTCGCGAAGAAGCCGCACCCGACGGACGCCGAGATCGACGAGGCCATGGCAGGCATCCTCTGCCGCTGCGGCACCTACAACCGGATCAGGCGCGCCATCAAGCGCGCCGGCGGAGGCACGCCATGACCGCACCGGCGCTCGGGCGGCGCAGCTTCCTGAAGCTCTCGGCCGGAGCGGGCGCGGGGCTCTGGCTCGGGGCCCACCTCCCCTCGCGCGCGGAGGCGGCCGCGCCGGCGGCGTTCGAGCCGAACGTCTGGCTCCGCATCGACCCGCAGGGGCAGGTGACGCTGTACCTCGCCAAGGCGGAGATGGGCCAGGGCGTCTACACCTCCATGCCCATGCTGGTCGCGGAGGAGCTGGAGGCCGACTGGAAGTCCATCCGCGTGGTGCAGGCGGACGCCGATCCGAAGTTCGGGATGATGATGACCGGCGGCTCGTCCAGCGTCCGGCGCTCGTGGAAGCCGCTCCGCGAGGCGGGCGCCGCAGCGCGCGAGATGCTCGTCCTCGCGGCGGCACAGCGCTGGGGCGTCGATCGGGCCGCGTGCCAGGCGCGCGACGGAACGGTGATCCACGCCGCCACCGGGCGGAAGCTCGGCTACGGCGCGCTCGCCAGCGCAGCCGCCGCGCTCCCGGTCCCGAAGGAGCCGCCGCTCAAGGATCCGAAGGACTTCCGGGTCATCGGGAAGCGCGTGGCGCGGCTCGACTCGCTCGACAAGAGCCGGGGCACGGCGCGGTTCGGCATCGACGTCCGCGTGCCGGGGATGAAGTTCGCGGTGGTGGCCCGGCCGCCGGTGCGCGGCGGAAAGGTCGCCTCGTTCGACGGCGCGAAGGCGCTCGCCGTGCCGGGCGTCCGCAAGGTCTTGCAGGTGCCGAGCGGCGTCGCGGTCGTGGCGGACTCGAGCTGGTCGGCCATCCAGGGGCGCGAGGCGCTGAAGGTCGAGTTCGACGCCGGTCCCAACGGCGGGCTCGACCAGGCCGGGATCGCGCGGCTCCTCGCCGAGGCGCCCGTCGAGAAGGACTCGCCGCGGAGCGAGGGCGACGTCGAGAAGGCGCTGGCCGGCGCGGCGAAGCGCCTCGAGGCGACGTACGAGGTGCCGCTCCTGGCGCACGCGACGATGGAGCCCATGAACTGCACGGCCCGGTTCCAGAAGGGCGCCGTCGAGATCTGGGCACCGAGCCAGGGTCCTTCCTGGGCGCTCGAGCCGCTCGCGAAGGCGGTCGGGATCCCTGCGGAGAAGGTGACGTTCCACACCACCTTCCTCGGCGGCGGCTTCGGCCGGCGCGCCATGCCGGACTTCGTGGTCGAGGCGGCGCTCGTCTCGAAGGCGGCCGGCGTCCCGGTGCAGGTCCTGTGGACGCGCGAGGACGACATGCGCCACGACTTCTACCGGCCGCCTGGCCGCAACGAGCTGCGGGGCGGGCTCGACGCCGCCGGCCGGCTGGTGGCGTGGCACCACCTCGTCCGAACGCCGTCCATCACCCGGCAGCTCATGGGTTCGGCGACGGCCTTCGGCAAGCGCCCGGACGTGGTCGAGGGGGCGGCGGACGTGCCGTACGCGGCGGCGGCGGTGCGGGTCGACTGCGCCATGCCCGAGCTCGGTGTGACGCTCGGCTTCTGGCGCTCGGTCTTCTCGGGGCAGAACGCGTTCGCGGAGGAGTGCTTCGTGGACGAGCTGGCGGCGGCGGCCGGGAAGGACCCGCTCGCCTTCCGGCTCGAGCACCTCCCGCCGGAGAACCGGCTCCGCGGGGCGCTCCAGCTCGCGGCGGAGAAGGCCGGGTGGGGGACGCCGGCGGCGGCCGGGCGCGGGCGCGGCATCGCCTGTCACACGTCGTTCGGGAGCCACGTGGCGGCCGTCGCGGAGGTCTCGCTCGACCAGGGGCGCGTCCGGGTGCACCGGGTCGTGTACGGCGTGGACTGCGGATGGGTGGTGAACCCGGACACCGTGGAGGCGCAGGTCGAGGGCGCGATGGTCTACGGCCTGTCGGCCGCGCTGCGCGGCCAGATCGCCATCGCGAACGGCGCGGTGGTGCAGGCGAACTTCGACGACTACGAGCCGCTCCGCATGAACGAGATGCCGGCGGTCGAGGTGCACCTCGTCCCGAGCGCCGAGCCGCCCGGCGGCATCGGCGAGCCGGGCCTGCCCCCGATCGCCCCCGCCGTCGCGAACGCGCTGTTCGGCCTCACCGGGAAGCGGATCCGGCGGCTGCCGCTCGGCGACGCCGGGCGAACGACGTAGCGGGCGCCGCCCCCGGGCGGCGCCTTCCCGGGCTACCATGCGCGCATGGTGCGCCGACGCCACGCGGACCGCGGGCCGCGCCGCCCGCGCCGCTCCGCCGTCCCGCTGGCGCAGCTCCCGCTCGCCTCACGGCTGTTCCTCGCCTTCCTCCTCGCCTTCGCGCTCAACACCGCCTGGCAGCTGGTGCGAAAGCCCACCGAGGTCCTGGGGGTGGTGGTGCCCCCCTCGCCGAAGACGCCCGAGGCGACCTGGGCGGAGTACGGCGACCTCTTCCGGGAGCACTCCACCGACGTCATCTCGCCGGCCCTCCTCGCCGCGCTGGTGCAGGTGGAGAGCGCCGGCGACCCGGTGGCGCGCACCTACTGGAGGTGGCGGTGGACCTGGAATCCGTTCGAGGTGTACGCGCCCGCCTCGAGCGCCGTCGGCATCCTCCAGATCACCGACGGCAACTTCCAGGACGCCCGGAAGCTGTGCATCCACGGCCACCGGGTCGCGCGGGACGGGTCGTGGCTCGACCCGGGCGCGTGCTGGTTCAACGCGCTCTACTTTCGGACCGTGCCTGGCGACGCGATCGAGATGACGTCGGCCTGGCTGCACGTGGGGGTGGTGGACGCCCTCGCCCGGGCCGGGGTGGCGCGGGCGACGCCCGAGGAGCAGGTCCGGCTCGCGGCTGTGCTCCACCTCTGCGGCCGGGAGCGGGGCGCCGCCTTCGCCCGCCGCGGCTTCCGCGCGTCGCCGGGGGAGCGCTGCGGCGACCACGGCGTGCGCGACTACGTGGCGCGCGTGGCCGCGCTCGAGACGCTGTTTGCACGGATGGACGCCGCGCGCTGAGGACGCCGCCGCGCTACATCTCCCGCGTGTCCCTGCTCCGCACCGCCACCGATCCACGCTGGGCCGGGGTGGCGCTCTCGGACCTCGACCGGACGCTGTCGGATCACGTCCACTGCGAGAAGAAGGCGGCGGCGAGCGCGCTGAAGCTCGTGGCCGACCACCCGGACCGCCCCGACCTGGTCCGGAGCCTCGCCCGGCTGGCGCAGGAGGAGCAGCACCACTTCCTGGCGGTGCTGACCGAGCTGCAGCGCCGCGGCGCGCCGCTCCTCCCGGACGACGGCGATCCCTACGCGCAGGCGCTCCTGCGCCTGGTGCGCGGCGGCCAGGCCCGGCTGCTGGACCGGCTCCTGGTGGCGGCGCTCATCGAGGCCCGGAGCTGCGAGCGCCTCGCCATCCTCGCGGGTGCGCTGCCGGAGCCCCGGCTTCGCGACCTGTACGACAGGCTGGCCCGGTCCGAGGCCGGGCACGAGCAGCTCTTCCTCGACCTCGCCCGGCGCCACGGCGGCCTGGCGGAGGCGGACGCGCGGCTCGCCGCGCTGTCCGACGCCGAGGCGCGGATCGCGGCGGGGCTGCCGCTCCTGCCCCGAATTCACTGACCGTATCTGTGGCCGCTCGCTCCGCCGCCTCGCCGCCGGCGCTCGCGGACCGCTACCTCGCCTCGAACGCCGCCGCGAGGAACGCGTCGTCCTCGGCCGGCGTGCCGGCCGACACGCGGATGCACCCCTCCAGCCCTGCGTAGTGATCCTGGCGCCGGACCAGGATGCCGCGCGCGAGCAGGTGCGCGTGCGCCGCCTTCGCGTCCGGCGTCCGTACCAGGAAGAAGTTGGAGGCGCTCGGGTACGCCTTCCAGGTCGGGTGCCTCGCCATCTCCCGCAGGAGCCGGTCGCGCTCGGCGCGGATGCGCGCCACCAGCGGCGCGACGTAGCCCGGCGACTCGAGGGCGGAGAGCAGGATCGCCCCGGTGTGGGCCGGCAGGCAGAAGGGCGGCACCATCGCCCGCGTCACCGCCGCGACGCGCCGCGAGCCGAGGAGGTAACCGGCCCGGATCCCGCCCAGCGCCCAGGCCTTCGAGAAGGTGCGGAGGATGGCGACGTGCTCGTTCGATCGCGCCAGCGGCCGGGCGTCGGTCCCCGCGAAGGCGTGGTACGCCTCGTCCACGACGAGGAGCCAGCCCTTCGCCTTCGCCCTCGCGGCGAGCGCTTCCACGTCGCCGGCGGCGAACAGGGTGCCGGTGGGGCCGTGCGGGTTCGGCAGGAAGAGCACGCCGGGCTCGCCGTCCATCGCGGCGAGGAGCTGCGCCAGCGGCAGGGAGAACCCGGGACCGAGCGGGACCGCCCGGTGCGGCGTCCCGGTCGCCTGCGCCGCGCCCCGGTAGTAGGGGAACGCGGGGACCGTGTCGAGCACCGTCCTCGCCGCGCCGGCGAGCGCGAGGCAGAGCAGGTTCGACCCGGGCGCGAGCACCACGCCCTCCTCCGGCCAGCCCTCGTGGCGCGCCACCGCCGCGCGCACGTCCTCGGCGTGGAGCTCCGGGTAACGGTTCCAGTGCAGCTTCTCCAGCCGCGCCAGGGCGCGGGCCTTGAGCTCGGCCGGGAAGTCCTCCGGGCTCTCGTTCTGGTCGAGCTTGATGGAGGCGTCGAACTTCGAGTACGGGTAGTCGGCGACCTGCGCCAGGTGCGGCTTGAAGGCGTCCACCCGCGCAGGGTAGCAGCGGCGGGCCGCGTGATGAAGTGGACCGGGGCAGTACTCAGGAGCTCCGCGTGCGGGCCAGGCGACCGCAGAACCTGCGCACGACCCCTACGCCTACTCATCCGTCCAGCGGCGGCCCCGCCTGGGTCAGTTTTTGTATGCGATGGTGATTAGGTTGATCTACGTCGTATATAAAAGAGTAGGTTCACGCCCCGAGGAACTTCATGCTTCACGACCGCAGAAAGGCTGGACGCCCATCGCTTACCGAACTCCTCGCCGTGGTCGATGAGCATGTCCGCCTGTTACGCGAGAACCTAGGCGGCCTTCCCCGTGCGGTGGAAGCGGACCAGGTCCTACGACAGATCTGGATCGATGACGTACACAACTCGACCGCGATCGAGGGCAACACGATGACGAGGGAGCAGGTCGAAAATCTGGTGGAGCGCCGTCAGGCATCGGGTGACCTCCTAGAGAACCTCGACATCGAGGGGTACGCACGCGCTGCGGACTGGTCCTACCAGCGAGCGCGGGAGTACAACGGCGTACCAGTCGCCGTATTGAGCGAGATTCATAAGCTCGCGGTCGGGCTCGCCTGGGAGGTTGAGCCTCCGCCGACGCGAGATCGGCCCGGCGCGTGGCGTGCCGGCGGCGTGAGGATACGAGCTGTCCAGGTGCCGATGCCCGCGGTGATTCCCGGCGAACTTGACGCCTGGAGCAGGTCGACGATGGACCTGGCGGGCCGTCACCCCGTCGTTCATGCGGCGCATCATCACGCTTGGCTGGAACGCATCCATCCTTTCGTTGACGGCAACGGCCGGACCGGGCGACTGGTGCTCAATTTCATGCTGGTCCAGCACGGTTATCCGCCCGCGGTCATTCTTGCTTCCCAGCGGAGGCGTTACCTCAAGACCCTGGAGATGGCCGATGACGGCAACCCGAACCCGCTGGCCGAAGTGGTTGCCCGCGCTGTCCACGACACCTTGAACCGTTTCCTCATTCCGAAACTCGCAGGAGAGGCGAAACTGGTCCCGTTGTCGGCGCTGGCGCAGGGGACCACGTACTCGCCTGCGTACCTGCGACTGCGAGTGTTGCAGAAGCGGCTCCGCGCGGTGCGCGACGGCCATCTGTGGTTGAGTTCGCGAGCGTGGCTTGCGGAATACGTTGCGTCGCTTGATACGCGCGGCCGCAACCAAGCCAGCAAGAGCAAGGTGTCACGGGCCGCGCGGTAGCCAGGACCCAGCCCGGTCGTCAATCCCCAAACTTGATCACGACCGCGCCGGCGCCAGGGGCGGAGCGCCCCCCGGCGAGACCGGTCCGCCGTCACCTGCGTCCCGCCCGTGACGTGCCCGGCTCGGGCGCCTCCGCCACAACCGGGCGCGAGGAACCACGAGCATGCCACGCACCTCCACGTCGCCGCTCCTGCAGGACGCCGCCCTTCGAGCGGCGCGCTACCTCGACGGGCTCTCCGATCGCCCCGTCGCGCCCTCGCCGCGGGCGGTCGCGCGCCTCGACGCGCTCGACCGGCCGCTCCCGGAGCGCCCGTCCGCCGGCGCCGAGATCCTCGCCGAGCTCGACGACCTCGTCTCGCCTGCCACCATGGCGATGGCCGGGCCGCGGTTCTTCGGGTTCGTCATCGGAGGCGCGCTGCCGGAGACCGTGGCGGCGGGCGTCCTCGCGACCGCGTGGGACCAGAACAGCGCGCGCAGCGACGTGACGCCCGGCACGGCGCGCGTGGAGGACGTGGCGCTGCGCTGGCTGGTGGACGTCCTCGGGCTCCCACCCGGCACCGCCGGCGGCTTCGTCACCGGCGCCACGGTCGCGAACTTCACGGCGCTGGCGGCGGCCCGGCACGCGGTGCTGGCGCGCGCGGGGTGGGACGTCGAGGAGCAGGGCCTCTTCGGCGCGCCCCCGGTGACGGTGGTCGTCGGCGCCGAGGCGCACGTGAGCCTCCTCAAGGCGCTCTCGATGCTGGGGCTCGGGCGGAGCAGGGTGACCACCGTCCCGGTGGACGGGCAGGGTCGGATGCGCGCCGGCGCGCTGCCGCCCTTCGCGCCGCCCGCCATCGTCTGCCTCCAGGCGGGCAACGTGAACACCGGCGCGTTCGACCCCGCGGCCGAGATCGTGCCCCGGGCCCGCGAGGCCGGGGCCTGGGTCCACGTGGACGGCGCCTTCGGCCTGTGGGCGCGCGCCGTGCCCTCGCGCGCGCTGCTCGCGGCCGGCCTGGAGGGCGCGGACTCCTGGGCGACCGACACGCACAAGTGGCTCAACGTGCCGTACGACAGCGGCGTCGCGCTGGTGCGCGACGAGGGCGCGCTCCGCGCCGCCATGCGCGTGACGGCCGCGTACCTGCCGCAGGGCGAGCGGCGCGATCCCGCCGACTTCACGCCCGAGCTGTCCCGCCGCGCGCGCGGTGTCGAGGTCTGGGCGGCGCTGCGCGCCCTGGGGCGCTCCGGCGTCGCCGAGCTCGTGGAGCGGACCTGCCGTCAGGCCCGCCGCTTCGCCGACGGGCTCGCCGCGGCCGGCCACCGGGTCCTGAACGAGGTGGCGCTGAACCAGGTGCTGGTCTCGTTCGGAGACGCGGAGCGCACCGGCCGGGTGATCGCCGCCGTCCAGGAGGACGGCACCTGCTGGTGCGGCGGCACCGTGTGGCAGGGGCAGTCGGCGATGCGGATCAGCGTCTCGTCGTGGGCGACCACGGACGAGGACGTGGAGCAGTCCCTCGACGCCATCCGGAGGGCCGCCTCGCGGGCGACGTAGCGGGGTAAGCTGGGGTCCCCCCCAGGAGACCCCGATGCTCTTCTTCCTGCTCATCGCCCTCGCCGCCGTCGCATTCACCGCCTCCCGCGCCGTGCGGCGCACCTCCGCGGGCGCCGCCACCGGCCTCGTCCTGGCGGGCGTCGTGCTCGCGGCCCTCTCCCTCACGCAGACGTTCGCCATGGTCCCCGCGGGCCACGTCGGCGTGGTGGACGTATTCGGCAGCGTCTCGCCCGGCACGCTCAAGGCCGGCATCAACGTCGTGAACCCGCTGGCGCGGGTGGTGAACATGTCGGTGAAGACGCAGGAGGTGAAGGAGACGATGGACGTGCCCTCCAAGGAGGGCCTCACCATGCGCCTCGAGTCCTCCGCGCTCTTCCACCTCGACCCGGAGAAGGCGGCCGACGTCTACAAGACCGTCGGTCCGGAGTACGTGGCGGTGCTGCTCGAGCCGCAGTTCCGCTCGGTGACGCGGGGGGTCACCGCCGGCTACGAGGCGAAGGCGCTCTACACCTCCGAGCGGGAGCAGCTCTCCGAGCTCATCGCCGTGGACCTGCGCAAGCTGGTCGGGCCCCGGGGCATCGTCATCGAGGCGGCGCCGCTGCGGCAGCTCATCCTGCCGCCGCGGCTCGCGGCGGCCATCGAGGAGAAGCTCGGCGCCGAGCAAGAGAGCCAGCGGATGCAGTTCGTCCTCCAGAAGGAGCGGCAGGAGGCGGACCGGCGCCGCATCGAGGCGCAGGGGATCGCCGACTTCCAGAAGATCGTGAGCCTGGGGATCAACGAGCAGCTCCTCAAGTGGAAGGCCATCGAGGCGACGCTCAAGATCGCCGAGTCGCAGAACGCGAAGGTGGTGATCATCGGCTCGGGGAAGGACGGGCTCCCCGTCATCCTCGGCAGCGAGGCCGGGGCGACCACGGTGCACCGCTGACGGGAGCGTGGCCTCCCGGTCCGCGGCTCAGCGCCGCCGGCGCGGCCGCGCCGGCCGCGCCTCTCGGGCCGGCCCGGCGCCGCCCGGCCAGCGCCGCACCCACTCGACCAGCGTGCGGACGGCGAAGCCCGTCCCGCCCTTCGCCACGTAGCCGCGCTCCTTGGCGGCGTTCGACGGGCCGGCGATGTCGAGGTGGGCCCACGGGACGTCGCCGGCGAAGGCGTGGAGGAAGTGGGCCGCGGCGATGGCGCCCCCGTTGCGGTCGCCGGTGTTCTTCATGTCGGCGCGGTCGCTCTCGAGCTGCTCCTTCAGCACCTCGACCAGGGGGAGCCGCCAGACCTCCTCGCCCGCCGCGCGCGCGGCGGCGAGCACCGTCTCGACCACCGGGCCGTCCGGGCCGAGCAGGCCCGCCGTGGTGGGACCGAGGGCGACGATGCAGGCGCCGGTGAGCGTCGCGACGTCCACCATCGCGGCGGGCCGCAGCGTCTTCCCCGCCCAGGCGAGCACGTCGCCCAGCACCAGCCGGCCCTCCGCGTCGGTGTTGGTGATCTCGACGGTCTTCCCGGCGTAGCTCCTCAGCACGTCGCTCGGCTTGTAGGCGCGCCCGCCGGGCATGTTCTCGCAGGCGCCGAGCACCGCGTGCACCGGGAACGGCGGCTTCAGGCCGGCGAGCACCCGCATCGCCCCGAGCACCGCGGCGCTGCCCGCCATGTCGGTGTTCATGGTGACCATGCTGTCGGTGGGCTTGAGCGAGAGGCCGCCCGAGTCGAAGGTGATGGCCTTCCCGACCAGCACCAGGGGACGGCGGCGGGCGGCCGCGCCGGAGGGGACCCAGCTCACCTTGACGAGCCGCGGCGGCTCGGCCGAGCCGCGCGTCACCCCGAGGAACATGCCCATCCCGAGCGCCGCGATCTCCTTCGCGCCGCGGACCTCGACGGCGAGCCCGGCCTCGCGGGCGAGCGCGCGCGCCGCGTCGGCGAGGACGGTGGGGGTGCAGTCGGCGGGACCCAGGTTGACGAGGTCGCGGGCCCAGGCGACGGCCTCCGCGAGCGCGACGCCCAGGGCGGCCGCCTCGGCCAGGGCGCGGTCCTTCGCCTCCGCGGCGGGGACGGCGACGACGAGCCGCCCGAGGCCGGCCGGCCGCTTCTCGCCGTCCGCGCTCCGGTAGCGGCGGAACCGGTACGCCCCGAGGAGCGCTCCCTCCACGGCGGCGCGCGCCGCTGCCGCCGTGCCGTCCACGGCCGGCAGGGCGACCGCGAGCGTCGCCGCGGCCCGGAGGGCCCGCGCGCCCCTGCCCGCCGCCATCCGCAGCGGCTCGAACCCTTGCGCCGGCCATGCCTCCGCCCTGGCGCGAGGGCCCAGCCCCAGCAGCACCACCCGCGCCGCCCGGGCGCGGCCGAGCGTGGTGAGGAGGAGCTGCTGGCCGGGCTTGCCGGTGAAGGCGTCGGTCTTCGCCGCGGCGAGCAGGTGGCCGTCGAGGCGCGCGTCGAGATCGCGGACGCGCCCCGCTCCCCGCAGCTCCTCCTCGAACACCGGGAGCGCGAGGACGTCCGCCTCCACCTCCAGCGCCGGCGCCCCCGTCACCTCGACCGCGACCTCGTGCCGCCTGGCCATCGCCCACCTCCCTGCATCTCTTCTCTAGCGCGGGAGCGGGCCGGCCGCAGCGGCACGCGCCGATCGACACGCACTCGCAGTCATGGCTACGGCGCCCTCGCGGTCTCGATCCGCTTCACGGCCTCCGCGGCCTCGGCGCTGCCGCACACGGGGGTGCGCTGCACCTTCCCCCAGAAGCTGCGGGTCTCCTTGCGCGCGCCCGCCAGCTCGCGGAGCCGGGCCAGCGCCTCGGGCGAGCCGATCTCGCCGAGGCGGCGCGCGGCCGCGCGGCGGATGTCGCAGTCGGCGTCGCCGAGGAGCGCCCCGTAGGCCGCCGCCCGGTCGATCCGGTCCTCGGCGCCCAGATCGCGCGCCACCGCCAGCGCCCGCAGGCGCTTCACCGCCGGGCCCTCGCGGGCGGCGGCCAGGATGGCCGGGACCGCCCCCTCGCCGACCCGCGCCAACAGCCGCCCGGCGCGATCCGCGAGCGGCCGCTCCCGGCCCAGGTCCGCGGCGAGATCGGCGACCGCCACGCCGTCGAGCGACCCGCCGTCGAGGGCCAGCGCGTAGGCCTCGATCCCCGCGCCGACCTCGCCCGGGATCCGGTGCAGCGCGCGGCCGAGGAGGAGCCGCAGCACGGGATCCGAGGGGCGGTGCGCCACGGCGGACTCCAGGACGGCGCGGGCCTCGGCGGGCCTCCCCGCGGCCAGCAGCGCGCGCGCGTCCGCCGCCGGTCTGCCGCGCGACCAGGCGAGGCCGGCCGCGACCAGGGCGATCGCCGCGACCGCGCCGGCGACGCCCAGGGCGGCGCGCGGAGAGGACCGCACCCGCATCGCCACCCGCCGACCGGCCGCCGCCGCCGCATCCAGCGCGCGGACCGCGGCGGCGCGCGCCGAGAGGCGCAGCCGCGCGAGCCGCATCTCGCGCTGAAGGGACCAGCTCGGCCGGACGGGCGGGGTGATCGACTCGGTCCGTTCGTCCACGCCGCCGGGCGGATCGAGCTCGAAGCGGCGCGCAGGCCACGACGCTGCGGACGGCGGCGTGGGCACGGCCGTGAGCGGGAGCGGCGTCGCCCCGGCCGGCGCGACGAACCCGGGCACGGAGGCGGCCAGATCGGCGGCGAGCGCCCCCGCGCTCTGGTGGCGCCGCTCCACGTCCTTCTCGCAGGCGCGCGCGATGGTGGCGACGAGGTGCGGCCAGGCCGCCAGCTCCGGCCGCGGCTCGGTGATCGCCGGCACCGGCTGCGTCGCCTGCATCATGAGCAGCGACCGCGAATCGGCCGCCTTGAAGGGGTGCTTCCCGACCAGCATCCTCCAGGCGATGAGCCCCACCGCGTAGACGTCCGCGCGGCCGTCGACCGCGCCGCCCAGGGCCTGCTCCGGGGAGAGGTACTCGGGCGTGCCCACCACCATCCCCGCCTGCGTGGAGCTGGCGCTCCCGGGATCGGCGATCTTGGCGATCCCGAAGTCGAGGATCTTCGCCACCTCGCGCCCCGAGGGCATGCGGGCGAGGAACACGTTCTCGGGCTTCAGGTCACGGTGGACGACGCCGATGGCGTGGGCGGCCTCGAGGGCGGAGCAGACCTGCCAGAGGATGGGGACGCCGTCCTCGGGGGAGAGGAATGCCTCGCGCCGGAGCCGGTCGAAGAGGCTTTCGCCCTCGAGCAGGTCCATGGCGAGGAACAGGTATCCCTCGGCGCTCCGGCCGAAGTCGGTGACGCGCACGATGTTCTCGTGCTCGAGCGCGGACGCGATCTCCGCCTCGCGCCGGAACCGCTCCACGATGTCGGGCGAGGAGGTGAGGTCGGGGCGCAGCACCTTGATGGCGACGTCCTTGCGGAGGTGCACGTGCTGCGCCCGGAACACCGCGCCCATCCCGCCGGTGGCGAGGTGCGCCGTGAGGAGGTAGCGGCCGTCGAGCGTCTGGCCCACCAGGGTGGAGGGCTCGAAGGGGGGCAAGGCTGTCGCGAGGTCGGTCACCCGGCGTGGGATTCTAACCCGGGGCAGGTGGCGCCCGGACACCTCGCGTCACGGCCATGTCGGCGCGGGTGCGCGGAGGGCCGGAACCGCGAATCCTCAGGCCGCGTCGGGCCGCTGGCCGTGTCGCGCGGTGACCACGGTGTGAATCCCGCCGCGCACCCGGAAGTCGCCCACCACCTCGATCCAGCGCGGATCGAGGAGCTTCACGAGGTCGTCGCAGATGCGGTTCGTGACCGCCTCGTGGAAGTGGCCCTCGTCGCGGAAGCTCCAGAGGTACAGCTTGAGGCTCTTCAGCTCGACGCAGCGCTGGGCCGGCAGGTACCGGATGCGGACGGTGGCGAAGTCCGGCTGCCCGGTCATCGGGCAAAGGCAGGTGAACTCCGGGCACTCGAAGGAGACCTCGTAGGGGCGCTCCGGCTTCGGGTTCGTGAAGGTCTGGAGGTCCTTCGAAGCTTGGGTCGTCATGAACGGAAGGGATTTCAGGCGCCTGGGCTGTAAGAACGACAGGGACCGCCGGGCGCGGGCGGGCAAGCCCCTGTAACGCCTTCCGTGGATGGAAGGCAAGCGGATTGCTAGTAGAGATCGGTAACCGACGCACCGGAGGGAGCGATGAAGGCCAAGGGACGCCGTAGCGCCATCAAGAACGCACCCAGGAAGCTCGTCACCAACCTCGGCGATCTGATCTCCGCCGCGTACGAGGCGGTGCCCGGCATCGGCGACCAGCGGCTGGAGCGCGCGCTGCAGCTCCTCACGCGGTCGCCCCTGGCGCGGCACCTCCACCCGCACCTCGAGTTCGTGAAGTAGGTCACGGCTCGAAGCGGGCGGCGCACCGCGGGCAGCGGCGCGCGCGCTCGACCTCCACCGGGCGCGGGTGGGCCGCGGAACCGGGGCGCTCGCCCCTCCTCAGGAGCGAGGCCCCGCACTCCGGGCAGCGCGGCACGCCCAGGGCCCAGACGAAGACCGCCAGCACCGCCCCCGGAAGGAGCATTCCCACGGCGGCGGGGAGGCTGCGCGCGGCGACGCCCACGAGCGCGGCCGCCCCGGCCACCGCCGCGGCGACGAAGACGAGCGCTCGCCGCGCTCCGCGGGCGCGCTGCAGCTCGCGCTCGACGTGGGGCCAGCGCGCGCTCACCTGACGAACGCGTCCCAGACGGCGAGGCCCAGCATGACGAGGGCCTCGCCGGTGATGAACCCCGACGCGAGCGGCGCGTTGACGACGTCCTCGCTGCGCGGCCAGAACCTCTTCCAGACGGCGGTCACGAAGCCGCCGGCGACCATGGGCAGCACCGCGAACCCGGGGATGAGCATGCCGAGCCCGATGGCCGTCGGCGACGGCACGAACTTCCCGATCCGCGGCCGCGCCTCCAGAAGCGTCAGCGCGACGCCGACGACCAGGGAGAGCGCGAGCGCCCAGAGCGCGCTCGGCGCCAGCGCGCCGAAGCCGCGCGACAGCAGCTCGGCGAACCCCGCCCACTTCACGCTGATGGGCGAGGTGAGCAGCCCCTGGGGCGCGATCCCGTACTTGGCCCGCACCAGCGGGTAGGCGACGGCGACCGCGAGCGCGCCGACCGGCACGCCCACCAGCTGCAGGATGGTGAGGTTGCGGTTGGTGGAGCCGACGATCTTCCCGGCGCGGTAGTCCTGCATGAGGTGCTCGCCGTTCGCCGCGATGGCGCCGCTCATCCCCGAGCCGATCATGTTGACGGGGACGTGGCCGGGCGCGAGCACCGCGAAGACGGCCTGCATCACGTTGGCCATGGCGCTGATGGGCGCCCAGTTGGTCTCGCCCAGCACGCGGATGCCGACCAGCATGAGGACGACGGAGAGGCCGAGCGAGACCGCCGTGAGCCAGTAGGGGAAGCCGAGCGACACGCGCTGCACGATCGCCAGGACCACCGCGGCGGCGAGGGAGCCCCAGATCACCCAGCGCATGGGGAAGTCGCCGCCGTCCTTCGCGTCCTTCGCGCCGAGCCCGCGGAACGTCTTGGCGATGACGCTCCACTTGAGGGCGAGCGCGGCGAGGCCGCCCGCGACCATGAGGCCGGTGGCGGGCCACATGATCCAGCGCTGGAGGACCGCGTTGAACGAGATCTCCGGCACCAGGCCGCGGGCGAGGAGCGGCTCCGGCGCGACCACCCACGCCAGCACCATGCCGATGCCCATCGACACGGTGACGCGCAGGCCGACCAGCATGCCGGCGCCGAGCGAGAGCACGCCCACCTCCGTGCCGAGGCGCAGCGCCTCGGCGTGCGGCGACCAGGAGGTGAAGGCGAGGGTCTCCGGGATCCAGCCCAGCGACTGCCGGGCGAAGGTGACCCCGGCGGAGACGAGGCCGCCGATCCCCAGCGCGGCGACGCGCGGCCCGGCCTCGCGCGGCCCCTTGTCGAGGACGAGGAGCGACTCCCCGGCCGCCATGCCGTCCGCGAACGGGAGGTCCTCCTCGTCGATGTAGTGCTTGCGGAGCGGGACCGCGAGGAGCACGCCCAGCAGGCCCGAGGGCGCGAGCCAGGCGAAGATCTGGAGCGGCGTGAGGTGGAGCGAGAGGAGGCCGCGCTGGTTCAGCATGTCGATGGCGGCGAGCACGACCGCCATGAACCCCACGCCCGACCCGGCCGCGGTTCCCGCGGTCTGGACGAGGTTCGTCTCCCAGCGCGTCGCCCGCACCCGGGTGGCGAGGCCGATGAGCCCGATGACGATGAACCCCAGGAACGCGCTCACCACCGAGATGTTCGGCCCGTAGCCGATCTTGAGGACCACCACCGGCTCGGCGGCGCCCATGATCGCCGCGACCACCACCGCGACGCAGACGGCCCGCACCGTCAGCTCGCGCCGCTGCTCGGGGAGGGCGGCCAGGGAGGGCGGCGTCGCGGAGGCGGGATCGAGCATGAGCGCGGAGCTTAACGCCGCAGCGGAGCGAGCCGCCATGCGAAAGGGGGAGCGGTTCCTGGAGGCGTGCGGGACGAATGAGGTCGCGGCCGGCGTCGCGGTCGCGGTCGGGGTCGTGGTCGCGGTCGGGGTCGCGGTCGGGGTCGCGGTCGGGGTCGGGGTCGGGGTCGCGGTCGGGGTCGGGGTCGAGATCGGGGTCGGCGTCGCGGTCGCGGTCGCGGTCGCGGTCGCGGTCGGGGTCGGACCACGTTACCGCTGGCACCTCGCGCAGAAGTACGTCGACCGCTGCGCCTGCACCAGGCGCCGGATCCGGCCGCCGTCGCCGCGCGGGCACCGCTCTCCCTCGCGCGCGTAGACGAGGAAGGGGTTCTCCCCGCCCTCCTCGACGTAGGCGATCTCCGGACCCTCCTGGCGCTCGATCCCCTCCTGCATCGCGGCGACCACGGCGCGGGCGAGCCGGCGCACCTCGGCGCGCTCGAGCGACCGCGCCTTCCGCCTGGGATCGATCCGCGCGCGGAAGCAGGCCTCGCTGGCGTAGATGTTGCCCACGCCCGCGAGCACCCGCTGGTCCATGATCCGCACCTTCACCGGCAGCCTGGAGCGCGCCAGGGCATCGGCGAGGCGCCCGACGTCCAAGGGCCCGGCCAGCGGGTCGGGCCCGAGCGCCGCCACCTCGGGTACCGCGTCGAACCGCGCGCCGGGCACGAGCCGCAGGCGGCCGAACAGGCGCGGGTCGCGGTAGTGCAGGACCGCGCCGTCGTCGAGGGCGAGCCGGACGCGCGAGTGCGACGGCGGCGCGGCGCCGGCCTCGCGGCGGATCCACTTCCCCGTCATGCCGAGGTGGGAGTGGAGTCCCAGGGGCGTCCCGCCGCGGTCGAGCCGCAGGAGGAGGTTCTTGCCGGCGCGCCCGATCTCCTCCACGCGGGCGCCGGTGAGGGCGCGGGAAAGCGCGGCCGGCGTCGCGGGCCGGAAGATCCGCCTGGCGCGGGGATCGGTCTCGACGCGCTCGATCCGCCGGCCGGCGGCCCACCGCCGCAGGTTCCTCGCCGCGATCTCGACCTCGGGAAGCTCGGGCATCGGTACCTGCCCCCTCACCCCGACCCTCTCCCGGCTGCGCGGGGAGAAGGGAGTTAGCTCCGGCGCACGAACGACGCCAGGAAGAACCCGTCCGTTCCCTGGCGGTGCGGGTAGAGCCGGAGGCGGTTCCCCTCCGCGCCGAGGGCGGCCGCACGCTCCTCCCCGAGGAGCGGCGTGAGGGGGGCGGGCTCGAAGGGCAGCTCGCGCGCAACGAGGTCCGCGACGTCGTCGTTCTCGGCCGCGCCGATGGCGCAGGTCGCGTAGACGAGCCTGCCACCGGACCGGACCAGCGCGCCGAACCGCGCCACCAGCGTGCGCTGGAGCGCCGCGAATCGCTCCGGGTCGCCGGGCGCGAGCCGCCAGCGCGCGTCGGGCTTGCGGCGCAGCGTCCCGAGCCCGCTGCAGGGCGCGTCCACGAGGACCACGTCCGCCTTGCCGGCGAGGTCCGAGAGCTGCGCGTCCGCCTCCGGCCCCGCGCCGATGACGCGGGTGCGCAGGTTGTCCACGCGGTCGCGGGTGGCGCGTCGCCTCGCCTCGCCCAGCCGGTCGGCGTCCGAGTCGAGCGCCCAGAGCGTCCCCTTGTTGTGCATCTCCGCGGCGAGCGCGAGCGCCTTGCCGCCGGCGCCGGCGCAGGCGTCCACCACCAGCTTGCCCGGCCGCGCCCCGCAGGCGAGGGCGATGAGCTGGCTCCCCTCGTCCTGGATCTCGAACAGCCCCTCGCGAAACGACGCCAGCGCGAAGGCGTTCTCGCGCCCGTCGAGGACGAGCCCCCACGGCGAGAAGCGGGTCGGCTCGGCCGCGACGCCCTCGGCGGCGAGGCGGGCGCGCAGGGCCTCGCGGTCGGGGACGCGGAGGAGATTCGCGCGGACCGTGAGCGGCGCGCGCTCGTTCATGGCGCGGGCGAGCGTCCGGGCCTCCTCCAGCCCCAGCTCCGAGGCGAACCGCGCCGCGATCCACCGCGGCAGCGACGCCTCGACTGCGAGCCGCTCCACCGGGTCGGCGATGGCCGCGATCCGCGCGTCGGCGCCGTCGAGCGCAGCGAGGGCGCGGGGCGAGGAGGCCACCCGGCGCGCGGCCTCTCCGGGGGCGACGCCGTCGCGCCGGACGAGCCAGGCCGCGTAGCGGGTGGAGAGGTCCACCGTCGAGCCGCGCCCCCGCCGGCCCACCCTCGCCCCTGCCTCCGCGGAGGAGAGGGCGTGGTCGTCCGCCTCGGTGTCCGGGATCCCGGCCCCCAGGAGCCAGTCGAGCTGCCCCTGCCACCGGGTGACGCCGTACACCGCCTCGGCGACGGCGCGGCGCTCCGCCGACCAGAGGTTCCGCTCGCGGCGTAGGGCCCGCTCCAGCGCGCGGTCCGCGAGCCAGCCCTGGTCGTGGACGAGCCCGTGCACCTCCAGCACCAGGGCGTCCACCAGGTCGTGGCGGACGGGCCGCTCGACGTCGCCGCGGGGCTTCCTGCGGCCGGCGCGCGGCGCGGCGCGGCGTGGACCGGGTCTCGGGGGTCTGGGCATCGCGGTGGCCCCGGGCGCGGTCGCCGGGGGCGGGCGAGCCTACACCGCCTCGAGCACGCTCGCGACGTGCCCGTCTACCTTCACCTTGGGAAACACCCGCTCGACGGTGCCGTCGGGCCCGATCACCACGGTGGTGCGCTCGGTCCCCATCACCTTCTTGCCGTACATGTTCTTCTCCTTCCACACGCCCCAGGCCTTCTGCACCCGGGTGTCGGCGTCGGAGAGGAGCGGGAACGGCAGCCCGTACTTCTCCTTGAACTTCTTCTGCGCGGCGGGCGTGTCCTTCGAGATCCCGACCACCGCCACCTTCTGCCTCGCGAACGCGTCGACCTCGTCACGGAAGTCGCAGGCCTCCCGCGTTCAACCGGAGGTGTTGGCCTTCGGGTAGAAGAACACCACCACGCGCCGGCCCTTGAACCCGGAGAGCTTGACGACGTTGCCGTCCTCGTCCGGAAGCGCGAACTCCGGGGCCTTCTTGCCGACCTCGAGCGCCATGCGTCCCTCCTCCGGTGAAGCGGGCGCGAGCCGCGCCCGGCTCGTCTCTACCCCGGCGGGCGCCGCATCGCAGGACCCCTCACGGGGGCGCGGCGGGAGTGGGAGGCGTAGACTCGGCGCGATGGCGCGGCGTCGGCGAGCGGGGCACGCGGCGGGCGGAGGCCGGCTCATCCCGGGCGGTCCGCCCGTCCCGAGCGCGGCGCCGCCTCGGGCGGCGCGGGATCGAGCGATGCCTGGGGCGCGTGGCCGAGGCACCGGCGTCCAGCTCGCCTGGGCCCTCGACCGCGACGGCCGCAAGGTGAGCGTGCAGGACCTTCGCCCCGGAGACCGGCGTGGCCGGGGGCCGTTCGGCTGCCCGGGGTGCAGAGCGCCGCTCGTCCCGCACCTCGGCCCCAGGCGCGCCCGGCACTTCGCCCACCTCCCCGGCTCGGCTTGCCCGCTCACCGCGCCGGAGACGGCGCTGCACCTGAACGCGAAGGAGCGGCTGCTCTGGCTCGCCGGCGAGGCCTTCGCCGGGCGCCTCCACGCCTCGGTCCTGGCGCGCTGCCCGTCGTGCCGCCGGCTCGCGCCGCGGGACCTCGCCGCCGTCGGCGACGCCGCCGTGACGGAGGGCGCGGTGGGCGCGCTCCGCGCCGACGTGCTCGTCCTCTCGCGCGGCGCGCCCGCCCTCGCCGTCGAGGTGCGGGTCACGCACGCGGTGGAGCCGGAGAAGGAGGCGGCGCTGGCCGCGGCGGCGGTCCCCGCCGTCGAGATCGACGCGCGCGAAGAGTGGGAGCGCGAGACCCCGGGCGGCGCCGTCGAGATCGCCTGCGTCCGGAGCTTCGGGTTCGCGCCCTGCCCGGCGTGCGCGGCGCAGGCCCGGGCAGACCTGGAGCGCGCCCGGGGCGGCGAGGCGGCGGAGGTGGCGGACCTGGAAGCGTACCGGGCTCGGGGACTCCTGGGAGCGCTGCCCGGGGAGGCGGCGAGCGCCGCGGGACGCGGTGACGTCGATGCGCCGCTCACGCCGGCCGATCTCGCCGCGCTCGCGGCCCGCTTCGCCTGCCCGGAGTGCGGCGGCCGGCAGCTCGACGCCGGCGCGCGGCTCGCGAAGCACGCCTGCCCCGGGAAGCTCCCGCGGCCGGTGGCCTGGCGGGGGTACGACGGCGCGCTGGTCGAGCTGACGTGGTGGCGAACCCCGCGCTGATCGGCCGCAGCTGCCGTGCTCGACGCCTGCCGGGCGCACCGGCCGATGACTCCGGGTCGGCATGCCGGGACTCTCGGGGCCTCGCTGGCGCTCGCCGCAAGATGACTCTGGGTCGGGATCAGCCGCCGCGCCCGCGGTCCGAATTACTCTGGGTCGGGCGGAGACAACCTCGCGGGACGCCGGGGCTTTTCGGCGCCGGTACCGCGCTTGCGACCGCCGATGAACCGTGTTAGATGAACGTCCCCTTGGGCGGACTGCCCGCTGCGAGGGCGCCGCTGCGGCGGCGAGATTTTGTCGTAAATTCACACACTTCTCCGCATCGGCGCGTTCCGGTGCCTCGCTGGGCGAAGGGCTTCTGCCCATTCACGGCGAGTCTCACGCGCGCCCCTGGACGAAGTGGCGGAACACAACCGGAGACGAAAATGGAGACTCAGCAGCAGACCCCGGCCGCTCCCGCGGCCCCTCCCGTGCCGGAGCAGCAGCAGCCCGTCACGGAGAACACGATGGCCGCCGCCCTCGCCTCGGGCGCCACCGGCACGGCCATCACCATGAAGCAGCTCCTCGAGGCGGGCGTCCACTTCGGGCACCAGACCAAGCGCTGGAACCCGAAGATGAAGCCGTACATCTTCGGCGCCCGCAACGGCATCTACATCATCGACCTGCAGAAGACGGTC
>DATIWK010000149.1:0-22526 GCA_035519395.1 Anaeromyxobacteraceae bacterium | reverse complement strand
CGGAGGATCCCGATGACGCCGCCGCTCGAAGCCATCTCTTGGTGTTCCAACGAAGAGCCGCCCACCGACGAGGAGCTGGTTCGGCGCGTCCGGGCAGGCGCGTTCGCCGAGTTCGACGAGCTGGTCCGGCGCCACGCCGCGCGCGTCCGGCGCGCCGTGCGCGCCGTGGTGCGGGACGACCGCGACGCGGAGGACGCCGCCCAGCAGGCGTTCCTCCAGGCCTTCGTGGGCCTCAGCCGCTTCGAGGGCACCGCCTCCTTCTCGACCTGGCTCGTCCGGATCGCCATCAACGAGGCGCGCATGCGGGCGCGGCGCGCCCGGCGCGACGCACGGGGGGACGCCCGCGACCTGGAGCTTCTTCCGGCTCCGGAGGCGATCGGCCCCGAGCAGGCAGCGGCCGCGCGCGAGGCGATCACCCTGGTCCGCGGCGCGGTGCACCGGCTTCCGGACGGGCATCGCGAGGCGTTCCGGCTGCGCCACGTCGAGGGGCTGTCGGTGGCGGAGACGGCGTCGCGGCTCGGCATCACCGGGACCGCGGTCAAGCTCCGCCTGCACCGCGCACGGGCCGCGCTGCGGCTGGCGCTGGTCGCGACGAGACCCCCCCGGGGCGAGCCCTGCGCGGCCACGAGCCTGGCCGTAAAAAGAGAATTGACAGCTTCGAACGGCGGCAGGTGCACCCGGAATGCAACCCGCGAAGGCGTCGGATCACGGTGATCGGGTCGTACAGCTCTATCGCGATTACGGCCCGGCCGTGTACCGCCGCTGTCTGCGCCTCCTCAGGGACCGCGAGGCGGCGAGGGACGCGACCCAGGAGGTGTTCGTGAAGCTGCTCCGCGACATCGGGAAGCTGACCGATCGCGAGACCGCGCTTCCCTGGATCTACCGGGTGGCGACCAACCACTGCCTCAACGCCCGGCGCGACGCGCGGCGCCGGGGTGAGGGGAGCGCCGGGGCGGAGCTGGAGCTCGTCCCCAGCCCACCCGAGCCGTTTCCGGAGCGGCGCCTCGCGCACGAGGTCCTGGCCCGCTTCGACGTGCAGACCCAGGCGGTCGCGGTGGGGATCCTGGTGGACGGCATGGAGCACGAGGAGCTGGCGGCCGCGCTCGGAATCTCGCGGCGAACCGTCCACCGCAAGCTCGCGCGCTTCCTGGAGCGGGCGAGGTCGTTCCTCGCCGGGAGCGAGTCATGACGCGCTGCCCTTCGGATCTGGATCTGGAGATGCACCTCCTCGAGCCGGCGCGCTCGCCGCTCGCGGGCCACCTCGCCGCCTGCCCGCGCTGCGCGGGGCGCCTGGCGGAGATGAACCGCATCGGGGAGGAGTTCCGCCGCGAGGTCTTCCCTGCCACGGTGGACGCGGTGGTGGAGCGCGCCCGGGGGCGCCGCCCGCTGCGCCCCTGGCTCCTCGCCGCGGTGCCCCTCTCGGCGGCCGCCGCCGCGGCGGTCCTGCTGGTGGCGCGCCCGCCGGCCGACTACGTCGGCTCCAAGGGCAGCCCGCTCGCGCTCTCCGTTTTCGTCCAGACCGTCGAGGGGGCGAGGGCCGCGACGGACGGCGAGGTGGTCCCCGCCGGCGCCGCGCTGCGCTTCCAGGTTCGGCCGCGGGGGGCCTGCCGCCTCTGGGTCCTCTCCGTGGACGCCTCCGGCACCGTGTCCCGGCTCTTTCCCGCCACGGGCGAGGCCGGCCAGGTGCCCGGGGCGGGGCCGCTGCCGGGCGGCGCGGTGCTGGACGGCCGCGCCGGGCCGGAGCGGATCTTCGCGGTCTGCTCGGCGACCCCGCTGCCCTTCGATCGCGTCGCGGGGGCGGCCCTCGCGGCCGCGGCGGGCGGCGACGCCCGCGTGCGCGGGGCGCGTGCCATCCAGGGGTTGCCCGCCGACGCCGCCCAGGACACGCTCCTCCTCGAGAAACGGCCGTGAAGCGCCTCCTCCTCGCCCTCGCGCTGCTCGCGCCCGTCCCCGCCCTGGCGGCGGCGGCGCGGTTCGCGGTGGTGGTGGGGAACAACACCGGGAGCGCGGGGCGCCCGCGGCTGTGGTTCGCGGAGCAGGACGCGGAGCGGTTCCGCCGGACGCTGGTGGAGCTGGGCGACTTCGCCGACGACCGCGTCCTGCTCCTCCGTGCCACGGGCGCGGGGAGGATCCGGGAGGCGCTGGCCGCCACCGAGACGCGGATGGCCCAGGCGCGGCGCGCCGGCGAGCACCCGCTCCTCGTCTTCTACTTCTCCGGACACGCGGCCTCGGGCGGGATCGAGCTGGGCGACGAGCGGCTCTCGTTCGACGAGCTGCGCGCGCTGGTGGCCGGCACCTCGGCGGACGCCAAGGTCGCCATCGTGGACGCCTGCGAGGCCGGGCTCCTCACCCAGGTGAAGGGGGCCACCGCCTCCACCGCGCTCGACTTCCCCCTCCCCAGCGACGACAGCGTGCGCGGCACCGCCTTCGTCGCCTCCACCGCGGTGGGCGAGGCCGCCCAGGAGTCGGCGGCCATCGGCGGCAGCTTCTTCACCCATCACCTGGAGGTCGCGCTGCGCGGGGCGGGCGACGCGGACGGCGACGGCCTCGTCACGCTGGGTGAGGCCTTCCGCTACACGGCGGCCCAGACGCTCGCCGGGACGGTCTCGACCGCGACCGGCGCGCAGCACGCCACCTACGAGTTCAGGATGTCGGGGCGCGGCGACGTCGTCCTCTCCGACCTGCGCCGCGCCGACGCGCGCCTGGTGCTCCCGCGCGATCCGGGCGCCACCTACGTGCTGCGCGGCCCCATGTCGATCCTGGCCGAGGTGGCGGCCGGCGAGAGGGCCGTCACCCTCGCGCTCCCGGCGGGGCGCTACCGGGTGGAGCGGCGCGCGCTGGAGGGGCGCGCCGCCGCCGATCTCGTCCTCGACCGCGGCGCCACGGAGCTGCTGCCGCCGCTGGCGCCCACCCGCTACGAGCTGGCGCGCTCCAAGGGCGGCCCCAAGCCCGGGCTGCTCTTCGCCGGCTTCGGCGCCCAGTCGATCGGCCTTCCGAACTTCGGCTTCGCCCCGGCCGTGCAGCTGGGCGTCCGCAAGGAGGTCGGCCCGCTGGGCGTCCGCGTCCGGCTCGACTACCTCGGCAAGTCGGTCGACGACGCGGGCGTCCGGTACGATCTCGCCTACGTGGGCGGCGCGGTGGCAGCGCTCTACCCGCTCAACGCCTCGCGGATCCTGGTGGAGGCGGGTCCCGAGGTCGGCTGGGGCTATGCGTGGCAGCGGCTCGCCGACCGGCGGAGCTTCGGGTCGGACATCTTCTGGGCCGGCGGCGCGGCCATGGCGACCGCGCCGGTCGGGGCGGTGCGCGTCGGCCTCGACGCGACCGCGGGCGCCCAGGTCCTGCGCGTCAATTCCCACGAGACGGTACGCCCGGCCGCGTCGCTCTCCGTCATGGCGCTCTGGGGGTTCTAGATGAGGCCCGGCGCCGACCACTCCGTCTTCCGGACCGGCCTCGCCGCGCTGGCGCTCGCCGGCGCCGCCTGCTCGGACACGCTGCTCGATCACAACGCCGACCCCGCCCTGCTGAACAACTGCGCGGCCTCGCAGGTGGCCTGCGGCGCGCTCTGCTTCGCGGAGGACGGGCAGCACTGCGGAGGCTCCTGCGCCGACTGCTCCGCAAGCGCGCAGCCGCCCGCGAACGCCGGGCCGGCCTGCGTCGCGCACGCCTGCACGTTCGAGTGCGATCCCGGCTGGCTCCGGAGCGGGAACGCCTGCGTGCGTGCCCGGGCGGTCTCCGCGGGGTGGGCCCACACCTGCGCGCTGCTCGACGACGGCTCCGTGAAGTGCTGGGGCGCGAACGAGCACGGGCAGCTCGGCGACGGGGGCACCTTGGACAGCTCCGTTCCCGTGCCGGTCGCGCTCCCCGACACCGCCAGCGCCGTCGCCGCCGGGTACGTGCACACCTGCGCGGTGGTCGGCACCGCGGGTGCGGTGTGGTGCTGGGGCGACAACACCACGGGCTCGCTCGGCGACGGCTCGACGATCGGCCGCACCAGCCCGGTCCAGGTGAGCGGGCTCACGGGCGCGACCGCCATCGCCGCCGGCGGCGGAGAGGTCGCCGAGACGCCTCCCGCGCCGTCCACATACTACGGTCACACCTGCGCGCTGGTCCCGACGGGCGTGAAGTGCTGGGGCTCGAACGAGTCCGGCCAGCTCGGGAACGACTCGTTCGTCGAGAGCCACGTGCCCGTGCAGACGTCTGGCATCACGACCACGCCCGCGGGCCTCTCCGTGGGAGACCGGCACACCTGCGCGGTGGTGAGCTCGCAGGCGCTGTGCTGGGGCGCCGACGGATCGAAGCAGCTGGGCGACGGCAGCAACACCAACCAGGCGAGGCCGCAAACGGCCATCAACTCGGGCGTGACCGCAGTCGCCGCGGGGGCGGCACATTCGTGCGCGGTCGTGAGCGGAGCCTCGAGCGGCGAGCTGTGGTGCTGGGGATCGAACTCGAACGGCCAGGCGAACGGCGTCGCGTCGTTCGGAGACTTCGTGAACACCCCGCAGCTCGTGCCGCCGCTGACCGCCGTCTCGTTCACCTCGGCGGCGGGCGGGAACGAGCACACCTGCGCGGTGGAGAGCTCCACGGGCGGCGTCGTCTGCTTCGGCGCCAACCTGAGCAGCCAGCTCTCCGGCGGACGGACCGCCCGCGGCAAGGTCACCACGCCGCTCACCGGCATCGCGGCCGTGACCGCCGGGTACGAGCACACCTGCGCGCTCCGCACGGACGGCGGCGTCCAGTGCTGGGGCGACAACGAGCGCGGCCAGATCGGCGCCGGCGCGTCGGCCAGCAGCGTGCAGGTGCCGACCTACGTCTCCGGCCGGTAGCGCGCGCGGCCAACCGGGCCTGCCCCGGCGGGGCGGCGCCGAAACCCCCACCCATCCCGAGCATCGAATCAGGCATCGGCGCCCGCGCCCGACACGCGCAGCGCGGGGCCACTCGGAGGCAACATGCGCGACGCAGCGACGAGGAGGATGGCGGTGGCGGTGGCGGGCGCGCTGGCGGCCGCCTGTGGATCGGCCAGCAAATCGCAGCAGCCGCTGGGCCCCGGGTTCTACATCACCATCGCGAGCCAGACCTTCGCTCCCTCGAACCTGGCGGTTCCGCCCGGCGCGACCGTGACGGTGCTGAACGGGGACGGCATCGCGCACACGGCGACGAGCGAGACCAACCCCGGCGACTTCGTGAACGGCGCGGTCGGGCCCGTCTCGTTCGACACCGGGACCTTCACCGGGAGCGCCAGCTTCTCCATGCCGAGCTCCGTCGCGACGGGCACGGTGATCCCGTACTTCTGCAAGGTCCACACGAGCATGATGATCCCGGCGAACCCGACCATCACCATCGATCCCGCCGCGCAGCCGGCGATGCCTCCCCCCGGGTTCGGCGGTGGCGGCGGAGGAGGCGGCGGTGGGGGCGGCGGCTACTGAGCGTCGCCGGCGTGGCCGTCCGCGGCGATGGCCGCGAGGAACCTCCCTGCACCGGGGTTACCGGGGTCACCTCCGGCGCGCAGTCGCCACCCCCATCTCCCGCGCTGGCGACACGGCACGCATCTTCCCTCTCTCCCCGCGGGGGCGGTGGGAGAGGGAGAACGACGCCCTCGTTCACCGGGGGAGAGGGGAAACCACCCTTCACCCGGTGCCCGCCTCCGCGTCGTCGGGCACCGGCTGGAGGCCGACCGGTGGCGCTGGCAGGAGCGCCGCGGCGTCGGCGGCGGGCAGCTCCTGGACGTCCCGGAGCCTCCGGTCGATGGCGCGGCGGCGTGTCTCCACCTCGTGGAGCGTGCGCGACGCCTCGCCCAGCTTTCGCTCCACCTTCTGGAGCACGTCTCCGAAGCGGCCCCACTCCGTCTTCACCGCGCCGAGGACCTGCCACACCTCGCTCGACCGCCGCTGGATGGCGAGGGTGCGGAACCCCATCTGCAGGGAGTTGAGGAGCGCGGTGAGCGTGCTCGGCCCGGCCACCGAGACCTTGAGGTCGCGCTGCAGCGCCTCGACCAGGCCGGCGCGGCGCACCACCTCGGCGTAGAGCCCCTCGGTGGGGAGGAAGAGGATGGCAAAGTCGGTGGTGCGGGGCGGGTTCAGGTACTTGTCGTGCACGTCGCGGGCGCAGCCGCGCACCCGCGCCTCGAGCAGCTTTCCGCTCGCCTCGACCTGGTCGGCGTCGCCGCGCTCCGCCGCCTCGACCAGGCGCAGGTAGTCCTCCTGCGGGAACTTGGCGTCGATGGGCAGCAGCACCTCGCGGTCGTCCTCGCCCTCGCCGCCGGGGAGGCGGACGGCGAACTCGACCCGCTCGGCGGAGCCGTCCCGCGTCTGGACGTTGCTCGCGTACTGCGCGGGCGAGAGGACCTGCGCGAGCAGGGCGCCGAGCTGGACCTCGCCCCAGGTGCCCCGGACCTTCACGTTCGAGAGCACCTTCTTCAGATCTCCCACCCCGGTGGCGAGCGTCTGCATCTCGCCCAGCCCGCGCTGGACCGCCTCGAGCCGCTCCGACACGAGGCGGAACGACTCGCCCAGGCGCGCCTCCAGCGTCCCCTGCAGCCGCTCGTCCACGGTGGCGCGCATCTGCTCGAGGCGCGCCGCGTTGTCCTTCTGGATCTGCTCCAGGCGGCCGTCCACCGTGTCGCGCAGCGCCGCGAGCCGCCGCTCGCTCGAGTCCCCGAGCTGCCTCAGCGCCTGGGCCAGCTCCGTGCGCTGCTCGTGCGCCGCGCGCGCCGCCTCCGCCCGCGCCTGGGCGGAGTCGCCCCGCGCGGTGCGGTCGAGCCGCTCCAGGGCGCGATCGAGCGCGTCGAGGCGGGCGCCGAGCGCCGCCGAGAGCGCGGCGGCGGTGCGCCGCGGCAGCGCGGCCGCGAGCCCCACGGCGGCGGCGAGGAGCGCTGCGAGCAGGATGGTCGTGGCGACGTCCATGGCGTCCTCCTGGCTGGACGGCCAGTGTAGCGGGGGCGTCGGACGTGCCGGCGCCGGCGTCCCTGGACCTCGCGGGCGCCGCGCCCGGGACGAGCGAGCCGGGTGGCTTCATCGCCCGCTCCGCTCCACTTCGGGGCGGCGTACGACGCACTGCGCCTTGGGCGCGCAGCGCGTCGCCACGGCCTGTTTCCTACTCACGCTGGGCCTTGCCCGGACCGCCGCGGCTTGACAGAATCCACCCCTTTTCGCCGGCCCTTCTCCGCGCGCTGTCCGCCGACGGCGGGCAGCCGGGGAGCGCACGCTTCGCAGCACGCGAACCACCGCCACCGCCCGAGGGAACGACCGCATGTCGACGAAGGCGCTGAAGCCGATCCTGACGAACCCGCTCGACCCGCCGGAGAAGGTGGAGTTCACCATCCCGGGCGAGATCTCCCGCGCCACCGGCGGCTACGAGGACGCGATGAAGGAGGGGTACGACCTCATCCAGCGCCCCGTCCACTCCGTCAGCATCGAGCAGATCGAGAAGCAGCACGCCAAGAAGCGCATGACGGTGTGGGAGCGGATCCGCGTCCTCACCGACAAGGACCCCATCGTCCTCTACCAGAACTGGGGCAAGAACCTCGACGGCGCCTCGCTGGTGACGGCGGTGCTGAACGTGGGCGGGCGCGACGTCGCCTGCTACGGCCACGACTTCACGGTCCGTGCCGGCTCGATGGACGCCACCAACGGCTCGAAGCTGGCGCGCCTCTTCCGCCTCGCGGGCGAGAAGGGGATCCCGCTCATCGGCATGAACGACAGCGCCGGCGCCTACGTCCCCGCGGGCGTGGGCGGCCTGGACGGCTACGCCGAGGCGTTCACCGCGCTCCGCAAGATCAGCGGCGTGGTGCCGTCGATCATGTGCATGTTCGGCTTCAACGCCGGCGGCGGCTCCTACCTGCCGCGCCAGGGCAGCTTCGTCATCCAGCCGAACGACACCTTCTTCGGCCTCACCGGCCCGGGCGTGGTGAAGTCGGTGCTCGGCGAGGACATCACCCCCGAGGAGCTGGGCGGGCCCAAGGTCCACGGCGCCTCCGGCGTCGCCGACCTCACCGTGATGGACGAGCTGGCCGCGCTGCGCCAGGCGCTGCGGCTCCTCGCCTACCTCCCCGACAACAACGCCGTGCTGGCGCCCTTCCAGGAGACGAGCGATCCCATGGACCGCAAGACCTGGGAGATCAACACGCTCCTCAAGAAGGCCTTCAACTCGCCCACCGGGTTCAACACCCCCTTCGACGTGTCGATCATCATCCAGGCGGTCTGCGACTACGGCGACTACTTCGAGATGCAGCCGGAGCGGGCCCGGGAGGTGGTGACCGCCTTCGGACGCGTCGGCGGCCACGTGGTCGGCTTCGTCGCGAACAACAGCGCCGTCGCCTCCGGCCAGATCGACTGCGACTCCGCGGTGAAGATCGCCAGGTTCGTCCGCTTCTGCAACATCTACAACATCCCCATCATCTTCATGGAGGACACCACCGGCTTCCTCCCCGGCCGCGAGCAGGAGGCGCGCGGCATCGTGCAGGCGGGCCGCTCCATGCTCGACGCCATCGTAGACGTGCGGACGCCGCGCATCCTGCTCATCCTCCGGAACGCCTTCGGTGGCGCCTACGCGTCCTACAACAACTACCCGACCGGCGCCGACCTGGTGCTGGCCCTCCCCACCACGCGCCTCGCGGTGATGGGGCCCGCCGGCAAGGAGTTCGTCTACAAGGACGAGCTGCGCAAGATGCGCGGCCAGGCGCAGGAGCTGGTGAAGAAGGGGGTCGAGCAGCGCGCCGCCGCCGGAACCGACGCGGCCGCCGCGAAGAAGGACGCCGAGAAGGAGGCGTCCGAGTGGCTGAAGCAGCAGGAGGCTGCGCTCAACCGCCGGTACGAGAAGGAGCTGATGAACCCGAAGGAAGGGCTGGCGCTCGGCTCCATCTCCTCCATCGTGATGCCGACCGACCTCCGCGAGGTGCTCGGCAAGAACCTCCACTTCCTGCTCCGCCACTACAAGCCGTCGCCGATGACCGGCCCGCAGCGCGAGTTCCACTAGCGGCCCGCCCGGTGCGACGCCCCGAGACTGGAGACACAGCGACCATGGCTGCCACCCTCGACTGGTACCAGAACAACCCGCTCACGCACCGCGAGCGCCGTCTCTCGCGGTCGGCGTCGGAGTGGGTCCGGTCCTTCGCGTGCGAGGACCTGAAGCCGCTCATCGTGTGCCGCGGCCCCATCCGCAAGGAGGCGATGGACGTCTTCGAGGAGATGGGGATGAAGCACTACGGCATCCTCCTCTCCGAGAAGGACTCGATCGTCTACCCGAACGCGCTCGCGCCCGAGCTGCGCCAGCTCACCGACACGACCGGGGTGCACCGCGTCCCCGACTACAGCGGGGCCACCAAGGAGGAGCGCGTCGAGCGGATGAACCAGATCGTCCAGATCGCCAAGGACAACGGCTACGACTCGGTGTTCGCCGGGTACGGCTTCATGGCGGAGGACGAGGAGTTCGTCGCCACCGTCGAGCGGGCCGGCCTCAAGTTCATCGGGCCGAACTCGATGACCCAGGCGCGCGCCGGGAAGAAGGACGAGGCGAAGCGCACTGCCCTGGAGGTGAAGGTCTCCACCACGCCGGGCGTGAACGACGTCACGGCGCGCACCCTCCTGGCGAAGCACCGGACCCGCAAGGAGCTGCTGGCGCTGGCCGAGAAGGAGCGCCTGGCGCTGGATCCGAAGGTGGCGGGGAACGAGAAGCTGCCGCTCGAGTCGCTCGCCGACCACGTCCTCATGGCGTCCTACACCAAGGGCATCGACCTCATCACCATCGACGAGCTGGGCGCGCAGGTGCAGCGCGAGGTCCAGGCGATGTTCGAGAAGTACCCGAACAGCCGCGTGCGCCTCAAGGCCATCGGCGGCGGCGGCGGCAAGGGCCAGCGTATCCTGGGCGCCTCGCTGCTCACCGCCAAGAACCCCGACGCCCGGCTCGTGGCCGAGGCCGCCGCCGAGGCGCCGGCCATGACCCGCGAGGTCCTGAACGAGGTGAAGGCCACCGGCGTGGGGGACAACAAGAACGTCCTCATCGAGCTCAACATCGAGCAGACGCGCCACAACGAGATCCAGCTCCTCGGCAACGGCACGTGGTGCGTCTCCCTGGGCGGCCGCGACTGCTCGCTCCAGATGCACGAGCAGAAGCTGCTCGAGGTGTCCGTGACGCAGGAGGGGCTGGCCGCCGCCATCGCCCGGGCGGAGAAGGCGGGCAAGGCCGCCGAGGTGAAGGCGCTCCAGACGGACCTCGAGATCCTGAGGCGGATGGAGGACGACGCGGCGCGCTTCGGCGCGGCGGTGGGGCTCGACTCGGCCTCGACGTTCGAGTGCATCGTCGACCGGGACCGCTACTACTTCATGGAGGTCAACACCCGCATCCAGGTGGAGCACCGGGTGACGGAGCTCTGCTACGCGCTCCGCTTCACCAACCCGGCCGACCCCAAGGACTCGTTCGTGGTCGAGTCGCTGGTGGAGGCGATGGCGCTGCTGGCGCGGCACAAGGAGCGGCTGCCCAGGCCCGAGCGCATCGCCCGCTTCCCCGCCTCGGTGGAGGCGCGGCTCAACGCCACCGACGCGTCCCTCTCGCCCCACGCCGGCGGCCTCATCCGCTTCTGGGCGGCCCCCATCGAGGGCGAGATCCGCGACGACCAGGGCATCAGCTTGCCCAACCCCGACACCGGCATGTTCATGCGCTACCGGGTGGCGGGTGCCTACGACTCGAACATCGCCCTCCTGCTCACCAAGGGTGACGACCGGCTCGCCAGCTACCGGCACCTCGCCAAGGTGCTCGCCAAGACCAGCCTGCGCGGCGTGAACCTGGCCACCAACCTCCAGTTCCACTACGGCCTGGTGAACTGGTTCATCGGGCAGAACGTGATGGCGAAGCCCACCACCCGGTTCGTGGTGCCCTACCTGACCCTGGTCGGCCTCCTCAAGGACGAGGGGAACAAGCTCGACGTGGCCTACGCCCTGGCCGAGACGAAGAAGCACTACGCGGCGCAGATCGCGGCGGAGAGCCCGGGCGACCCGACGGCCGCGAAGGCGATGGGCGAGGTGATCGACCGGAAGGCCACGCTCCTCACCCGGATCATCGACC
Source organism: Anaeromyxobacteraceae bacterium (assembly GCA_035519395.1). GTDB lineage: Bacteria > Myxococcota > Myxococcia > Myxococcales > Anaeromyxobacteraceae > Anaeromyxobacter. The sequence continues at coordinate 11,471 of DATIWK010000149.1, read as the reverse complement.
GGCTCCTGGAGGAGCCGCACCTGCTCGCCGGCTGGCTCTCGCTCAACCGCAAGAACTACCGGGTCGAGAACGCCAAGGTGGTCTGGATCCGCAACCCGCTCGGCGTGATCAACGACACCTACGAGTACCTCGACATGGCGTGGGATCCGAGGAGGCCCGCCGCCGAGGTGATCTGGGAGCACGACAACGAGCTCTTGCAGCGCTCCATCCGCTTCTACGTCGAGCTGCGCAAGACCTTCGGCCTGCGCCGCGAGGAGTTCTACAAGCTCGCCGAGATCCTGAAGAGCGAGGCGCCGCAGGGCGGCTACGGCGCCGAGACCTGGGCGAAGATCCGCGCCGCGCACCTCGGCTTCGAGGCGGGGAACGAGCTGCTCGGGCTGCTCTTCATGCTGGCCGAGAGGGTGAGGTTCTTCGACTTCCGCGTGGAGCCGAGCCTCGAGGTGGTCATCCCCGAGCACCTGCACGACCCCGAGCTGCAGGCGCGCATGAAGAAGGTGCTGGTGCCGCCGCCCTCCACCAAGGCGGACGAGCTGGTGGCGCCGTACGGCGGCATGTTCTACCGGCAGGAGGCGCCGGGCCGTCCCCCCTTCGTCAGCGAGGGGCAGCACTTCGACAAGGGGACGCCGCTCTACATCATCGAGGTCATGAAGATGTTCAACACCGTGCGCGCGCCGTTCGCGGGCACGATCGACAAGGTCATCATGACCGGCACGGACGGGACGGTGGTGCAGAAGGGCCAGCCGCTCTTCAAGATCACGCCCGACGAGAAGTTCGTCGAGGTCGATCCCAGGGCCATCGAGAAGGAGCGCCGCACGCGCACCGCCGAGCACCTGAAGGCGGTGGTGATGTCGCCGCGCGAGAAGCTCTACGCCGTGGAGCCGAAGGCGCCGGAGGAGGAGGAGGCGCTCACCGCCGGGGACTACGTGCTCGCGGTGTAGAGGCGCCGCGGTGCGCGCACGGGGCTGACGCGACCGGGGCGTCCGGTTGCGGGGCGCCTGTCCCGTGATTAAACGACAACAGAGGAGCCGCCCGGCGCGTCGACCGGGTGGGCGCTCGGGACGGAGCGTGGCGCGCGACGGCGGGGAGACGACTGCGATGCCGACCGAACCGGCGGCGGATTTCAATCCGCTGCGAGTGGCGAGCACGTGCTGCGTGAAGGGTTGCCGGGAGCCGGCGCCGTGGACGCCCGTGCTGCAGATGGCCCAGTGCGAGACGGTGCGCGTGTCGGAGGTGCCGCTGCCGGTCCACCTCTGTGCGGACCACCGCGGCGACTTCCCGGACCTGTTCCTGACTGCGGGGCGCCGCGCGACGATGGAAGGGTCGCTCCGCTCGCGCGGCCGTGCGGCGCCCGACTGGTCGCGCACGACGGTCCGCTTCGTGAAGCCCTAGGATGCGGGGAGAGCCGCCATGCAGGAGATGAGGGTGAGCGGACGCAAGCGGCGACGGTACCGCGTGAAGCTCGGACCGATCTCGGCGTACACGACCGACGTCTCCGGCGGGGGGTTCTGCACCGAGGTGATGCGCGTCCTGCCGCCGCGCACCGCGGTGGAGGGCGCCATCGAGGTGGACGGCAAGCCGGTCCCGTTCGAGGGCGTGATCGCCTGGGTGGCGCGCGGCGCCTGGCACCTCAACGTCCGCGGCCGCATGGGCGTTCGGTTCACGCGCATCGCCCCCGACGCGGCGCGGCTGTTCGATCCTCGCAGCGCCGCCATGGTGTGAGCGCGCGGGGCGCCCCGGCGCCCGGCCGGATCTGATACGGTCGCCGCCTCTCGCGGAGGCGGATCGATGACGCACGCTGCCATCACCGGCTGGGGAAAGTGCCTGCCGCCGGCGGTGCTGACCAACGACGACCTCGCCACCTTCCTCGACACCGGCGACGACTGGATCTTCAGCCGGACGGGGATGCGCGAGCGGCGTGTCTCGCACGTGCCGCTGGGCGCGCTGGCCCACGTGGCCGCGGCGCGGGCGCTCGCCTGCGCGGGCCTCGAGCCCCGGGCGCTCGACCTGATCGTGGCGGGCAGCACGCTCGGTGACGAGCTGGCGCCCAACGTCGCCTCCGGCGTGCAGAAGCGGCTCGGCGCCTCCGGCGCGGGCGCGATGGACCTCAACACCGCCTGCACCAGCTTCCTCTACGGCCTCTCCGCCGCCACGGCGCTCATCCGCACCGGCGCGATCCGCACCGCCCTCGTGATCGGCGCCGAGGTGCCCACGCCGTTCCTCGACTGGGAGGACCGGAACACCGCCGTCCTCTTCGGCGACGGCTGCGGCGCCGTGGTGCTCGAGGGGACGAGCCGGGAGGAGGGGATCCTCGCGGAGCGGCTGGGTTGCTACGGCGAGGTGCGCGAGATCCTCGACATCCGGGGGGTGGGCGCCCGCTACGCGAACCTGGGGCTGCCCTACGGGTTCACCCGCTGGACCTTCGACGGCCAGGAGATCTTCAAGCGCGCCGTGCTCGGCATGGCGGGTGCCGGGGTCGAGGCCCTGGCGCGGTGCGGGAAGGTCGTCGCGGACGTGGACCTGGTCGTGCCGCACCAGGCGAACCGGCGCATCATCGACGCGGTCGGCAAGCGCCTCGGCGTCGCGCCGGAGAAGGTCTTCGTGAACGTGCACCGCTACGCGAACATGTCCGCGGCGACCGTCCCGGTGGCGCTCGTCGAGGCGCTCGAGGAGGGCCGGGTGGCGCCCGGCGCGCTGCTCCTCCTCCCCGCCTTCGGCGCGGGGCTGACCTGGTGCGCGCACGTGGTTCGCTGGGGCGAGCGCGTCTCGCCGCTCGGCGCGAGCGACGTCGCGCTCCCCCCCTGCGACCGCACCGGCCTCGAGCTCGTGCAGGAGCTCCGGGAGCGGCGGGCGCGGTACGCCGCGGCGGCCCGGCCGTTCATCGAGGCGGCTGGCCCGCTGCTCTCCGGACGGGAGCGCTGATCCACCGGCGGCGGGTGGCGCACCGCGATCCTGTCCGCGCTGCTGCGCCGTGCGGACGGCGGGTGGTTCGCCGTCGAGGCGTGGCAGGCGGGCGCCCGCTGTGGACGCACGGGCGCGCCGTGTGGCACTTCCCGGAGGGCGACCTCGCCTACGTGGAGCTGGCGACGGAACCGGGCGCCGTCGTCTACGACGTCGCGCCCGGAGAGTGACGGCCGGGAGGAGAGGGCGGAGCCGCCGCGGCGGCTCCCCTCGCTTCAGCGGCCGGCGTCCTGGTGCAGGTCGCGGCGATCCTGGCCCACGCGGCGCTGGTCCTCGCGGACCTCGCGCCGCGCCAGCTCCGTCAGCTCGCCGAGCAGCGCCCGCGCCTTGTCGAGCCCGCGCCGGTCCATCCGGCCGCGCACCATCGCGAACTCCCCGCGCAGCTGCTTCAGGCGCTCGAGCGCGTGGCGGTCTTCGTGGAGGGCGCGGCGGTCCTGGTGCTCGTCGCGGCGATCGTCGCGGAGTTCGTCGCCCCGGACCTCCTCGCGGTCCCTGTCCAGCTCCGCGCGCTGCTCGTGCACCTCGCGGTCCAGGGCGCGGGCGACCTCGTCCTCGACTGCGAGGAGCGCCCGGTGGTCGCGGGCCGCGCGGGCGGCGTCGAACCGGCCGACGAGCTGCTCGAGCCAGGCGAGATCGCGCCAGTCGTCGGCCAGGGCGCGCCGATCCTGGTGCAGGTCCTGCCGATCCTCGGCGACCGGCGGGCGCGGCTGGGCACGGCTGACTGCGGGGAGCGCCGCGAGCAGCAGGGCGGCGAGGGCGGTGCGGGTCATCGTTCTCCTCCTGGCGTGGCGGAAGGCGGCCTTGCTCTCGACGGAGCCGGACGCCGGATCATTCATCGCCGAGCGTACCCGGAATCGCGCGGCGCCGGCGTGCGCGGCGTCACGTCTCCGCGACCCGGTGTGGGGAGGTGTGATCCGCCTCCTCTAGAGATCGAACCGGCCACGCACGCCGAGCTGGAGCCACTCGTGAACCTGCTTGCTGGCGATGGTCACGGTGCCGACGCTCTCGCCACCGCTCGAGATCGAGACGGCGTCGTACTGGCCGACGCTCAGGAGGAGGTATGGACCGGCGCGGAACTTCGGCGTGACGACGTAGTCGCCCCCGAGCTGGACGTTCAGGAACTCCCAGCCGCTGTAGGAGACGCTCGCGCTGCCGCCCGACGAGTCCTTGAGCTCGTAGCCGATCCGCTCGTAGCCGGCGCCGATCCCCGCCCAGGGCCGGAACTGCCCGTCGGCGAGGAAGTCGTACAGGAACTCGAGCCCGGCGCGCACCGAGGCGTTGCCGGAGCAGGAGCTGACACCGGGCACGTGGCACTCGGTCGCCGCCAGGCCGCTGCCCGTCTTGACGATGAACGGGTAGCCGACCTCAAGGTACGCGCCCAGGGCGTACTGCCGCGCGAACCGGTAGCCGAGGTCGAACGAGAACGGGATCTGGCCGCTGAACTCGTCGCTCAGCTTCCCCGTCCCGGAGTTGGTGTCGGCGAAGTTGCCCATGGGGATCGAGTAGCCGATGCGGAGGCCGAGCATCCATCCGTTCGGCGCGGGCGGGGCGACGCCAGTCTGGGCGGCGGCGGGGAACGCCGCGGCGAGGGCGACCGCGCAAGCGAGGCCGGCAAGTCGTTTCATGGTGATCCTCCCGGACGCGAAGGAAACCCGAACGGCGGTTCCTTGTCCAGGGGGACCGTTCACGAGGAGTCGGCGCCGCCGCGGCCGACGAGGTGCGCGAGGGCCGCCGCGACGAACGCCCCGGGGAGAAGGGTCCCGATGGGCGTCCGCTCCATCGGGAGGAGATCGAGGCGGATGGCGGCGATGACAGCCCGCCTGCGGTGGCGGCCCGGCGGCGTGCGCCGAGGCGGGCCAAAGGCCTCGCGTTTCCCCGCGGCGCGGGCCGGCTTGCCGCGCTGCGGCAGGCCGCGGCCCGTCCCTGTGAGGCCCAACGAACGCGCTTCCCTCCGCCGCGGGATCTCCTATGATGCGCGCCGGACCGGTCGCGAGGGCAGCATCGCGAGCGACCGCTCGCCGGCTTCTGGACGCGTCGTTCCCGGACTCCTCGACCCCGTCGGCAGGATTGAGAGATGCCTCGTCTCGCCGATCCCCAGTTCGCGCCCGACTGCACCATCGTCGTGGACGGCGACCGCGTGCCCGCGCGCGCGGGCGAGAGCGTCGTCTCGGCGCTGCTCGCGGCGGGGCGCCCGCTCCTGGGCCGCAGCAGCAAGTACCACCGGCCGCGCGGCGCCTTCTGCCTCGCCGGCTCCTGCGCCTCGTGCCTGATGCGGGTGGACGGCGTCCCCAACGTGCGCGCCTGCCGGGCCCCGTGCCGCGACGGCCTCGCCGTCGAGACGCAGAACGCGCTGGGGAGCGCCGCCCACGACCTGCTGGGCGCCATCGACCTCCTCGCGCCCGACGGCATCGACCACCACCACCTCGCCACCTGGAGCCAGCTCGCGAACAAGATCGCGGTGGGCGCGTCCCGGCAGCTCGCCGGCCTGGGGCAGCTGCCCGATCGCACGCCGGCGCCGTGGCCTCCGGCGCGGGAGGAGCGCTTCGACGCGCTGGTGGTGGGCGCGGGCCCGGCGGGGCTGGGGGCCGCCGAGTCGCTGGCGCGTGCCGGCCGGCGCGTGCTCCTCGCCGAGCGCGAGCGCGCGGCGGGGGGCCGGCTGCGGTGCCGCCTGGAGCTGCCCGGGGATCCGCCGCTCCGGTGGGCGCGAGAGGTCGAGGCGGCCCTGGGCCGTGCGGGCGGCGAGGTCGCGACGGCGGCCGCGGTGCTGGGCGTCTGGCCCGCCCATGGCGAGTGGCAGGCCGCGGTCGTCCAGGGGGACGAGCGGCTGCGGCTGGCGCGCGCGCCGCGCCTGGTGCTGGCCTGCGGGACCTGGCCGCTGCCGCCGGTCTTCGAGGGGAACGACCTCCCCGGCATCCACGGCGCGCGGGGCCTCGCCGTCGCGCTCGCCGAGGACGGCGTGGTCCCCGGCCAGCGGGCCGCCGTGCTCGGGGACGGCACCGAGGCCGAGGGGGTGGCGCGGCGGCTCGCGGGCGCCGGGATGGCGGTCGAGCGGATCGCGGGCGGCGTCGCCAGGAGCCGCGGCCGGCTCCGCCTCACCGGGCTCGAACTCGAGAGCGGGCGCAGCGTCGAGTGCGACACGCTGGCGGTGGCGACGGCACGGGCGCCCGCGTCCGAGCTGGCGCGGGAGGCGGGCGCGGCGCTGGCGCTCGACCCCGAGACCGGGGCGTGGTGGGTCCGGCCCGGCGAGGCCGGCGCGATCGCGCCCGGCGCCTTCGCCGCCGGCGAGCTGTCGGGCCCGTGCAGCGCCGCGGAGGCGGCCGAGGCCGGCCGGCGGGCCGGGGAGGCGGCGGCGCGTGGCTAAGACCCTCCTCTGCGCCTGCGAGGACGTGACGCCCGCCGACGTGCGGCGCGCCTACGACCTGGGCTACCGCGACCTCGAGTCGGTGAAGCGCTACACCGGCGCCGGCACCGGCCCGTGCCAGGGAAAGACCTGCCTGGCGCTGGTGGTGCGCGAGCTGCTCCGGCTGGGCGCGACGCCCGCGGAGGTCACGCCCTTCACCGTCCGTCCGCCCCTGCACCCCACTCCGCTCGGCGCCCTCGCCTCGCTCGATCCGGAGGCGCTGTCCCTCGAGTCGGGCGTCCCGCCCGCGGGCGCCGCGCCCAGGGCCTCGCGCCCCTCGGCTCCGTTGCCGGAGCGCGCCGCCGTGGTGATCCTGGGCGGCGGGATCATGGGGCTCGGCCTCGCCTACAACCTCTGCCGCCGCGGGGTCCGCGACGTGGTGCTGCTGGAGCGCGGATACCTGAACGCGGGAGCCTCGGGGCGCAACGGCGGCGGGGTGCGGGCGCAGTGGACGACGCCCACCATGATCCGCCTGGCCCGGCGCTCGCTCGAGATCGGCGAGCGGTTCGCGGCGGAGATGGGGATCAACACCTGGTTCCGCCGCGGCGGGTACCTGTTCCTCGCGCCCACGCCGCAGCTCGTCGAGCGGATCGAGAAGAACGCGCAGCTCCACGCCAGCCAGGGCATGCGCACCCGCATCCTCGCGCCGGCCGAGGCGCGCGAGGTCGTGCCCGAGCTGGACGCGAGCCGCTTCCTCGCGGCGGCCTGGAACCCCGACGACGCGGTGGTCTTCCCCTGGCCGTTCATCTGGGGCTACGCCGGGCAGGCGGAGGCGCTCGGTGCCCGGGTGCTCACCTTCACCCAGGTCACCGGGTTCGAGACCGAGGGGCGGCGCATCCGGGCGGTGCGCACCGACCGCGGCCGCATCGCCTGCGGCACGGTGGTGAACGCCTGCGGCGCCTGGAGCCCGGAGATCGCCGCGCTCGCCGGCGTGAAGCTCCCCAACCACCCCGAGCGCCACGAGATCCTGGTCACCGAGCCGCTCAAGCCCTGGCTCGGGCCGATGGTGTCGGTGCTGGGGAGCGGCCTCTACTTCTCGCAGAGCCTCCGCGGCGAGATCGTGGGGGGGATGGGCGATCCCGACGAGCCGCCCGGGATCGACATGCGCTCCTCGCTCCGGTTCCTGGCGCGCTTCTCGCGCGCCATCTCGGCGTGCGCCCCCGTCACCGCCGGCCTCAAGGTCATGCGCCAGTGGGCGGGCTGCTACGACGTCACCCCCGACAACAACCCCATCCTCGGCGCGGCGGGGTTCGAGAACTTCCTCCAGCTCTCGGGGTTCGTCGGGCACGGCTTCATGATGGCGCCGGCGGTGACCGAGCTCATGGCCGGCTGGATGGCCGGCGACGCGCCGGACGAGATCTTCGAGCGCTTCACGCTGGAGCGCTTCGAGCGCGGCGACACCGCGGGCGAGGACTTCATCATCGGGTAGCCCGCGACCGCCGCCACGGAGAACACCAGACATGTCCCAGGGAAACTTCCGAGTGCCGCCGCCTCACAACGAGCCCGTCCTCGCCTACGCGCCGGGGAGCCCCGAGCGCCGCGCTCTCCGCGCGCGCCTCGGCGAGCTGGCCGGGGAGGAGATCGAGATCCCGTTGGTGATCGGCGGCCGCGAGGTCCGCACCGGGCGCCTCGCCGAGGCGCGCGTCCCCCACCGGCACGCGCACCGGCTCGCCCGCTGGCACCAGGCCGGCACGGCCGAGGTGGAGTCGGCCATCCGCGCCGCCCGCGCCGCCCGGCGCGACTGGGCGGCGATGCCCTTCCACGCCCGCGCCGCGGTCTTCCTCAAGGCGGCCGACCTGCTCTCGGGCCCCTGGCGGCCGACCCTGAACGGCGCCACCATGCTCGGCCAGTCGAAGACGCCGTCGCAGGCGGAGATCGACTCGGCCTGCGAGATCGCCGACTTCTGGCGCTTCAACGTGGCCTGGGGCGAGCGGATCCTGGAGGAGCAGCCCATCTCCTCGCCCGGCGTGTGGAACCGGGTCGAGTACCGGCCGCTCGAGGGGTTCGTCTTCGCGGTCACGCCCTTCAACTTCACGTCGATCGCGGCGAACCTCCCCACCGCGCCCGCCATCATGGGCAACACCGTGGTGTGGAAGCCGGCCTCCTCGGCCGTCTACTCCGGCTGGTACATCCTCCGGCTCCTCGAGGCGGCGGGGCTGCCGCCGGGCGTGGTGAACTTCGTCCCCGGGCCGGGCCGCGCCGTGGGCGATCCGGTCCTGGCCAGCCCGGAGTTCGCGGGCATCCACTTCACCGGCTCGACCGCGGTGTTCCAGGGGATGTGGCGCACCATCGCGGAGAACCTGCCCCGCTACCGCGGCTACCCGCGCATCGTGGGCGAGACGGGGGGGAAGGACTTCGTCTTCGCGCACCCCTCGGCGGAGGTGGACGCGCTCGCCACGGCGCTGTGCCGGGGCGCCTTCGAGTTCCAGGGCCAGAAGTGCTCCGCCGCCTCGCGCGCCTACGTGCCCGAGAGCCTCTGGCCGGCGGTGAAGGAGCGGCTCCTCGCCCGCGTCGCCGCGCTGCGCGTCGGCGATCCGGTCGAGGACTTCCGGGTCTTCATGGGCGCGGTCATCGACCGGGGCGCGTTCGAGACCATCCGGGAGTTCATCGAGCACGCGCGCGGCTCGGCCGACGCGAAGATCCTCGCCGGCGGCGGCTGCGACGACTCGGTGGGCTTCTTCATCGAGCCCACGGTGGTGCAGGTGACCAACCCGCGGCACCGCCTCATGCAGGAGGAGATCTTCGGCCCGGTGCTGACCCTGTTCGTCTACCCGGACGCGAAGCTGGACGAGGCGGTCGAGCTGTGCGACACGACCTCGCCCTACGCCCTCACCGGCGCGGTGTTCGCCCGCGACCGCAAGGCCGTCGAGCGGCTGGAGCGCGCCCTGGTGGACGCCGCCGGCAACTTCTACGTGAACGACAAGCCGACCGGCGCGGTGGTCGGACAGCAGCCGTTCGGAGGCGCGCGCGCCTCCGGCACCAACGACAAGGCCGGCTCGATGTGGAACCTGATCCGCTGGGTGTCGCCGCGCGCCATCAAGGAGAACCTGGCGCCGCCCACCGCCGTGGAGTACCCGCACCAGGCCGAGAAGGAGTAGCCCGCAGCTTCAGCCGTCCGTCCCCGCAGCGAAGGAGCAGTCCACGCAACCCGAAAAGGAGCCCCACATGAAGAAAGCGATTCTCGCGCTGGCGCTCGGCCTCTGCACGCTCGGCACCGCGCGCGCGGACACCGTCAAGATCGGCCTCCTCGCGCCCATCACCGGATCCTGGGCCAGCGAGGGTCAGGAGATGAAGAAGAACGTCGAGCTGCTCGCGGCCGAGGTGAACGCCAAGGGCGGCGTGGCCGGCAAGCAGGTCGAGGTGGTGGTTGAGGACGATGGCGGCGATCCGCGCACGGCGTCGCTCGCGGCGCAGCGGCTCACCACCCAGGGCGTGGTCGCGGTGGTCGGGACCTACGGCTCCGCCGTGACCGAGGCCACCCAGAACATCTTCGACGAGGCCGGGATCATCCAGATCGCGAACGGCTCCACCGCCGTGCGCCTCACCGAGAAGGGGCTCAAGAACTTCCTGCGCACCTGCCCGCGCGACGACGAGCAGGGCCGGGTCGGCGCCATGGTGCTGGAGAAGATGAAGGCCAAGAAGATCGCGCTGCTCCACGACAGCTCGGCCTACTCGAAGGGGCTCGCCGACGAGATCAACGCGCTCCTCAAGGCCAAGAAGGCGAACGTGGTCTTCTTCGACGCGCTCACCCCCAAGGAGCAGGACTACTCGGCGATCCTCACCAAGCTCAAGGCGGCCGGGCCGGACGTCGTCTTCTTCACCGGCTACTACCCCGAGGCCGGCCTCCTCCTGAAGCAGAAGAAGCAGATGGGCTGGAAGGTGCCGTTCATCGGCGGCGACGCCATCAACAACCCCGACCTGGTGAAGATCGCCGGCAAGGAGGCCGCCGAGGGCTTCCAGTTCCTCTCGCCGCCCGTGCCGAAGGACCTCGACACGCCCGAGGCCAAGGCCTACGTGGTGAGCTACCAGAAGAAGTACGGGGAGGCCCCGCAGTCGATCTACGGCGTGCTCGCCGGCGACGGCTTCCGCGTGATCGTGGCGGCCCTCCAGGCCTCCAAGGGCGCCGGCGGTGAGCCGCTCCGCGCCGCCCTGGGAGCCCTCAAGGACTTCCCGGGCTACACCGGCAAGATCGCCTTCAACGCCAAGGGCGACCGCGTCGGCGAGCTGTACCGCGTCTACAAGGTGGACAAGGACGGCGGCTTCGTGCTGCAGAAGTAGCTGAGCCCAGCCCCCTCACCCCTCCCTCTCCCCCGCGCCGCGGGGGAGAGGGGGAGGGACCCATGGAGCAATTTCTCGAGCAGCTCACCAACGGCCTCGCGGTGGGGAGCATCTATGCCCTCATCGCGCTCGGCTACACCATGGTCTACGGCGTGCTGAAGCTCATCAACTTCGCGCACGGCGACCTGTTCACCTACGGCGCCTACCTGGGGCTGACGCTCCTCACCTCGTTCATGCTCCAGGACCGCCTCGGCCTCGCCCTCGGCATCCTGGTGCTGGCGGCGATGGTGATGGGGCTCGTCGCCGTGGTGGGCGTGGTGCTGGAGCGCGCCGCGTACCGGCCCCTGCGCGAGTCGCCGCGGCTCTCCGCGGTGGTGTCCGCCCTGGGCGCCTCGATCTTCCTCCAGAACACGCTGATGCTCATCTACGGCGCGCGCTACCAGGTCTACCCCGACGTGCTGCCGCAGGACGCCGTCCACCTGGCCGGGCTCACCATCCCGCTGGTCCGCGTCGGGGTGGTGGCGGTCTCGGTGGTGATGATGACCGTCCTCTACCTCTTCGTGCAGAAGACCAAGATCGGGACGGCGATCCGGGCGGCGGCCATCGACCAGGGCGCGGCGCGCCTCATGGGCATCGACGTGAACCGGGTCATCATGATCGTGTTCGTGATCGGCCCGGCCCTGGGCGGCGCCGCCGGGCTCCTGGTCGGCCTCTACTACGGCCAGATCAGCTTCACCATGGGCTGGACCTACGGGATGAAGGCCTTCACCGCCGCGATCCTGGGCGGCATCGGGAACATCCCGGGCGCGATGGTGGGCGGGCTCCTGCTGGGCGT
>DATIWK010000148.1:0-27284 GCA_035519395.1 Anaeromyxobacteraceae bacterium | reverse complement strand
GCGAGGCTGGGTTGTCAGACCGGCCCGCTAACGTGCGCGGGTCGGCGGTCGCCTGGCACGGGCGATGGACTGCCCCCTCCCTGGAGGTCTGGTGAGATGGCCGTGAAGGTCATGGTGGCGCCCGTGATCGCGACGGGCGAGGTCGAGACGGGTTCGACGAAGCGCAAGCCGGACGCCGCTGCCAAGCCACGCCGGCGGCGCTCGTCCGTGTACGACGCGGACGGCAACGAGGTCTTCATCACCCTCATGTGCCTGAAGTGCCACAAGATGCGGCCGCTCGCGCAGTTCGGGCTGAGAAGGATGGCGGACGGCGCGATCCGCAATCAGCCATGGTGCAGACCATGCCGGTCGGCGGCCGGGGCGGACAAGCCGCGCCGGCCGAACGACGCCACGGGTTCCGAGGGCCCATCTTCTGTCCCGGAGCCCGCCGCGAACGTCGGAACTCTTCCGGCGGCGACGGACGCGACCGCAGAAGCGGTTCCGGAGCCGCGGCGGAACGTCGCCGCGGAGATCGCTGCCGCGCTCGCGGCCGGGATGCGCAGAGGCTGAGCCGCAAGGCGACGGGGCGACGAGGGAGCCGATCATCGAGCTCCGGAATTGATCCTGGTTCGTGCCGGTCAGGCGCGGCGCTACGTCGCACCACTCAACGGGTCTCCCTCGCTCGGAAAAGCGTCTGCGGAGGCGGCCAACGTCCCGCGCGCCGATCGTGAGTCCGAGCGATGATGGCGGATGACCTGGCCGCCGGCCGCGTTGAAGGCGGTGCCGAAGTTCGTAAATAGACCTTCGGACTCCATAACTTACGGCCCCTTCTCGTTTGCGCGGATACCCGGCGCGCAGGTAGGATTCGTTCCCTCGCTGTCACGCGCTCACTTTCGTCGCTACCAAGTCCAACCTCCTTGCCGGCTGGAGACGTCGAACATGGCTGAGTCCACGCTCAAGAAGAAGCTGAAGGAGAAGATCGAGGCATTCCGCCCGCGCGTTCAGAAGCTGAACAAGGAGCTGGGCGAGATCGTGATCGACAAGGTCAACATCGGCCAGGCGATCGGCGGCGCGCGCGACGTCCGGTGCCTCGTCACGGACATCTCCTATCTCGACCCGCAGGAAGGCATCCGGTTCCGCGGCAAGACGATCCCGGAGACGTTCGCGGCCCTGCCCAAGGTCCCGGGGGCGGAGCAGCCGTACGTGGAGGGCTTCTTCTACTTCCTCCTCACCGGCGAGATGCCGACGATGGACCAGACGATGGAGATCGTCGAGGAGTGGAAGAAGCGGGCGCAGGTCCCGCTCTACGTCTTCGACGTGCTCCGCGCGATGCCGCGCGACAGCCACCCGATGACGATGTTCTCGTCGGCCATCCTGTCGATGCAGCGCGAGTCGAAGTTCGCGAAGAAGTACGCGACCGGCACGATGAAGAAGAACGACATGTGGGATCCGATGTACGAGGACTCGATGGACATCCTCGCGCGGCTCCCGGTGATCGCCTCGTACATCTACCGGATGAAGTACAAGGGCGACACGCACATCGCCGCGGACCCCAAGCTCGACTGGGGCGGCAACTTCGCCCACATGATGGGCATCGCGCGCCCGTACGACGACGTCGCGCGCATGTACTTCATCCTCCACTCCGACCACGAGTCGGGGAACGTCTCGGCCCACACCACGCACCTCGTGGCCTCGGCCCTGAGCGACGCGTACTACTCGCTCTCCGCCGGCATCAACGGCCTCGCCGGCCCGCTCCACGGCCTCGCGAACCAGGAGGTGCTGGGCTGGATCAAGGCGACGATGAAGAAGCTGAACAACACCCTGCCCACCAAGGAGCAGCTGAAGCAGTTCCTCTGGGACACGCTCAACTCGGGCCAGGTGATCCCCGGCTACGGCCACGCGGTGCTCCGGAAGACGGACCCGCGCTACGTCGCCCAGAACGAGTTCTCGAAGAAGCATCTCCCGAACGACCCGCTCTTCCAGCTCGTGAACATGATCTACGAGGTGGCGCCGGGCGTCCTCACGGAGCACGGGAAGACGAAGAACCCGTGGCCGAACGTCGACGCGCACTCGGGCGTCATCCAGGTCTACTACGGCGTCACGGACGAGGACTTCTACACGGTCCTCTTCGGCGTCGGCCGCGCGCTCGGCGTCCTCGCCAACATCACCTGGGACCGCGGCCTCGGCTACGCCATCGAGCGGCCGAAGTCGGTCACGACGGAGATGCTGGAGAAGTGGGCGGCCGAGGGCGGCCGGAAGATCTAGCCACGCGCCATCACCCGTGACGCTCGGAGGGGAGCCGCCCCGGCGGCTCCCTTTCTTCTTTCTGGGGGGCGGCGAGCGCTTCGTCGAGCCTGGCGCGCTCCACCGCGAACGCCGCGGCGGCAGGCCCCTCGAGCAAGATGCGGCGGACGGCGTGCACCTCGAAGGGATCGAGGATCTGGCCGTCGGCGCCCTCCAGCTGGTAGTGGAGATGGGGCGCCGTGGAGTGGCCGCTGTTGCCGGACGTCGCGATCCGCTCGCCCTTGTGGACCGCGCGTCCGGGCTGCATGTCCCGGGGCGTGACCTCCAGGTGGAGGAAGATCGCGTGGCGCCCGGAGCCGGCGTCGCGGATGTCGAGGCAGTTCCCGTTCCCGGCGAAGTTCCAGTTGCGCCGCTCGACGACGCCGTCGACCGGCGACACGACCGGGGTGCCGACCGGGGTCTTGAAGTCGACGCCCTTGTGCCGCCGGCCGTCCTTGAGGAGCGACGTCACCTGCTCGTAGTCGGCGATCGGTCCGTCCACCAGCCGCTCCTCCACCTCGCTGCCGTCCGCGCGGTAGTAGCGGGCCCACGGCGAGCCGGGCGGCTGGAAACGGTACGCCGCGAAGGTCTTCGCCAGCTTGCGCGAGGCGTAACGGACTGCGTAGACGACCGGCTCGCGAGCCGGGGGCAGCCCGGGCCCTGCAACGCCGGCGGGAGCGTAGAGGACTTCGAGCCGGTCACCGCGCCGGCCGTCGCGGGCAACCTGCAGGCTCCAGACGAGGAGCCGGTTCACGATCTGGGTGAGCTCCTCGGCGATCGACCGGTCCCGGGGAGGAAGCGCGGCAGCGACCGTGTCCTCGAGCGCGCCGGTGACCACCGCGTCGATGCGGCGCGCGCCTTCGGAAGGCCCGAGGGGGGAGGTGTCTGGAACACCGCCGCCGGGCCCCGATGAGCTGGGGACGGGTCCAGGCGCACCGGTGGCGCCGGCAGGGGCGGTGGCGGTGGTGCCGGAGGTAGCGGCGGTGCCGGACGAGGCACCAACGGGTCCCTGCTGCAGCGCGTCGGTGGTGCCGGTTGCCGGCGCGCCATCAGCCTCCCGGCGACCAGAAGGGCTCTCGGTCGAGAACCCCACATGGGCCGTCTTGCGGCCCAGCCAGAAGCCGCCCCCCGCAACGACCAGGACGGCGGCGATGGCCGCAATCCACGGCGCCCGGCGCGAACGTGCGACAGGACGGGGACGCGAGGGAGGGGGCTCGAGCGAGACGGTGACCATCTTCGAAATCCGGGCGCGGTTGGATGCCACTCCGGAACGCGTGGAACCGGCGCGCTCTTCCTCCCCGCCCCACGAGCGAGCGCTCGCGGGCTCCCAGCCGTCGGAATCCGTCAGAAGAAGAAGCGGTCCACGATCCCGCGCGACCATTCGACGACGGTCGGCCACCCGACCACGGCATCCACCGCTCGCTCGGCGTCGGAGAGCTGGACCTTCTCGGCCACGAGGCTGGCGCTGCACGCGACGAGCCGGCAGTGGCCCCCGGCCCGAGCCTGGTGCAGAAGCGCTGCCGGGTCGTCCGGCTCCCCGTCGCAGGCCGAGACGACGGCCGGCACTGCCGCTCCGAACAGATAGACGTCGACGCTGGCGTCCACGGCGGAGACGGCAAGCGCGCAGGAGCCGGCCAGCCGTAGCGCCGTCGGATCGGCGTGCGACAGGAAGATGACGGCTCGGCGGTCGGGCATCCGCGCACTCATACGCGATTGCGTCCCCGTATGCTATGAAGCGCCCGCATGGGCGAAGAGAAGAAGCCGGAGCCTGGTCCCGTCGTCGTCCGCAAGGGACACGTGAGACCGCCTGCCCCCGGAACTCCGATCGAGAAGACCACCGAGGAGACGCTGCCACCGGACCGGTCGCGGGAGGGGCCTCGCGGGGACTCGCGGCCGCTGTGGCAACGCCTCGCCGAGGAGAAGACCGGGCGGCAGCCGCCGGCGCCGCCGGCGCGAGCGGTGGACGGGCCCCGGCGTCCTCGGGGCGCTCCGGGTCGCGGCATGGGCGGTGGCGACCGTGACCATCGGGGTGCGCGCCGTCCGCCGGCGGGCGATCGGGATCGCGCCGCGTCCCGGAGCGCGGCGAGCCCGGAGGGCCCGGACAAGACGGCCGCGCGCCCGGTGCCGGACGTCGCGCGCCCGGCGCCGGGCATCGCTGGCGTCCAGGACCTGCCGCCCGCTCCGGAGACGCCGGCGCCGGACGAGGGCTCCTTCGCCGACATGCTCGCGGCCGCCGACTCGGCGCCGCGGCGGCGCTACGAGATCGGCGAGAGGGTCGCCGGGAAGATCATCCAGATCGGCCATGATGTCGCCTTCCTCGAGCTTGGCTCGGGCGTCGCCGAGGGCATGATCGAGGTTGCCGAGCTGCTCGACGCCGCCGGAGGGCTCCCTGCGCGCGTCGGCGACGTGGTCGACGGCGTGGTCGTCAAGGCGGGTGACCGCGGGGTCGTCGTTTCCAGAGGACACGGAAGGACCACCCACGATCACGCCCGCGAGGCGGTGGTCGAGGCCGCGCGTACCGGGCTGCCGGTCGACGGCACCGTGAAGGGCGTCAACAAGGGCGGCCTCGAGGTCGAGATCCACGGCGTTCGCGCCTTCTGCCCCGTCTCGCAGATCGACGTCCGGTTCGTCGAAGATCCGGCGGCCTTCGTCGGGCAGAAGCTCCAGTTCCGGGTCCAGCGGGCGGACGCGCGGGACGTCGTCGTCTCGCGGCGGGCGCTCCTCGAGGAGGAACGCGCCGCACGGGCGCGGGAGACGCGCGAGAAGCTCGCGCCCGGCGCGGTGTTCGACGGCGTCGTGACGAGCGTCCAGGACTACGGCGCGTTTGTGGACCTGGGCGGGATCGAGGGGCTCGTTCACGTCTCGGAGCTCGCCTGGGACCGCGTCTCGCGGCCCCAGGATCTCCTGAAGGCCGGCGATGCCGTCCAGGTGCAGGTGCTGCGCATCGACGAGGATCCCAGGAAGGGGGAGCGGATCGGGCTCTCGGTGAAGGCGCTCGCCCCCCGGCCGACCCCGTCCACGCCGGCCGCGGACGAGAAGGCGCCCGCGCAGGAGCGGCCGAGGCCCCCGGCGCCGCCGAAGGTCGGGGATCTGGTCGAGGCGTCCGTCGACAAGATCGAGCAGTTCGGGCTCTTCGTGCGCTTCGCGGGCGGGCGCGGCCTGGTGCCGGCCAGCGAGACGGGCACTCCGCGCGGCTCCGACCTGCGAAAGGCGTTCAAGGTCGGCGACGCGCTGACGGTGCTCGTGTCGGCGATCGACGAGCAGGGGCGGATCCGGCTCTCGCGCACGGATGCGGAGGCCGCCGCAGAGCGCGCGGAGGCTCGCGCGTACATGGATCGAGAGTCACCGGGGCGGCCTGCAGGCAAGGGCTTCGGCACGCTCGGAGATCTGCTCCGGCAGAAGCTCGAGAAGAAGTAGCGGATCCGCCCCGGACGTCCGAAATCGGGTCTCGACGGACGGGTCGGGCGTGCGCTAGTTTCTCGGTCCCCGTATCGCACAGGAAAGGGAGTTCAGTCCCTTCCTCGACGCTTCAGCAAAAAGGAATTCCGGATGGCGACCGTGCCGACGACCAACACCCATCTCGCCTCTTGGGTCGACGAGGTGGCGAAGCTGATGAAGCCGGAGCGCGTCCACTGGTGCGACGGCTCCAGTGCCGAGAAGAGCCGACTCACCGACGAGGCGGTCGCCTCGAAGGTCCTCATCCCGCTCGACCAGAAGCGGTGGCCCGGCTGCTACTTTCACCACTCGAACCCCGGCGACGTCGCCCGCGTCGAGCACCTGACCTTCATCTGCACGCCGACGAAGGAGCAGGCCGGACCCACCAACAACTGGATGGATCCGAAGGAGGCGTACCAGAAGCTGCGCGGCATCTACGACGGCGCCATGAAGGGCCGGACCATGTACGTGGTGCCGTACGTCATGGGTCCCCCGGACTCGCCGTTCTCCAAGGTCGGCGTCGAGATCACCGACTCGGTCTACGTGGCGCTCAACATGGGCGTCATGACGCGGATGGGGAAGGTCGCGCTGGAGCGCCTCGGCGGCTCGAACGAGTTCAACCGCGGCGTCCACTCGGTGGCCGACTGCAACCCCGATCGCCGCTTCATCTGCCACTTCCCCCAGGACAACACCATCTGGTCGGTCGGCTCCGGGTACGGCGGCAACGCGCTCCTCGGCAAGAAGTGCCTGGCGCTCCGGATCGCCAGCTACCTCGCCCGGAACGAGGGGTGGCTCGCCGAGCACATGCTCATCCTCGAGGCCGAGAGCCCGGACGGCGAGGTCTCCTACGTCGCGGCCGCGTTCCCGTCCGCGTGCGGGAAGACCAACTTCGCGATGATGATCCCCCCGAAGCCGTTCGACGGCTGGCGCATCCGGACGGTCGGCGACGACATCGCCTGGCTCCGCGTCGGCGAGGGCGGCCAGCTGTGGGCCGTGAACCCGGAGGCCGGGTACTTCGGCGTCGTCCCCGGTACCAACTTCAAGACCAACCCCAACGCGATGAAGTCGATCGAGAAGGACACGATCTTCACGAACGTCGCGCGGACCAAGGACGGCGACGTCTGGTGGGAGGGGAAGGACAACGAGGCGCCTGCGGAGCTCATCGACTGGAAGGGCCAGGCCTGGAAGAAGGGGTCCTCCGAGAAGGCCGCCCATCCCAACAGCCGCTTCACCGCGCCGATGGACAACAACCCGGCGCTCTCGCGGTTCGCGTTCGACCCGAAGGGCGTGCCCCTCTCGGCGCTCATCTTCGGCGGCCGCCGCTCGACGACGATGCCGCTCGTCCTCCAGTCCTTCAACTGGACCCACGGAACGTACCTCGCGTCCACCCTCGGGTCGGAGACCACCGCGGCAGCCACCGGCGCGGTGGGCGTGGTGCGGCGCGACCCGATGGCGATGCTCCCCTTCATCGGGTACGACGCGGGGACCTACCTGACGCACTGGCTCGAGATGCAGAGCCGGATCCCCAACCCGCCGAAGCTCTTCATGGTGAACTGGTTCCGGAAGGGCGGCGACGGCAAGTTCCTCTGGCCGGGGTACGGCGAGAACATGCGCGTCCTGAAGTGGATCCTGGACCGCTCCCACGGGCGGGTCGGCGCGCAGGAGTCGATCCTCGGCTACCTGCCGCGCCTCGAGGACCTGAACCTCGCCGGGCTCGACATCCGGATGGACGACATCCGGGCGGCGATGAAGGTCGACCTGGGCGAGTGGGAGAGCGAGCTCGAGTCGCAGCAGGAGTGGTTCGACAAGCTGGGGAAGACCATGCCGCGCGCGCTGCAGCTGCAGCGTGACCTGCTCCTCGACCGGGTGAAGCTCGCGCGGAAGGTGGGCGCGTAGCCAGCAAGGCCATTGCGCGCAGTGCCGGACGAGGAGCAGGCGCCGGTGCCGGACGACGAGCCGGACTCCCGGCCGTCTGGTAATGGATCCAGCCGATGTGCACCCTCGCGCTCGCCGTCGGCGCCGACCGGCGCTGGCCGCTGGTGGTTGCCGCGAACCGCGACGAGCGCCTGGGCCGGCCCTCCGAGGGCTGGGCGATTCGCGACCCCGCGGGCGCCGGGCCACGCTACGCGGCCCCACGCGACCTTCAAGCGGGTGGGACCTGGATCGGCCTCTCCGCGGCCTCGGTCTTCGCGGGCGTGACCAACTACCACGCCTCCATGGCGTGGTACCCGGACCCGGCACGGCGGTCCCGCGGCGAGCTCGTTGCCCTGGCGCTCGCCCACCCTTCCGCTTCCGCCGCGCGGGAGGCGCTCTCCTCCCTGCCCGCGGCCAGGTACAACCCGTTCCACCTCGCGGTCGCGGACGCCCGGTCGGCCTTCGTCTGGTGGTACGACGGAGAGGCCGCCGGGCTGGAACCGCTCGGGGCCGGCCTCCACGTCATCACCGAGAACGCCTGGGACGGTCGCTGCCCGCGCGCGGAGCTGGTCCGGGCGCGCTGGCCCGTCGAGCCCGCCCTCCCGCGCCTGCGCCAGGTCCTCACCATCCACGGGCCCGCCCTCACCTTCGGCGCCTCGACCTGCATCCACATGGACCCCGCATACGGGACCCGCTCGTCGGCGGTCATCCGGCTCGCGGCGCGGCTGGAGTCGTCCGAGCTGTACACCGCCGACGGCCCGCCGTGCACGTTCCTCCTGGAAGACCGCTCCGCGCTCCTGCGTGGGCTGGCGCCCGGCTGAGCTGGTCCGCGCCGCGCCGGCATTCGCGCGGAACGAGTTGACGCGCTCGCCTCCCGGCGGCATGAAAGCAGGCCAGATGGGCCTCCTCGATCGCATCTCCTTCCAGCGAACGCCGGTCCCGGCTCCGGAGGCGATCGACGTGACGCCCGCGAACGAATTCCGCATCCTCTGGCCCGGCGGGCCGGAGGTGACGATCGCGGCCAAGCGGTTACGCGATCAGTGCCCGTGCGCGGAATGCATCGAGGAGGGAACCGGCCGGAAGCTGCTCGATCCAGCGTCCATCCCGGACGACATCCGGCCCACGGACGTGACGGCGGTGGGCGCGTACGCGATCCAGATCCGGTGGTCGGACGGCCACGCCACCGGGCTCTACAGCTGGGACGTCCTGCGCCGCGCCTCCGGGCTCGCGGACTAGCGACCCGGCGCGGGGCGGCGCCCTAGACCGGGCTGCGGTCCGGTGGCGCGAGGGGAGCGTGTCGGTTCACCTCCGGTGAATGACCGAGCCGGGCGTGCCCGAACCGGACCTGCCGGACGTCGCCGCGCCCACCCCGCAGCGCGTGGACGAGCAGCTTCACCGTGTTTCCGTCCGCGTGCCCCGCGGCGACGTCGTCGATGAGGACGTCGGCGGCGCCCCGCGCGTCGAAGGCGCCCGAGCGGAACGGGCGCGGGCGCGTCAAGGCTGCGAACGCGGAGGCCACCCCCACCACCAGGATGGACCTCGGCGGCGAGGCCGGGAGCGCCGGGTAGCCTTGCCCGCACCGCCAGTGATGGGTCTGCGCCGCCGCGACGGCCGGGTGCGGTCCGAGGACGGAGGCCAGGTGGTACGCCCCCAGCAGCGGGTGGTGGGTGATCTCGGCCGCGTCCGCCCTGGAGAGCGGGCCGCCACCGCGCCTCAGGCGCAGCGCGAGGTGGGTCATTCCCAGGTCGTGCAGGAGTGCCGCCGCGGCCAGCTCCGGCACTCCGCGGGCAGGGCCGACCGCGGCGAGCAGCATCCGGACCGCGATGGCAGCCGTGACGAGCGCGTGATCCCACTGCTCGGCCACTCCGGCGCGGAGCGCGCCCAGCTCGTCCCAGAGCGCGTCGGGGAGCTCGATCGACCGCAGCACCGTCGACACACCGGCGCGGACTCCGTCACCCTCGAAGAGGTGCTCGTAGGTGGGATCGGCGAGGCGCCCGAGCAGCTCGGCCTCCGCGAACGTGTCGCCGATGGACCGCCGCCGGGCACGCGGCGCCCGCTGGGCGGCGTCGGCGATCGACTCCGTCGAGATCACCAGCCCACACACGCCCAGGGTGCGACCGTGGACGTCGCGGAGGTCTTCCTCGAGCGTGAGCCGATCGAACACGCGGGGCTGCACCGACGCTAGCAGACGCGGTCCCGCGCCGGGAGCCGCCACCCCATCAAAGATCCGCCGGAGGCGGGACGCGCGGGCCGCGCCTCAGCGGCGACGGCGCGACAGCGCGCGATCCATCTCGCGCCTCGTCTCGCGCTCCGCGATGGCGTCGCGCCGGTCCTCGTGTGCCCTTCCCTTCGCCAGCCCCAGCTCGACCTTCGCCCACCCTCCCTTGAAATAGAGCTGAAGCGGGATGAGCGTGTAGCCGCGCTGCTCGACCTTCCCCCGGATCCGGTCGATCTCGGCGCGCTTCATGAGCAGCTTGCGATCGCGCAGCGGCGCGTGCCCGAACGCCGCCGCCTTCTCGTACTCGCCGATGCGGCAGTTCACGAGGAAGAGCTCCTCTCCCCGCGGCTGCGCGTACGCATCGGAGAGGTTCACGTTCCCGGCCCGCAGCGACTTCACCTCGCTGCCGGTGAGCGCGAGACCCGCCTCCCAGCGATCCTCGACCGCGTACTCGAACCGGGCGCGCCGGTTCGTGGCCACGACCTGGGCGCCTTCGGGTGCGCCCTTCCTCCCGGCGCTCCGCGTCATGGCAGCCCGACGTTGTCGATGAGCCGGGTGGCGCCCACGAACGCGGCGACGAGCATGCGGCTGCCGGGCTCGGCGCGGCCCACGGGGGCGAGGGTCTCGGGGTGGACGATCTCGACGTAGTCCACCCGCGCAGGCGCCGCCTCGACGCGGCGCCGCGCGCGCAGCCGGAGCGCCGCCGCGTCGCGCTCGCCCCGGGCGGCGGCCTCCTGCGCCTCGAACAGGGCCCGCGAGAGCGCGAGCGCCCGCCCGCGCTCCTCGACGGAGAGGTACGCGTTGCGCGAGGAGAGCGCGAGGCCGTCGCGCTCGCGCACGATCGGCACCGCGATCACCTCGACGTCGAAGGCGAGGTCGCGCACCATCGTCCGGATGACCTGCAGCTGCTGCCAGTCCTTCTCGCCGAACAGCGCCGCGCTCGGCCGCGTCAGGTTGAGCAGCTTCGCGACCACGGTCGCGACGCCGCGGAAGTGGCCCGGGCGGCTCGCGCCGCACAGCCCGGCGGTCACCCCTTCCACCGTGACCCAGGTCTCGTGTCGCGCGGGGAACACCTGCTCCGCCCGCTCCGGCGCGAGCACCCAGTCGACCCCCGCGCCGGCGCACTTGGCGAGATCGCCCGCGAGATCGCGCGGGTACCGGGCGAGGTCCTCGCCCGGCCCGAACTGGGTGGGGTTCACGAAGATCGTCGCCAGGGAGAGGCCGCCCGCCCCGACCCGCTCCCGCGCCGCCCGCATGAGCGCCAGGTGCCCGTCGTGCAGGTACCCCATGGTGGGCACGAGCGCGACCCGGGTTCCCCCCGCTCGCGCCGCGAGGCAGCGCGCCTGCCAGGCGGCAGGATCGGTGACGAGCGCTGGGGTCTTCACGTCGGCAGGTGCGCCCGGTGCGAGCCCTAGATCGGGGCGCCGACGATGCCGGGCGGCTCGTCGTGCTCCTCTTCGTTGTCGGCGACCTGCACGAGCCGGACGGCGCTGGAGTGGAAGCTGTGCTCGTCGGCGGGGAACGCGCCCGCCTTGACCTCCGCGACGTACGCCGCGACGCCGCCCGCGATCTGGGCACCTCCCTCGGCGAAGCGCTTCACGAACTTCGGCTTGAACGTCGCGTCGAGGCCGAGGAGATCGTGGAAGACCAGCACCTGCCCGTCGCAGTGCGGACCGGCGCCGATGCCGATGGTCGGGATCCGCAGCTGGCCGGTGATGATGCGCGCCAGCTCCGCCGGGATGCACTCCAGCACCACCGCGTAGCAACCGGCCGCCTCGAGCGCGCGCGCGTCCCGCAGGAGCTGGTGCGCCTTCTCGGAGTCCTTGCCCTGGACCAGGTAGCCGCCCATCTTGTGGACCGACTGTGGCGTGAGGCCGATGTGTCCCATCACCGGCACGCCGGCCCGGACGATCCGCCGGATCACGTCGACGTAGTCGGCGCCGCCCTCGAGCTTCACCGCCTCGACGCCGCCCTCGGAGACCATGCGCATGGCGCTCTTCACCGCGTCCTCGGCGCTCGCCTGGTAGCTGCCGAAGTTGAGGTCGCCGACCAGGTGGGCCCGTCCGGACGAGCGGGCCAGGCCGCGCCTCACCGCCGCGCAGTGGTAGATCATCTGATCGAGCGTGACCGGGAGCGTGGAGTCGTGCCCCTGCACCACCATCCCGAGCGAGTCCCCGACCAGGACGGCATCGACGCCGGCGGAGTCGACGAGGCGCGCCGCGGTCGCATCGTACGCGGTGACCACGGCGATCTTCTGGCCGGCTTCCTTCATCCGGCGCAGCTCGTGGATGGTGATGCGCTTGACCGGCCCGGAATGGGTCGACATGGATGGCCTCCGGTGTAGGCCTCTCGCGAGGTCCTGCCCTTCGGTGGAGGGAGCAATGTAATTCACGCCCCGCCCCGATGTCACGCCGGTTCACGAGCGCAGCCTCCGGCGGCGGGTCGATCAGGTCTTGGTGCCCAGCGGGACGTAGTGCTGCGTCCCCTTCCGATGGCGGCGGATCACGTTGACGAGCGAATCGGCGGCGTCCGGGGCGCCGAGATCGAGGTCGCTGACGTTCACGACCAGGAGCGGCGTCTCGTCGTAGTGGAAGAAGAACTCGTTGTAGGCCCGTGCCAGCGCCTCGAGGTACGCGGCGTCGAGGTGCCGCTCGAAGTCGCGGCCGCCCTTGCGCACGCGGGAGAGGAGCACGTCGGTCCGGGCCTGCAGGTAGACGACCAGGTCCGGCTTCACGACGCGCGGGCCGAGCAGGGCGTAGATGCGGTCGTAGAGCGCGAGCTCGTGCGCGTCGAGCGTGAGCGACGCGAAGATGCGGTCCCTGGCAAACAGGTAGTCGGCGATGGTGCTCTGGGTGAAGAGGTCCTGCTGGAACAGGTCCTGCTGCTGCTGGAACCGGGAGAGGAGGAAGAAGAGCTGCGTCTGGAAGGCGTGCTTCTTCCTGTCCCCGTAGAAGCTCGCCAGGAAGGGGTTGTCGTCCACGGCGTCGAGGACGAGGCGGCCCTCGAGCCGTTCGCCGAGGATCTGGGCGAGCGCGCTCTTTCCGACGCCGATCGGGCCTTCTATCGCGATGTAGCGGGGTCTCTCCATGTGGCGTCGGGAGGGACGAGGTTGCCATGTGGAGGACCCGGTGGCAACGGCACGGCGGCGCTCGCCGGCGAATCGCGCGGAGCAGCCGGCGCGGAGCGCGAGCGCAACGCGCGCAGCGCCGTGCCGCGTGCGTGCCGGACATCGGCTGCATCGCCAGCATCGCGCGGAGTGCGGCGAGCGCAGCGCCGGAGTCGAAGCGTCAGCGCGAGCTCGTCCCGGGACTCCGCTCCCGGCACCGGCACGCCGGCCGCCGAAGGCTGTTGTCCGGCACCGGCAGGGATCGGCAGCCGGGCCGCCAGCCCGGCATCTCCGGCGGCCTGTCTGGACCATGACATCTGGATCGCGCCCTCCGTGATCTTCCGATCACAGTAAAGTTTGACCACGCCTTACACGTCATGTATCGTCACTCGCGTTTTCCCCGCGGGTTGGGCGGGCCGGGCTGGAGGGCAGGCCGAATGGCGTCACCTCGGAGGATGGGTGCCGGACAAAGGGCGCCGTCGGTGGCACGCCGCCCTGCGCAGGACGGGCGCCGGGCGGATGGCGAGCGGCGGCCGGCCGAAGCTCTCCCGCCGGACGGCGACGGCGTGGACCCCGCCTTCCAGCGCGCCATCCTCAAGATCGCGCTCGAGCTCAAGAAGCCGACGGCCCGCGGCTACGGCGACATCGTCGCGGCGACCATCCGGTCCATGAAGCTCGATCCGGTCGCCTTTCGCCGGTACCTCGGCGAGAACGGTGCGCGCAACATGAGCCTCCTGCTCGCCACCGCGCGCACGTCGGGGTTGTAGGCCGGCAAGGATTCACGGGCGCCCGCTCGACTGTCGGGGTTGGGCGGGCGGAATTTGCGGGTGGGCGCCCGTGAAGCAGCGCCGCGGCGACGGCCGCCTCACCCCAGCGCGCGGTCCACCGCCGCCCACTCCGCCACGGTCAGCGTCTCTCCTCGGCGCCCTGGGTCCACGCCGGCGGTGGCGAGCGCACGCTCGAGCGCGCCGGGCGGAGCGATGCGCGCCGCCTCCAGGGCGTTGCGCAGGGTCTTGCGGCGCTGCGCGAAGCCGGCCTTCACCAGCCTGCGGAAGCGCGCCTTGTCCGCGACCGCCTCGGCCGGCGGGCGGATCTCGACGAGGAGCACGGCGCTCTCCACCCTGGGCGGCGGGACGAAGGCGCCGGGCGGGACGATCCGCTCGACGCCGACCTCCGCCTCGCGCTGCAGGAGCACGGACAGCAGCCCCCAGTCGCGGCTCCCGGGCGGCGCGGCCAGGCGCTCCGCCACCTCGCGCTGCAGGAGCAGGACCGCCCGCGTCACCGCGGCGACCTGATCGAGGATCGAGAACAGGATCGGGCTGGTGAGGTGATACGGAAGGTTGCCCGCGATGGCGATCTTCTCCGGCTCGCCCGGGCTCCGATCGCTCCCGCGCGCCGCCACCGCCGCCTCGGCCGCGGCGGCGGGGTCGGCGACGCCGCCCCGGGCGATCGCGAGGAGGTTCAGCCGCGCCGCGTCGGCCTCGGCCAGCTGGACCCGGTCTCCCAGCTCGCCCCGGAGCACGCGCGCCATGTCGCGGTCGCGCTCCACGGCCAGGACGCGGGCCCCCCGGGAGACCAGCCGCGCCGTCAGGTGCCCGAGCCCGGCCCCGAGCTCCACCACGCGCTCGCCGGGCGCGCGCACCGCGAGCCGCGCGATGTGATCGAGGACGACCTCGTCCGCCAGGAAGTTCTGTCCCCAGCTCTTCTTCGCGCGCAGGCCGTACCTGTCGAGCAGCGTGCGCGGACTCGGGTACCGGGGCTCCACGCGCTCACGGTACCATGCGCCCCTCCGCGGCCGTCCGGGGAGCGCTCGCGGCCGCGGTCCGGCCACGGCCGGACGCCGGCTCACAGCCGCCAGGCGGGATCGGCGTTGAGCTCGGCGCCCGCGCGCTCACCGCGCAGGAAGGCGTGCGTCCCCGCCACGGCGATCATGGCGGCGTTGTCCGTGCAGAGCTTCGGCGCGGGCAGGTACACCTCCATCCCCTCGTATCCTGCCGCGGTCTCCTCGAACACCTGCCGCAGCCGTCCGTTGGCCGCCACGCCGCCCGAGAGGACGAGCCGCTCGAACTGCAGCCGCCGCGCCGCGCGGAACGCCTTCTGGACCAGCGCGGCGACGATCGCCTCCTGGTAGCTCGCGCACAGATCGGCGAGCGCCCTCCCCTCCGGCACGCCGTGCGCCCGCACGTGGTGGAGCAGCGCGGTCTTGAGCCCCGAGAAGCTGAAGTCGAGGTCCGCGCCCTTCACGATGGCCTTGGGGAACCGGATGGCGCGGGCGTCCCCGTCGCGGGCGAGGCGATCGATGGCCACGCCGCCCGGATATGGCAGCCCCAGCAGCTTGGCGCCCTTGTCGAACGCCTCCCCCGCCGCATCGTCCCGCGTCTGCCCGAGGACGGCGTAGTCGCCGAAGCCGCGCGCCGCGTAGAGCGAGGTGTGCCCGCCCGACACGACCATCCCGAGGTACGGGAACGCCGGCGCCCGGTCGGAGAGGAACGCAGCGACCAGGTGTCCCTCCAGGTGATTCACGCGGACGAGCGGCCTGCGCCAGGCGGCCGCGAGCGCCTTGGCCGCCTGGACGCCCACGAGGAGCGCGCCGACGAGCCCGGGGCCCGACGTCACCGCGACCGCGTCGAGGTCCTCGGGCCGGACGCCGGCGCGCGACAGCGCCTCGTCGACGACCGGCATCACCTGGACGACGTGGTTGCGGCTGGCCAGCTCCGGCACCACCCCGCCCCACCGCCGGTGGATGTCGATCTGGGTCGCCACCACGTCCGACAGCGCCCTCCGCCCGTCCTCCACCACGGAGGCGGCGGTCTCGTCGCAGCTGGTCTCGATCCCGAGGACTCTCATGTGCCGGCGAGCGCAGGGGCAGGCGGACGAGCCTGCTCCGGAGCGAGCGGGGGGGCCGGGGGGGCGCGCCGTCTGCGCCCCCCCGGAGGAAACATCTCGTCGCAGCTGGTCTCGATCCCGAGGACTCTCACGCCGGATCTCGTCAGGCGGCCACCGCCGTCCGATGGCATGTAACCTCGGCCTGCCACCGGCGCCGTCACCGGAGCTGCTTCGAGAGGATCTCGCGGACGGCGCGCGCCTGGTCGCCCTTGGGCTCGAGCATCAGGAACCGCTGGTACGCCTTGCGCGCTTCGTCGGCGCGCCCCTCGCCCTGGTGGATCTCGCCGAGCAGAAGCCATCCCGGCGCGTAACGCGGCTCGGCCTTCACCGCGCGATCCAGCTCGCGCAGCGCCTCGCCGGAGCGGTTGGCGTCGTAGAGGGCACGGGCGAGACCGACGAGCGCGGGGCCAGTCGGCTTGATGCTCGCCGCCATGCGGTAGTCACCGATCGCCCCCAGGAAGTCACCGCGGTTGTAGCGCTGGTCCGCCGCCGCGAGGGTGCGCTCGTACTCCGCGGCGTCGCCCGCGGGCGCGGGAGCCGGCACGTGCACCGTGGGAGACGCGATCGCCACCCTCGCGGGCTTGCGCTTCTCGGGCGGTGGCGGGGCGGGCGGCGCGGCGGCGGGCGAGGGCTCGGGCGCTGGCCGCGCCTGCGCCGCGGGGGGCGGCGGGGGGGCGGCGGCGGGATCCGGCGCAGCGGGGGCTGCGGCCGGCGGAGAGGGGTCGGCCGCGGTGGCCGCCGTCGCGGGAGCAGGTGCCGGCGGCGGCTCCTTCCTCGCCGGGAGCAGCAGGGCGGCCGCGATCCCGACCGCCACGACCACCGCAGCGATCGCGAGCGACGTGGCCGGGCGCGACGCCCGCGCCGGCGCCGGCGCGGCCGGCCCCGCCTTGCCGGTGGCGGCCGGCGCGGGGCGCTGCACCAGGGGTGGCTGGGCCGGCGCCTGGGCCGCCGGCCGCGGGGCTGGGGACCGCCGAGGCTCGGCGGCAGGCGCAGGCCGAGGCGCGGGGGGCGCCGCCGGGGCGGCGGGACCCGGACCCCCGGCGAGCGTCGCCGACCCGCCGAACGACGGCGGGGGCGGGATCGAGCCGGGCGGGGGGAGGGGCATCGAATACCGGCTGGCGTCGAACCCCGGCGCGGGCGCAGTCGCCGCCGGAGGCGCGATCACGGTCTGCGCCGTGGGCCGGAGCGGCTGCGGGCTCGGCGCAGCCACCTCCTCGGGCTCGGCGCGGCGCCGCGGGAACAGGAGGATCTTGGGCGACTCGGCGTCGCCCTCGCCTTCCATCTCCCGCCCGCCCTCGGCCCGCTCTCCGCCGGAAGCGGGAGCCGGTGCGCCCAGCGCCGACGCTGCGGCCACCGGCCCGGCGAACCAGTCCACGCCACCCGGCTCGGGCGTCGCCTCGCCTGCCGCTCCCTCGGGGGCGAGGCCACGCGCGGCGGCCGGGGCGGCTTCGCGGATGATCCCCTCGAAGAACAGCTTCGAGACGACCCCCGCGGCGGCGAGGTCGTCGTAGTCGGCCTCGTCGATCACCTGCTCCAGCGTGCGGCGGCCGTCGAAGAGCCGCAGGAGCGCGTTGACGTCGTCGGGGATCTCCGCCAGGCGATCCCCGAGCAGCGTGTAGTCGATCTCGAACGAGCGGTCGAGGCTGGGCAGCTGCTCGACGATGCGTCCCCACTCGTCGATCCGGCGCATGCCCTCCATGAGCAGCCCCTGGGTCGACACCGGGATGCGCTCCTCCCGCTCGATGGGCCGGAACTCGATGGCGAACTCGCCCTCCTGCCAGTTGAGGAGCCGGTAGAAGGCGCTCTCCCCGGAGAGCTTGCCGCCCAGCTCGCAGTCGAGGATCCGCCCGTCGCGAAAGTACGCGACCGCCTCGACGCCCTTCTTGTTCTTGATGTGCAGCGCGCCGGACTTCTTTCCCATCTCCAGCGTCTGCACCAGGTCGACGACCCCCATGTCGGAGAGGTTGCCCGCGAAGCTCGCCCGGAGGTCCTTCTTCTCGAGCCGCTCCTTCTCCCGCTTCTGAAGGAGGATCTTCACCCGGGTGACGATCTCCTTGATGTAGATGGGCTTCGTCAGGTAGTCCTCGACGCCCAGCTCGAGGCCCTTCACCTTGTACTCGACCGACTTCTGGCCGGTCAGGAAGATGAAGGGAGTGCCCCGGAAGCGCTCGTCCTGCTTCAGCGTGCGGCACAGCTCGAAGCCGTCCATCTCCGGCATCTTGGTGTCGGAGAGGATCAGGTCGGGCGGCGAGATCCCGCACTTGTCGAGCGCGTCCTTGCCGTTCACCGCCGTCGTGACGGAGAAGCCCGCCTTCTTGAGGCTGACCTCCATCACCCGCAGTGACTTGGGATCGCCGTCGACGAGGAGCAGGTGCTGCTTTGCCAAGGATCGCCTTTCCGCGCCTTTCGTCCGGCGCGGCGCGTCGGGGGATCACGCCCGAGGCCGGAGCCGAAGTCAAGGTTGCGCGCCCGCCCCGCGGGCGCAGCAGGTTCGGGCCGAGCGGACCCCGCTCAGTCGCGTCCCTTGGAGCGGCGCGCCTGGATGAGCCGCAGCTCGCGCACCGCCTCGGGGTGCCGCGCGTTGGCCTCGAGAGCGGCCCGGAACATGCGCTCGGCGGCGGCCTCGTCGCCCTCGTCGCGCGCCAGGATCCCCGCCGTGTAGAAGGCGCGGTCGCACTTCGGGTCCTGGGTCGCCTCGTCGAGGAGCGCCCGCGCCTTGGCGCGGTCGCGGCCCTGCGGGTCGACGAGGAACACGTAGGCCAGCGCCGCCTGGTACTCGGGACGCGGGTCGGCCCGGATCGCCGACTCGTAGAAGCCCCGGGCCCGCGCGAAGTCCCGCGTCCGGAAGCACGCCTCGCCCTTCTGGAAGTCGACCCGCGCCCCGTCGGCGCGCTCCTTGCCGATTCCCTTCAGGCCCAGCAGGTACTCGGCGCGCTTCCGGTCGTCCGAGAGCGTCTCGTACGCCTCGTTCACCGCCGTGAAGAAGTCGCGCACCACCTCCGCCAGGTCCGTGAGCCCACCGGCGGCGATGCGGTCCGGATGGAACTGCTTCGCCATGGCGAGGTACGCCTGCTTCACCTCGTCGCGGGAGGCGGTCTCGGGGATCCCGAGCCGCGCGAACAGGTTCTTCTCCCTGGCGCGCGGGGCGACGGCGAGGAGCGCCTTGCGGAGCGCGGCCTCGGCAGGCCCGGGCGCCGCGGCGCCGGGGGCGCCCGCCGGCGCCGCCGGCGGAGGCGCCGCCGGCGGAGGCGCTGCCGGTGCCCCCTCCGCTGCGGTCGGCCCGGGACGGCCGGCGAAGGGGCCGATGCCCATGTTCTGCATCGCGCGGTGCAGCAACCGTTGCCGGCGCGCGCGCGCCTCGCCCGGATCGCTGCGGCGGCCGGGCGCCGGGGGCGCCGCGGCGACGGGCGTGACCGGCGGTGCGGCCGGGGGGGGCGACGGCGCGGCGGGAGGGGCGGCGGCGGGCGACGGCGCGGGACGCGCCGCCACGATTCGAACGGCGGGCGAGGCGGCCGGAGCGGCGGGCTCGGTGGAGCCCCCTTCCGCCGAGGGCGCGGCGGGCGCATCCGCGCCCTCCACGGAAGAACCCGGCCCGGCACCGGACCGCACCACCTGCAGCTCGAGCGTGGCGGTGATCTGCTCGTCGCTCGCCCCGGCGAGACCGAGGAGCAGCAGCGCGGCCAGCATCGCCCGCGCGCGCTCGGGCGGAACGTCGGTGCGCCCGAAGAACGCGTCCAGGCTGCATGTCTCGCGCAGCCGGTCGACCAGCGCCCGCTCCGCCGCCGTCCAGCGGAACCCCTCCGCCGCCTCCGGGTAGTTCGAGGCGAGCCGGATCGCTCCCAGGGCGGCGGGCTGCAGCGCGGAGATGACGAGCCGCTCCGCCTGCGGCCGCTCCAGCGTGTCGACGATGGTGCGGAGGGGCGAGAGGTGCTGCCCTCGGGTCCACCCCGGCAGGGCCGACGAGGCCTCGAACCGGAAGGCCCCGGACTCGAGCGCCGCGATCGCGGCGAAGTACCCGGCCTGCTGCTCGGCGAGCGCCTGCGCGACGTCCTCCCGCGCCACCGCGCCCATCTCGACCAGGATCTCCCCCTGCGGCCGCCCCGTCTCCGCCATGGTGGCGAGGCTCCGCGAGAGCGCCTCCATGTCGATCTTGCCCGTCTGGAGGAGGACGTGGCCGAGCGGCCTGAACCCGGCGAACACCTGCGCCCCGACCGGCGCGCCGTCCCTGAGGAACAGGCGCGAGGTCCCGCCGCCGTGCTCGACGGCCAGGACACCCGTGGCGCGCAGGTTGAACCCTTCGAGCAGCAGGGCCGCGAGCGGGGTCCGTGCGAGGTCCCCCGGCTCAAGGAGGAAGCTCATGGAGCCGCCATCTTAGCGCGAGATCCGAGGTGCAGCTTTTCCGTTTGACCTCCGAGCGCGCGCGCCCCACATTCGGCCCGGTCGCGCCACACCTCGGCGGCGACGTCCTTCCAGCAGTGCGGCGCAGGCTCCGGTCGTCCGGCGTGAACCCGAGCGGGCCGACGAGGTGGGGGCCGACCCGGTCGCGGCGCAGGCGCGCGCCGGGCGGAACCCGAGGTGAGACGAGGACGACCCGGAGCGGCGGGTCGAGGGGGCCAGGCAGGGCATGGGCGGCATCGGCATCGTGAACAACCCGCGGGCCCGGCGCAACCAGCGCGACCCGGAGATCGCGCGCCACCTCCGCAACGTGCTCGACTCCGATGGGGAGCTGGTCGACGCCTCGACGCCCGACGAGCTGGAGCGGGCCGTCGAGCGGTTCCGCGCCGCGCGGATCGACGTCCTGGGCGTCAACGGAGGTGACGGAACGGGGCACTGCGTGCTCTCCGCCTTCGCGCGCGCCTACGGCCGGGACCCGTTGCCGCGGCTCCTCCTGCTGCGCGGCGGGGCCATGAACACCGTGGCGCGCGCCCACGCCATCCGCGGAAGCCCCGAGCGCATCCTCCGCCGCGTGCTGGCCCGGCTGCGGGTGAGCCTGCCCCTGCGCACCGTCGAGCGGGACCTCCTCCGGGTCGAGGCGGACGCCGGCCCCGCGCGCTTCGGGTTCATCTTCGGCACCGGCGTGGTGGTCAGGTTCCTCGACGCCTACTACCGGAGCCGCCGCCCTTCCCCCGCGACCGCCGCGGCGCTGCTCTTCCGCGCCGCCGCCTCGGCCGTCGCGAACGGCCGGTTCGCCGCGTCGCTGGTGCAGCGGGAGCGGCTCCGCATCGCGACCGACGGCGACGAGTGGCCGGACGCGAGCTACCTCACCCTGGTGGCCGCCTCCGTCCCGGAGATCGGGCTCGGCTTCAGGGTGTTCGCTCGCTGCGACGAGCAGCCCGGCTTCTTCCACGCGGTGGGCGTGCACGGGGCTCCCCTCCAGGTCGTCCGGGCTCTGCCGCGGCTCCGGCGCGGGCGACCCTGGCGGCGCCGCATCGCCCAGGACGAGGTGGCGCGGGAGCTGGTGCTGGAGGGCGACGCGCCGCGCTTCACCGTGGACGGCGAGCTCTACGCCGCCGCCCGCGTGGTGCGGGTCACGACCGGTCCGGGCATCGAGCTCGTCCTGCCGTGACGCCCGCGGTTTGACCCCCCGCGGACCCGGCGGTAGCCTCCCCGCCGGACCCGCATGCGCGTGACCTTCGCCGGAATCACCGACGTCGGCCTCAAGCGAACGCACAACGAGGACGCGTTCCTGCTCCTGCCCGAGGAGCACCTCTTCTGCGTGGCGGACGGCATGGGCGGCCACGCCTCGGGCGAGGTGGCGGCGCGCATCGCGGTCGAGGAGATGGCCGAGTTCTTCCGGCTCACCGGCCGCGACGAGGACGCGACCTGGCCGTTCCGGGAGGACCCGGCGCGCTCCTACGACGAGAACCGGCTCCTCGCCGGCGTGAAGCTCGCCAATTTGCGGATCCACGAGCGCGCCCAGACGGACGCGCGCCTCAAGGGCATGGGGACGACGCTGGTCAGCGCCTACTTCGCGGGCGCCCGGCCGGAGGTGATCGTCGGCCACGTGGGCGACAGCCGCGCCTACCTGCTGCGCGGCGGGCGGCTCCGGCAGCTCACCGAGGACCACTCGCTCCTCAACGACTACCTCAAGTCGCGCAAGCTCACCCCGGAGGAGGTGGCGGCGTTCCCGCACAAGAACGTGATCGTGCGCGCGCTGGGGATGAAGGAGTCGGTCCAGGTCGACCTGCTGCGCGAGCCGGTGCAGGACGGCGACCTCGTCCTGCTCTGCTGCGACGGCCTCTCCGGCATGGTCCCCGACGCGCGCATCGCCGAGATCCTCCGCCTGAGCCCCGGCGACCTCCGGCGCGCCTCTCAGGCGCTCGTCGAGGCCGCCAACGACGCGGGCGGCGCCGACAACATCACCTGCGTGCTGGCCCAGGTGGTCGTCTAGCCGGGGGGCCTCCTACTCCCCCGTGGCCGGCACCCGCAGATCCGCCGCCGCGATCGCGTCGACCACCTGCTCGCCGGGCGCGAGCGCGGTGCCATCCCAGAGCACCGCGCGCTCGACGATCGCGCCCGCCGGGACGACGCACCGCTCTCCCACGACGGCGTCCCGGAGCCGTCCCGCGCCCTGGATGCGGGCGGAACGGGCCACGAGCGCGTGCGAGGAGGGGACCTCGCCCGCGAGCGGGTCGATCCCCGGAAACCGCGCCAGCGGCACCCGCCCGCGCAGCACGTCCAGGTTGGCGCGCAGGTAGCGCGCCGGCGTGCCCAGGTCGTTCCAGTAGCCGCCCGCCGCGGCGCGCCCGTTCCAGGGTCCCGACGCGACGAACCCGCGCACCAGCCCCTCGGCCATGAGCGGCGGATACACGTGCCGGTTCACGTCGCACTCGAACGGCGCGGCGGGGACGCGGTCGAGGAGCGCCGCGGAGAGGACGTGGACGCCGCTGAAGTGCCACGGCGTGAGCCCGTCGCCACCCGGCCCGAACGCCCCCGCGATGCGCCGCACCGCTCCGGCGCCGTCCACCTCCACCGCCGCGTAGCGCGCGCCCGGCGGCATGGGGAGGAGCACCATGGTGGCGAGCGCGCCGGAGGCGCGGTGCGCCGCGAGCGCCTCGGCGAGGTCCACGTCGAAGAGGACGTCGCCGTTCACCAAGAGGATCTCCCGGGCCTCGCCCAGGAGCGCGCGTGCCTCGCGAAGCGCGCCCCCGGTTCCCGCGATGACCGGCTCGCGGGAGACCGCCACCGGCAGGCCCAGCGCCGCGCCGGCGTCCTGCGCCGCCCGCGCCATCGCCTCGGGGAGGTGGTGCACGTTCACCACCGCACGGCGGGCGCCGGCGCCGCGGAGGAGCGCCAGGTTCCAGCGCACCAGCGGGATCCCGCACACCGGCACGGCCGGCTTCGGGACGCGGTCGGTGAGGGGCCGGAGGCGCGTCCCCAGGCCGGCGCACAGCACCAGGGCGGCGAGGTCCCCCACCGCGCGGACCGCGTCCCGCCGCTCGCCTTCCATGGTAGAGCCGATCATACACGTGGCCCCCGCCGCACGCCTCCGCCTCTTCTACCTCCTCTACTACGGGAACGTGGGGGCGTTCCTGCCCTACTTCGCCGCGTACCTGCGCGGCCTGGGGTTCACCGGCGAGCAGATCGGCGCGGTGATGATGCTCCCGTCGCTCGCCGGGCCGGCGGTCGCGGTCGGCTGGGCGGCCTGGGCGGACCGGAGCGCAGCCCCCGCGCGCGCGCTCCGCCGCGCCACCGCCTGGGCCGCCGCGTGCGCCCTGGCGCTCCCCTTCGTGCGCACGCCGGCCACGGTGGGGGCGGTGCTCCTGGCGCAGGCCCTCGGCGACCGCGCCGTCATCCCGCTCGTCGACTCGAGCACGCTGGAGTGGTGCCGGACGGACCCCGCCCACTCCTACGCGCGCATCCGGCTCTTCGGCTCGGTGGGCTTCATCGCGCTCACGGTCGGCCTCGGCCTCGCGCTCTCGGCGCGGGGCGATCGCCCCGCCGACCTGCTGGTGCCGCTCGTCGCCGTCGCCTGCGTCGCGGGCTACGCCGCGATCGCCCGCACCCTCCCGCCCGTCCCGATCCGCTCCGGCCCGCGCCCCGGGCTCGCCGATCTTCGCGCGCTCTTCCGGGACCGCGCCTTCCTCGCCCTCGTCGCCGCCTGCGCCGTCCACTGGGCGGCGTGCGCCCCCTTCCACCTCCTGTTCGGCGTGTTCGTCCGCGAGCGCGGGCTGCCCGCCGACGTGACCGGCTACGGCATGGCGGCGGGCGTCGCCGCCGAGGTGGCGGTCCTCCTCGCCTTCCCCCGCCTGGAGCGCCGCCTCGACGTGCCCACGCTCTTCGCCGTCGCCTTCGCCGGGACGGCGGTGCGCTGGGCGCTCACGTCACGCGCAGTGAACGCTCCGGAGATCGTGTCGCTCCAGCTGCTCCACGGGCTCACCTTCGGGCTCTTCTGGGCCACGGCCATGAAGGCGCTCGCGGCGGCGGTGCCCGCGCCCCTGCGCGCCACGGGGCAGGCCCTCTTCTCCGCGGCGGCGCTCGGCGGCGCGAACGCCGCGGGCTACTTCCTCGCCGGGCTCGGATACGACCGGTTCGGCGGCGTGGCCCCCCTCTTCGCGTGGGCCGCCGCCCTCGAGATCGTGCCGCTCGCGCTCGCCTGGCGGTCGATCAAGGCGGCGCAGCCATAGGCGCGACCCCGCGCCGCAGCCTCTCTTTTGCGTGCGCCTTCCGGCACGGCGTTCGTTTTGCATCAGTGACGCAAAAAAGTTTGCGTCCCGACGCACTGCGGCATGACGTGGCCCCTCTTTCATGGCAAGAGAGCTTGCGGTTCGCAAACGTCTTTTTGATTCAAATCAAGGTGTTCCAGCAGTGAAGCGGAAGGCATGCAGTCCGACGACGTCGCCGTCACGACCGGTGGAGCCGTTCGACCTACACGGCGGACAGAGGCCACCACGGAGGTGCACATGACCGATGCCGCAAGAAACGTGTCGACCATCAAGGGGGAGCCGCGGGCCCACAAGTCCGTGCACGAGCTGCTCGAATCGCCGGACTTCAAGCGCCTCGTCTCGAAGCGCTGGAGCGTCAGCCTGGTGATGCTCCTCCTGCTCTTCGTGAGCTACTACGGCTACATCCTGCTCGTCGGCCTCTCCCCGGCCACGCTCGCGCAGAAGATCGGGGACGTGACGACGCTCGGCATCCCGTTGGGCATCGCCTCGATCCTCGCCGCGTGGGTCCTGACGGCCGTCTACGTGGTGTGGGCCAACCGGTCGTATGACCCCGAGGTCGAACGCCTCAAGGGGCAGCTGAAGTCGTAGCCCAACCCGAACGCGCTCACCCAACGCGCAAGGAGATCTGCCCCAATGCTCAGCCCCGGCGCAGTGATGCAGTTCCTGTTGACCCAGACCCAGGCCCCGGCCGCCTCGGCAGCCCAAGAGACGTCCCTGGGCCATCCGACGGCACCCGCCATCGGCTTCTTCTTCCTCATCGTCGCGGTGACCCTGGTCATCACCTACTGGGCCGCGAAGAGGACCAAGACCTCCAAGGAGTTCTACGCCGCCGGCCGTAGCGTGTCCGCGATCCAGAACGGCTTCGCGCTCGCCGGTGACTACATGTCCGCCGCCTCGTTCCTCGGCATCTCCGGCATGGTGGCCCTCAAGGGCTACGACGGCATGATCTACGCGACCGGCTGGCTGGTGGGCTGGCCCGCGCTCATGTTCCTCATCGCCGAGCCGCTCCGGAACCTCGGCAAGTTCACCTTCGCGGACGTGGTGGCGTTCCGCCTCCGCCAGAGGCCGGTGCGCATCGCGGCCGCCATCGGCGGCGTGCTGACCGTGCTCACCTACACCATCGCCCAGATGGTCGGCGCGGGCTCGCTCATCAAGCTCATGTTCGGCCTGCACTACGAGTACGCCGAGATCATCGTCGGCGCCGTCATGCTCGCCTACGTGCTGTTCGGCGGCATGATCGCGACGACCTGGGTGCAGATCATCAAGGCGGTCCTGCTGCTCTTCGGCGTCTCGCTCATGATGATCCTCGTGCTCTCCAGATTCGGGTTCAGCCCGGGCAACCTCTACGAGGCGGTGGCCGCCAAGTACGGCCAGAAGGCCCTCGAGCCAGGCGGGCTCGTCACCAACCCCGTCGAGGCCGTGTCGCTCGGCCTCGCGCTCATGTTCGGCCTCCTCGGCCTGCCGCACATCCTGATGCGGTTCTACACGGTGCCGGACGCCAAGGCGGCCCGGAAGTCGGTGCTCTACGCCACCGGCTTCATCGGCTACTTCTACATCATCATCCCCATCGTCGGCTTCGGCGCCTCGGTGCTCGTCGGCCGCGACTTCATCACCAAGATCGACAAGGGCGGCAACATGGCGTCGCCGCTGGTGGCCGAGCTGCTGGCCGGCACGCCGTTCCTGGGCTTCATCGCCGCGGTCGCCTTCGCGACCATCCTCGCCGTGGTCGCCGGCCTGACGCTCGCCGGCGCCTCCGCCTACTCCCACGACATCTACGTGAACGTGATCAAGAAGGGTCACGCCACGGAGGAGGAGCAGGTCAAGGCGGCGAAGATCGCCACCGTGGTGTTCGGCCTGTTCGCCGTGCTCCTCGGCATCCTCTTCAAGGGCCAGAACGTCGCCTACATGGTCGGCCTCACCTTCGCCGTGGCGTGCAGCGCCAACTTCCCGGCGCTGCTGCTGTCGATCATCTGGAAGCGGATGACGACCTGGGGCGCGGTGGCGTCGATCCTGGTGGGCACCTTCACGTCCATCGGCATGATCGTGCTCTCGCAGACGGTGTGGGTCGACGTCCTCAAGAACCCCGCCCCCATCTTCCCGTTCAAGAACCCGGCGATCTTCTCCATGACCGCCGCGTTCCTCGCGGGCTGGCTGGTGTCGCTCGCCACGCCGGAGGCGGAGGCGCAGGACAAGTTCGAGGACGAGAAGCTCCGGACGTACCTCGGCGTCGGCGCCGAGTAGCGCCGGGCGGGCGGGCGACGGCATCCGTGCCGCCGCCCGCCTTTTGTACTGGGGGGCCACTCGCTCCGGCTTGCTTCGCCGCCCCGCTCGCGCCGCGCCGTTCGGAGTCGCGGCGCATTCGCGCCGCTCCGCCCCCCCGTCTCGCTCCGGTCCAGCCTCATCGGGCTGGACCTGCGCTCGAAGCAGGGTTGAAACGGCATCCCACCCCTGCTCGGCGGGTCCCGTGACCGCGCGCGCCCGCATCCGCGGGTGCGCCTGCGGTCCCCGCCTCGAGGGGGCTTCGCCCCTCCCCCGCTGCCCGAGGATTCGTCACAAGTCGGACCAGACCTGGGGCGAGCGAGCGCATGAGCGTTCCGCCGTTCCCGCGCGGCACGACCGTCTCCGTCCGTCACCCGTACCGAGCGGCAGGAGAGGAGGACCGGCGGCGCGGCGTCTCCGCGCGAGGGAGCCGTCTCCCCGTGATCGGCTCGCACGGACGCCGCGGCCGACGCCGCGCGCGCAGTCGCGCGCCGACGAGGCGTGGTGGTCTGCGACCGCGGGGGAGAGGGCGGCCCGC
>DATIWK010000147.1:0-5262 GCA_035519395.1 Anaeromyxobacteraceae bacterium | reverse complement strand
CTCGCAGAGCGACCGGAGGCGCGCCAGCACCGCGGCGCCGTACTGGAGCTCGCCGCTCACCAGGCCATCCTCCGCTCCCACCGGCGCGGCTCGAAGTAGCGGTCCGCGCGATCGGGCAGCACGGTCACGACGTTCCCCGCCGCGCCGGCCGCCGCCATGCGCCGCGCGATCTCGAGCGCCCCGGCGACTGCCGCGCCCGCCGAGTGGCCGACGCGCAGCCCCTCCTCGCGGCCGAGCCGCTCGGCCATCGCCCACCCGTCCGCGGTGGCGACCGGGAGCTTCCCGTCCAGCTCGGCCTCCCGGTAGATGGGCGGCACGATCGAGGACGCCATGTGCTTCAGCCCCTCGAGGCCGTGGAGCGGCTCGGCGGGCTCGACCGCGAAGCAGCGCACGCCCGGCGCCAGCGCGCGCAGACCGCGGCTCGCCCCCATCACCGTGCCGCCCGTGCCGATCCCCGCCACCAGCGCCGCCACCCGTCCGTCGAGCGCCTCCGCGATCTCGACGGCCGTGCCCAGCTCGTGGGCGCGCGGGTTCTCCTCGTTGCCGTACTGGTCGGGGTAGAACCAGCGGCCGGGCTCGGCGGCCACCAGCTCGCGCACCTTCCGGATGGCGCCGTCGGAGCCCTCCAGCGGGTCGGAGAAGATCAGCTCGGCGCCGTAGGCGCGCGCGATCCGCCGGCGGGCCGCGCTCACGTTCCCGGGCATGACGAGCGCGCAGGAGAGGCCGAGCGCCGCGCAGATCCAGGAGTAGGCGACGCCGGTGTTGCCGCTGGTCGAGTCCACCAGCGTCTTCCCCGGCCCGAGCCGGCCGGAGGCGAGGGCGGCGTCGATCATCCGCAGGGCGGGGCGGTCCTTGACCGAGCCGCCCGGGTTCATGAACTCGCACTTCGCGTAGATGCGGACGCCGGGCAGGTCGGCGCCGATGCGCCGCAGGCGCACCAGCGGCGTCGCGCCGACGAGCCGCGCCACCGACTCGACCGGCGCCGGGCCGTGCCGCGGCGCGCTCACGGCGGGCTCCCGGCGGGCGCGAACCACTCGGCCATCGAGAAGTAGCGCTCGCCCGTGTCGGGGAAGAGCGTCACCACGGTCCGCCCCCGCCCCAGCTCCCGCGCCACCCGGGACGCCGCCGTCAGCGCCGCTCCGCTCGACACGCCCACCAGCAGCCCCTCCTCGCGGGTGAGCCGCTCCTTGGCCGCCCAGGCCTCCTCGTCGGACACGGTCAGCACCCGGTCGTAGGCGTCCCGGTCCAGCACCTCGGGGACGAACCCGGCCCCGAGCCCCTGGATCCGCGTGGGGCCGGGCGGCCCGCCGGAGAGGACTGCGCATGCCTCCGGCTCGACGGCGACGAGCGCGACCCCGGGCCAGGCGCGGCGCAGCACCGGCGCCACGCCGCTCAGCGTCCCGCCCGTCCCGACGCCCGCCACGAACGCGTCCGGCCGCACCGCGATGGCGGCGAAGGCCTCCACCAGCTCGCGCGCGGTCCCGTCGCGGTGGGCGGCCGGGTTGGCGGGGTTGGCGAACTGGTCGAGGAGGACCGCGCCCGTGTCGGCGGCGATGGCGCGCGCGCGCGCCACCGGAGCGAGCATCTCCTCCGCTGCGGGGGTGAGGACGATCTCGGCCCCGTAGGTCTCCAGGACCTGGCGATGCTCGAGCCCCGTCGAGTCGGGCATGACCAGGGTGAGGGGGTACCCCTTCACCGCGCACGCCAGCGCCAGGCCCACGCCGGTGTTGCCGCTGGTGGGCTCGACGATGCGCTGCCCGGGCCGCAGGCGCCCGCCGCGCTCGGCCGCCTCGATCATCGAGACGGCGATGCGGTCCTTCACCGAGCCGCCGGGGTTGAAGGCCTCCAGCTTCGCGAAGATGGCCGCCGCGCCGGGCGGCCCGGAACGCGCCAGCCGCACCACCGGCGTCCCGCCGACCGCCTCGAGGATGCTCTCGAGCGGCGGGGCGGCCCGGGGATTGCGGCCGGGGATGTGCTCGTGCCTCACGGGTCAATAGCGCGGCA
The DNA here is from genome assembly GCA_035519395.1 of Anaeromyxobacteraceae bacterium. Lineage (GTDB taxonomy): Bacteria > Myxococcota > Myxococcia > Myxococcales > Anaeromyxobacteraceae > Anaeromyxobacter. The sequence goes on along the minus strand of DATIWK010000147.1, from coordinate 3,258 downwards.
CCGTCGGATCGACGTCCTCGCTCCAGCGCAGGATGCCGCCATCGAGGTTCCAGACGCGCCGGAAGCCCGCCGCCTGGAGCTGGCGCACCACCCGGGCGCTCCGCCCGCCGACCTTGCAGTAGACGACCACGTCGCGGGCGCTGTCGAGCGTGGAGAGCGCCTCGGCGAACGACGAGAGCGGCGCGAGGCGCGCGCCCTCGATCCGGCCGATCTCCCACTCGCGCGGCTCGCGGACGTCGATGAGGTCGAGGTCGTCGCCGCGCGCGAGCCGCTGCTCCAGCTCCCGGGGGGTGATCACCGGGACGCCCCGGATCTCCTCCTCGGCGCCGCGGACGCCGCAGAACTGCTCGTAGTCCACCAGCTGCTTGATCTCGCGCGTGCCGCAGGCCGGGCAGCGCGGATCGCGGCGGAGCTTCACCGTCCGGAACTCCATCCGCAGCGCGTCCACGAGCAGGAGCCGCCCCACCAGCGGCTCGCCCACGCCCACCGCGAGCTTGATCGCCTCGGTGGCCTGCACCAGCCCGAGGAGGCCGGGGAGGACCCCCAGCACGCCGCCCTCGGCGCACGACGGCACCAGCCCGGGCGGCGGCGGCTCCGGGTAGAGGCACCGGTAGCAGGGCCCCTCGGCGCTGCAGAAGACGGTCGACTGCCCCTCGAAGCGGAAGATCGAGCCGTAGACGTTGGGCTTGCCGAGCAGCACGCAGGCGTCGTTCACCAGGTAGCGGGTCTGGAAGTTGTCGGTCCCGTCCACCACCAGGTCGTACGCGCCGATGATCTCGAGCGCGTTCTCCGAGGTGAGCCGCGTCTCGTGCGCGACCACGTCCACGTTCGGGTTGACGTCGTGGATCCGGTCGCGCGCCGAGTCGATCTTCTTGCGGCCCACGTCCTTGGTGCCGTGCAGCACCTGGCGCTGGAGGTTGGTCACGTCCACCGTGTCGAACTCGACGATGCCGAGCGTGCCCACCCCCGCGGCGGCGAGGTAGAGGCCGACGGGCGACCCGAGCCCCCCGGCCCCGACCATGAGGATGCGCGCCGCCTTGAGGCGCCGCTGTCCCTGCACGCCGACGTCCGGGATGATGAGGTGCCGGCTGTAGCGCAGGATCTCGTCCTGCGAGAGCGGCGGCAGCTCGTCGGCGGGGCGACCGATGGCCATGGCTACCCTCCGGCGATGGCCGGCACGACGACGATCTCCGCGCCGTCGGCGACGGGCGTCGCGAACCCCTTCGCGAAGCGGATGTCCTCGTCGTCCAGGTAGAAGATCACGTACGGGTAGGGGTCGCCCTTCGCGTCGCGGAGCCGGGTGCCCAGCTCGGGGTGGCGCGCGGCGAGGTCGGCCACCACCTCGCCCACGGTGGCGCCGCTGGCCTCGTGGACGGTCTTCCCGCCGGCGGCCCGGGCGAGGACGGTGGGGAGCCTGAGGGTCACGGACATGGCGATCTCCTAATCGGGGGGGCGGCCGGCGTCACGCGCCGCAGCTCACGAGGGCCGCCACCTCCCTGAGCTTCGCCGCGATCACCGGCGCCTCCGGCAGGGACGGCCGCACCGCCTCCACGGTCTTGAGGCCGTTGCCGGTGATGCAGACGACCAGCTCGTCGGAGGGGCGGAGCGTCCCGGCGCGCGCCAGCTTCAGCGCCGCCGCGACGGTGACGCCGCCCGCCGTCTCGGTGAAGACGCCGGTCGTCTCGGCGAGCAGGCGGATCCCGGCGACGAGCTCCTCGTCCTCGACCGCCGCCGCGCCGCCGCCGGTGGCGCGGATGGCCCTGGCGGCGAACCGGCCGTCGGCGGGGTTCCCGATGGCGATGGAGCGGGCGATGGTGCGCGGCACCACGGGCTCGATGGCGTCGCCGCCCCGCTCCACCAGGCGCACGATGGGCGAGCAGCCGGCCGCCTGGGCGCCGTAGAGGCGCGGCAGCGTCCCGTCCACCAGCCCGGCGTCCCGGAATTCGCGAAACCCCTTGTCGAGCTTGGTGAGGAGCGATCCGCCGGCCATGGGCGCGACGACCGCGTCCGGCAGGCGCCAGCCGAGCTGCTCGGCGATCTCGTGCGCCATGGTCTTCGAGCCCTCGGCGTAGTAGCCCCGCAGGTTCAGGTTGACGAGGCCCCAGCCGAACCGGTCGGCGACCTGGGCGCAGAGCCGGTTCACGTCGTCGTAGGTGCCGCGGACCCGCACCAGCCTCGGGCCGTAGACGGCGGTCCCGACGATCTTCCCGATCTCGAGGTCCTCCGGGACGAAGATCCACGCTGCCAGCCCGGCGCGGGCGGCGTGCGCCGCCACGGCGTTGGCGAGGTTGCCGGTGGAGGCGCACCCCACCGTGTCGAGCCGGAACCCCCGGGCCGCGTTGAGCGCGACGGCGACGACGCGGTCCTTGAAGGAGAGGGTGGGGTGGGAGACGGCGTCGTTCTTCACGAGCGCCCGCCGCACGCCGAGCGCGCGGGCGAGCGCCGGGGCGTCGAGGAGCGGGGTGAAGCCGGTGTCCAGCGACACCTCCGGCGGCCCGAGGAGGGGCAGCCACTCCGCGTAGCGCCAGATGGAGCGCGGGCGCCCCTCGATCTCGGCGCGGGACGGCAGCCGCCGCGCCGGGTCGTAGGCCGGCTCGAGCGGGCCGAGGCAGCGCTCGCAGGTCGCGACCGGCGCCGCGTCGGCCGGGGCGCCGCAGAGGCGGCAGCGGAGGGGGAGGGGGCGCGGGCCGGACGGCTCCGCGCCGGCGGCGGGCGCACGGGGCGCCGCCGCGGCGGGCGAGGACATCTGTCGCTTCCTTCCGCTCCCGCAGGCGCGCGCAGGCGCCGGCCGGGAAGCTGTTTAGCTGTTGGTTTTACGTGGCCGCAATCCGCCGCAAATCGCCACGGGCTTCACCGCCGCCCGCGCCGGCTCTCCGGCGAGGGCGGGGAAATCCTATTCAGCGGAGGGGCGTCCTGTCAAGCGGATGAACGGACGCCCATCCGGGATAACGGAAATGGGGCGTTCGGGGCCCCGCCCGGGCGGAGCGGGGAGGCGGCGGAACCAGGTGGCCCGCCAGGCGTTGCTGGGCCAGGATGCCAACCATGCGAAAGCTCTTCCGGGTGGTGGTCTACGTGCTGGCGGCGGTCGGCCTCGGCGTGCTCCTTGCGGGCGTCTCTGTGATCCGCGGCGGCTTCTCGGCCCGGCCGAAGGCCCTCCCGCTCGAGCCCTCGATCGCCGACGGGCTCCGCGACCTGGCGATGCCGGGAAAGGCGAAGAAGCTCGCGAACCCGCTCCCCCAGTCGCCGGACGTGCTGGCG
>DATIWK010000146.1:0-12671 GCA_035519395.1 Anaeromyxobacteraceae bacterium | reverse complement strand
CTCGACCCCGACCGCGACCTCGACCCCGACCCCGACCGCGACCCCGACCTCGACCTCGACCTCGACCGCGACCGCGACCGCGACCTCGACCGCGACCTCGACCGCGACCTCGACCCCGACCCCGACCCCGACCGCGATCCTGCCCCCCCTACCGCTCCCAGGCGCTCCTCCATGCGCCCGTCTCCTGCGCGTGCCGCACGAAGCGCTCGTAGAACGGGTGGCGCGCGATCGTCGCGCCGTCGCCCACCACCACGAGCTTCTTCCGGGCGCGGGTGAGCGCCACGTTCATGCGCCGCACGTCGGAGAGGAAGCCCACCTCGCCGCCGTCGTTGGAGCGGACCAGCGACACGACCACCGCCTCCTTCTCTCGGCCCTGGAAGCCGTCGACCGTGTCCACCTCCAGCCCCTCGTCCACGCGGGAGGCGAGCAGCTGCCGCAGCCGCTGGACCTGCGCGTCGTACGGCGAGATGACGGCCACGTCCCCGGGGGCGACGCCCTTCGCGAGGATGCGCTCCACCTCGGCCGCGGCCAGCTCCGCCTCGCCCGCGTTGTGGCGGGAATCCGACCCCTCCGGCGTCTCCTCCTCGAACCCGCGCCCGGCGGTGTCCACCAGCTCGAACGGCGCGTCGTCGACCGCGTGCCCGGCGACCGCGGGGTGCGCCCGCAGCGCGCCCGCGTAGAGCGCCTCGCTCGGGAAGCGCATGATGCGCGCGTTCATCCGGTGCTGTTCGGCGAGGGTCACCTTCACCGCGTCGCCTCCGAGCGCCACCAGCCGCTCGAAGAGCGAGGTGCCGAGCCCGCCGGCCTGCGCCGCCGCGGACAGCACCGTGGGCGGGAGCTGGAGGTGATCGCCCGCCAGCACCGCCCGATCGGCGCGCAGCAGGGCGAGGTAGGTCGCCGGCTCGACGGCCTGCGTCGCCTCGTCCACGACCGCGAGCGAGAACCGCCGGCCGGCGAGCGGCGGCGCGTCGAGCCCGGTGAGCGTGGCGAGGACCACCTCGGCGCGGTCGAGCACCTCGGCCTCGGCGCGGGCCTCCAGGGCGCGCGCCTCGGCGAGGAGCGCGCGCGCGTCCCGCTCCTTCCCGCGCGCTTCGCTGAAACGCCCCGGGCCACGCCGCTGCTTGCGCTTGCGCGCGTCGCGCCGGAGCGCGATGGCCTCCTCCACCAGGCCGCGGGCGATCCGCGCCGCCTCGTGATCCTCCACCCGCGCCTCGAGGGTGTGCTCCAGCACCCCGGCCAGCACGCGGGCCGGGTGGCCCACGCGCACGCAGGACAGGCCGGCGGCGGCGAGCCGCTCCACGAGGTTGTCGACCGCGAGGTTCGAGGGCGCCGCGGCGAGCACCTTCTCGCCCCGCGCCGCCGCGCGCCGGATGACCTCCACCAGGACGGTGGTCTTCCCGGTTCCCGGCGGTCCGTGGACGAGCGCGACGTCCTCGGCGCGATCGGCGAGATCGAGGGCGCGCCGCTGCTCGGCGTTGAGCGCCTCGGGGAGCGCGGGGCCGCGCGGGCGCGCGAGGAAGCGCGGCGCGTGGCCCGAGAGGACCTCGTGCCAGCGTACGCCGGCCTTCTCGTCGCGGAGGCGCGCCAGGCCCGCCACCAACCGCTCCCAGGTCACCGGCGAGGGCTCCAGCTCCAGCACCACCCGCCCCTCGGTGACCCAGTCCGGCGGCGGCTCGTCGAACGCCACGGCGATCCGCGCCCGCGTGCGCCGGGCCACGACGCCGGTCGGCGCGTCGGGACGCTCCTCGCGGCGGAGGACGGCGGTGACCAGCGCGCCGACTCCCAGGCGTCCGCCGCCGAGGGGCCGGTCCGCGCGTCCGAAGGTGACCAGGGCGCGGCCCGCGAGCGCGGTCTCCTCCAACGCCTCGACGTCGGCGAGGGCGAGCCCGCGCGCCTCGCGCTCCGCCAGCCCGAGGCGGCCCCTCGCGTCGGCGAACCGCGCGCGCTCCTCCTCGCGCTCGGCGGCGAGGAGATCGCCCATGTGGCGGAGGTGCTGCGCGAGGTCCAAGGCTCGTCGTATTATCGGCGGTGGTGGCGCTCGCCGACTACGTGCTCTGGTTCGACGCGCGCTCCGGCGCCTCGCGCCGGGCCCTGGAGCTGCTCCGCGCGCGCGGCGTCGAGCCCGAGCTGCGGCGCTTCCTGGAGGAGCCTCCCGGCACCGCCGAGCTCGAGGCGCTGTTCGCGGCGCTGGGCCGCCCGCCGCACCAGCTCGTCCGGGAGGCGGAGGACGAGTACCAGGCGCTGCGGCTCTCGGCGCGCACGCCGCGCGGCGAGCTCGTCCGGGCTCTCGCCCAGCACCCGCGAATCCTGGCGGGGCCGTTCCTCGTCCACCGCGATCGGGCGGTGCAGGGGCGGCCGCCCGAACGCGTGCTCGACCTCCTGCCCGCTCCCCGATCGGTTTCCGGCTGAAAGCCTGGCATATCCTGTACCCCGGGTGCCGCCACACCCGCTTCGCGCCGCGGTGCCGGCGGAGCATGACCCGGGTTTCCCCCGTGGTTCCGTGGCCCGTGCCGAGCGGGGGCGGCACTGTCTGGTTTGAACGGATGATGCAAGGCATGCACTGACATGGTGAAGAAGGCGGCGCCAGCCGGGAACACCCGGGAGGATCCCGTGCGCGAAGCGCCGGGCGACCATCGCCCGGCCGGCGCGTCGCTCGACGCGTACGTCGTCATCTCCTCGGACGACCGGCTCGTCGCCTACAACGAGCACGCCATCCGGCTCTGGGGCCTCTCCCAGGACGAGGCAGCGCGGATCGCCTCGCTGGGCCGCACCGAGAAGGCGCGCCAGGCATTCATCGACGCGAACGCCAACCACTCCCTGGATCCGCTGGCGTTCCGGGCGAGCATCGCCCAGCTGACCCCGTCCACCATCTTCTCGGACGAGGTCCCGCTGCGTGACGGGCGCGTCATCGAGCGGCACGGCGCGCCGACGCACGACGCGCAGGGGCGCATCACCGGGCGCTCGGTCTTCTTCCGCGACGTGACGGCGCGGAAGCGGATGGAGGCCGACCTCATGGACCGCGCGCGCCAGCAGGCCTCGGTGGCCGCGCTGGGCGAGCTCGCCATGAACTCGGAGGAGCTCGAGCCGCTCCTCCACGCGGCATGCGGGTCGGTGGTGGACGTGCTGGGCGTGGACACGGCCGCGCTCCTCGAGCTGTCGGCGAACCGCGCCCGGCTCGCGGTGCGCGCCGCGGCCGGCTTCTCCGTGGACGTCGTCGGCGCGGAGCTGGAGGTGGGAGCGCTCACGCAGGCGGGCACCGCCGTCGAGAGCATGGGCGCCACGGTGGCCGCGGACGCCGCGGCGCGCTGGCCGGCGGATCCCTTCCTGCGTGCCCACCGCCTCGCGTCCGGAGCGGCCGTGGTGCTTCCGGGACGGGACGGCTGCTTCGGTGTGCTCGGGGCGTGGTCGCGCACGCCCCGAAACCTCGGGGCCGACCAGGTGCGCTTCCTGCAGGCCGCGGCGGGCGTGCTGGCCGCGGCGGTCGCGCGCCACAGGGCCGAGCAGGGCGTCCTCGAAGGCGAGCGGCAGATGCGCGCCGTCTTCGACGCGGCGCTCGATGCGATGCTGATCGTGGACGACCGCGGGACGGTCTGCGACGCCAACCCGGCCGCCTGCGCGCTCTTCGCGGCGGGGCGGTCGGCGCTCCGGGGCCGGAACCTCGGCGAGCTCACCGTCGGCGTCGCCGGCGCGGCCCTGGGTGCGGACCGGTACCCGGGCGCCCACGCCCTCGGGCGCTCGGCGGGCGAGCTCTCCTTCGACGTCCCCGGGCAAGGACCGCGCACCGTGGAGTACTCGACGGTGCCGAGCATCCTCCCCGGACGCCACCTCGCGGTGCTGCGCGACGTGACCTCGCAGCGGCAGCTCCGGGCCCGGCTCGCGCTCGCGGACCGCATGGCCTCGGTGGGCACCCTCGCGGCGGGCGTCGCCCACGAGCTCAACAACCCCCTCGCCTACGTGAACGCCAACCTCTCGTTCCTCGCGGAGCGCCTGGGAGGCGCCGACCGCGGCCTCTCCGACGAGCGGGGCGGGCTGCAGGAGGCGGTGCGCGACGCCCGCGACGGCGTGGACCGGATGCGCGTCATCATCCGCGACCTCAAGACCTTCTCCCGCGCGGACGACGAGGGACTCGGCCCGGTGGACCTCGGCCCGGTGCTGGAGTCCTGCATCAGCATGGCCTGGAACGAGATCCGCCACCGCGCGCGGCTGGTCCGCGACCTCGCCGCGGTCCCGCCGGTCCCGGGCAGCGAGGCGCGGCTCGGACAGGTGTTCCTGAACCTGCTCGTGAACGCGGCGCACGCCATCCCCGAGGGCCACGCCGAGGGCAACGAGATCCGCGTGTCCACCTCGCACCGGCCGGACGACTGGGTGATCGTCGAGGTCCGCGACTCGGGCTCGGGCATCCGGCCCGAGCACCGTCCACGCATCTTCGACCCGTTCTTCACCACCAAGGCGCCGGGCGTGGGCACCGGCCTCGGCCTCTCCATCTGCCACGGGATCGTGACCGCGCTGGGGGGCGAGATCGAGGTCGAGACCGAGGTGGGGCGTGGATCGGTCTTCCGCGTGCTCCTGCCCCCGGCGCCCCGCGAGCAGGTGCGCGAGGCGGCGCCGGCGCCGGCCGGGGCGCATGCGATCCGCGGGAAGATCCTGGTCGTGGACGACGAGCCGCTGGTGGGGTCGGTGCTGCAGCGGACCCTCCAGTCGGAGCACGACGTCACCGTCGTCGGCAGCGCCCGGGCGGCCCTCGACGCCCTGGAGCGGGGCGAGCAGTTCGACGTGGTCCTCTCCGACCTGCTCATGCCGGAGATGACGGGGATGGATCTCTACCGCGAGCTGGTGCGGCGCGAGCCCGCGCTGGCGCGGCGGGTGGTCTTCCTCACCGGCGGCGCCTTCACCACCGCGGCCCGAGAGTTCCTGGAGCGCGAGGCGGTCCTCTGCGTCGAGAAGCCGTTCGAGCTCGACGCCATCCGCGGCGTGCTGACCCGGAAGCTGGCCGAGGTCCGCGCCCTGTAGGAGACGGCGAAGCAACGCGCCCCGGCGGCGGGCGGCGTGGCCCTCCGTCGCGTATCATCTCGCGATGCCGCGCGACGGCGATCCCGGCGGTTCGCCCTTCGAGGGCGCGGTGCCCCTCCCGGCCGACGGAGTCCTGGACCTCCACACCTTCCGTCCGGACGAGGTGGGCAGCCTCGTCCCGGACTGGATCGAGGCCTGCGCCGCCGCCGGGCTCACCGAGCTGCGGGTCATCCACGGCAAGGGGTCGGGCGCGCTGCGGCGATCGGTCGAGACGCTCCTGCGCCGCCACCCGCGCGTGGCCTCGTTCCGCGCCGCGGGCGAGGACGCCGGCGGCTGGGGCGCGACCCTGATCACGCTGCGCCGCTGAACGACGATCCGGCATCGCGGATCGCGCCCTCGCTCCCCTCTCTCCCGGGGCCTCACGGTTCCCGGAGGACGGCCACCGCCGCGTCGAGCGCCTCGCCGAGCCCGGCGGCGTCGGGGCCGCTCCCCTGCGCGAGCTCGGGCGCGCCCCCTCCCTTCCCGCCTGCGCGCGCGACCGCGGCGCGGAGCGCCTCGCCGAGGTGGGGACCGGGCCCCTTGGGCCGCGCGAAGCAGAGATGGGCGCGCCCTTCCTCGACCGCACCCAGGAGGGCGACGCGCCCTCGCGCGGCGAGCGCCGACGCGATGGCCCGGAGGAAAGCGGGCGCGCCGGGGGCAGGCGGCGCCACCTCCGCCCGGACGGGGCCCAGCGGAACCGCCGCCGCGAGCCGCTCCGCCTCCATCCCGGCGAGCGCCGCCGCGAGCCGCTCCACGTCCTTGCGGCGCGAGCCGGCTTCCGCCGCGGCGCGTGCGGCCGCCTGTGCCACCTCCGCGGGAGCGCAGCGGAGCGCCTCGGCCGCGGCCGCGATCCGGGCGCCCGCGATGCCGAGGGCCCGCACCACCCGCGCACCGCAGACGAACTCGACGCGAGCGCCCGCGCCCCATCGCTGGGCCCGCAGCACCGCGATGGCGCCCACCTCGCCGGTGCGGCGCGGGTGGGTCCCCCCGCACGGCGAGGCGTCCGCGATCGCGCCCGGGCCGCCGTCGAGCGTGCCCACCACCACCACCCGCGAGCCCTTGGCCGGCTCCTTCCGCAGCGGAAGCCGCGCCAGCGCCTCGGGCGAGAACTCGCGGGCGGTGACAGGCAGGTCCCGGAAGACGAGGTCGTTCGCCGCCGCCTCGACGCCGCGCAGCGCGGCCTCGCCGAGCGCGCCCGGCGCCGCGTCGAGGTCGATCGTGCACGTCTCCTCGCCGAGGTGGAACGAGAGCGTGCGCGCCGCGAGCCGTGCCTCGAACGCCGCGGAGAGGAGGTGCTGTCCATGATGCTGCTGGACGTGATCGCGGCGGCGCGCCGCGTCGACGCGTCCCGCCACCCGCCCCGGTGGGAGCGGCGCCGCCAGGACGTGCAGCACCTCCCCGTCCGATTCCTGCACGTCGAGGACGTCCACGCCGCCCAGCGTTCCTCGGTCGGCGGGCTGCCCGCCCCCCTCGGGGTAGAAGGCGGTCCGGTCGAGGACGGCTGCGGGGCGGCCGTCGAGCCGCCGCTCGGCGACGACGCTCGCCTCGAACTCGAGGAGGCCGGAGTCGTGGAGGTACAGGCGCTCGGTCGCGATCACGCCGTGAAGCTTAATGCGGTGGACGCTGCCGGGTCGCCGACGCCGGCGGCGACCGCGCGATCCGGTCCCGACCGCGACCCCGACCTCGACCCCACCCCGACACCGACTCCGACCTCGACCTCGACCGCGACTCCGACCCCGACCCCGACCCCGACCTCGACCTCGACCTCGACCTCGACCCGACCTCGACCGCGACCCCGACCTCGACCGCGACCGCGACCCCGACCTCGACCCCGACCCCGACCGCGACCCCGACCGCGACCCCGACCCCGACCTCGACCGCGACCTCGACCGCGACCTCGACCTCGACCTCGACCGCACCGCGTTCGTCGAGGAACCTACGCCTCGGCGTCCGGCCGCCCGAGCAGCTTGCGGACGTGGCCGAGGAGGTCGTCCGTGGTGAACGGCTTCTGGATCAGCTCCACGTTCCCCTCGACGAGCCGCTCCTGCACGTGGGCGTCGTCGGTGTGGCCCGTCATGAAGAGCACCTTCAGCCCGGGATGGTCGCGGCCCAGCGTCTCGGCGAGCTCCGCGCCGGTCATGCGCGGCATGACCAGATCGGTGAGCAGGAGATCGACCTTCCCCGGCTGGCCGCGGACCACCTCCAGCGCCTCGGCGCCGTTGCGCCCCGCGAGGACGCGGTAGCCGCTGCCCGCGAGGACGCGGCCGAGCATGCCGCGCAGGGTGTCCTCGTCCTCGGCGACGAGCACGGTCTCCCCGAGTCCCCGCGGCGCCGCGGCGCCCACCGGGAGCGCGATGCGCGCGCCGCGCTCCTCCGCGACGGGCAGGTAGACCGTGAAGGTGGTGCCGCCGCCGGGCCGGGATTCGACGCGGACGGCACCCCCCGCCTGGCGCACGATGCCGTACACGGTGGCGAGCCCGAGCCCGGTTCCGCTCTCCTTGGTGGTGAAGAAGGGCTCGAAGATGCGGGAGCGCACCTCGTCGGTCATGCCCACGCCGCCGTCGCGCACCGCGAGCGTCACGTAGCGGCCGGGCGCGAGCCCGAGCTCGCGGTGCGCGTCGGGCAGGTCGGCGTCGGCCGTCTCGATGGCGAGCGGACCGCCCTCGGGCATCGCGTCGCGCGCGTTCACCGCCAGGTTGAGGAGCACCTGCGCGACCTGGTCGGCGTCCGCGAGCACCGGGCGCAGCCCGTCCGCCAGCTTCACGGAGAGCTCGATGCGCTCGCCGATGGCGCGCCCGAGCAGGCGCTGCACGTCCGCCACCACCTTGTTGAGCGAGAGCACCTCGGTCCGCAGCAGCTTCTTGCGCGAGAGGGTGAGGAGCTGGCGCGTCACGCCCACCGCGCGGTGGGCGGCCTCGACGATCCCGTCCGCGCTCTCCCGCAGGCGCACGTCGCCCGGCGGCAGGTCCCGCAGCAGCAGGTCCGAGTACCCGAGGATCACGGCGAGCAGGTTCGAGAAGTCGTGGGCGACCCCCCCGGCCAGCCGCCCCACCGCCTCCATCTTCTGTGCCTGGCGGAGGCTCTGCTCCAGGTCCTGCCGCTCGCGCTCGGCGCGGTCGCGCTCGGAGACGTCGCGGATGGAGAGGACCCGGAGGCCGCGGCCGAAGAGCCCCAGCTCGCCGACCGACACCTCGACCGGCAGGGGCGTGCCGTCCGACCGGAGGTGTCGGGCGGGAACCGCCCGGAGACCCGGGACGAGCGGCTCGGGCGCGGCGGCCGGGTCCTCCAGGTCGGCCAGGCGCAGCGCCTTCAGGTCCTGCCGCGTCCGGCCGTAGAGCCGTTCCGCGGCGGGGTTCGCGTCCTCGACGCCGCCGGTCTGCGCGTCCACGAGCAGGAAGGCGTCGGACGAGGTCTCGAACACGCCCCGGTGCTGCTCCTCGCTCGCGACGAGCCGCGCCAGGAGGTCGCGCTGCGACCGCTTCATGCGGACCTTCTCGATCGCGTTCTCCACCCGGAGGTTCAGCGCGTCGTAGTCCGACACCGGCTTGGTGACGTAGTCGAAGGCGCCGATCTGGACGGCCTCGATGGCGGAGTCGAGCGAGGCGTAGCCGGTGAGGAGGATCACCTCCACGTCCGGCTTCAGCTGGCGGAGCATGCGGGCCACGTCGAGGCCCGAGCCGTCGCCCAGGTTCTTGTCGACGAGGGCGACGTCGACGTCGCCCGGCCTGGCCGCGACGGCCGCGGCCTCCCGCGCCGATCCGGCGAGCAGGAGGGTGCGACCCTCTCCCTCCAGGAACCGCCGGAACACGTCGAGGATGATGGGCTCGTCATCCACGATGAGCAGGGTCGACATCGCCGCTCCCGTTCTCGCCTGCGGACGCGCCGCGGCCGAAGAGATCCGTCTCGAACCGCACCCCGACGCCGAGCGTGACGCAGGCGAACTCGCCGAGGCTCCCGGTGGTGCGACCGGCCGCGAGGAGCCCGAGCTCGACGAAGGGAAGCCCCCAGCCCCGGCGCCAGCCCGCGCCGGCCACGAGCCGCCCCGCAGGCGCCGCGCCCCAGGCCGGTGCGGCGCCGGGCGCGTCCGACCGCGCCAGCGCCGCGCCGGCCGCCGCGCTCGCCCAGGCCTGGAGGTCCCGCGCCACCTCGAAGCGCGTCCCCGCGCCGGCGAGGAAGGTCGTGACGCCGTGGCGGGTGGAGGTGCCCGGCGCGCCGGCGGTCCCCGACGCCTCGGTCGCGAAGGCGAGCGCCGAGAGCTCGAACCGCGCCCAGATCGCGGGCTGCGGCCCGGCCGCGATCGGCGTCGGCAGCTCCAGCGCGACGCCCATCCGCGGCGCGACGAACCTCCCGCGCAGGTCGGCCGCGGCGCCCAGGTCCGGCGCCGCGGTGAGCCCGCGCGCCGGCGGGACCAGCACCAGATCGGCCCGGGCGCGCAGCCCGTCCAGCTCCGCCACGACCAGCGCCTCGGTGCGGCGGTCCACCGGCGGCGGCTGGTACCGCACCAGGTAGACGCCAGGCTGCTCGGAGGCGACGGCGACGACCCGTCCCTGCGCCGTCGAGAAGGCCGGCGCCGGGCGGGGCACGGGGTTCTGGTAGCGGTCGAGCACGGTGAGCCTGAGCGCCGCCGTCCGGGACCCGTCGGCGAGGACCACCGGCCCGGGGTCGTCGAACCGCGCCACCGCCGGCGGCCCCGGCGCCAGCTTCAGGGCCCGCGATCCGGCGATGCCGGCGTCGCGCACCCGGGCGATGACGAGCGCCTCCCTCCGCCCGCCGAACCGCGCCGGCACCCGCAGCCGTGACTGGAACAAGCCGGGCGCGCGCTCGGCGGGGAGATCCACCGCGCCCGTGTCGGAGGACAGGTCGATCTCCGCCCGGGTGGGGTTCCCCGCGCCGTCGAGGACGCGGGCCGTGACACCCACCTCGTCCGTCTCTCCCGCCACCATCGCGGCGCGGTCGAAGGAGACCGCCACCGTCGCCGGCGGGCCGGCGATCACCTCCGCCCGCAGCTCCGCACGCGAGGCCGCCGCGCCGGGGAGGCGGACCACCAGCCGCTCCTCTCCCGCGGGACCCGGCGGCAGCAGCCAGGTGCCGACGTAGGCGCCGGGCTCCCGGCCCGCCACGCTCACGTCCCCGCGCGTCGGCTCGAACACCGGCGTGTCGCCGGGCCGCGCCGCGCCGTGGGGCGCGACCACGTAGGCGAAGACCCGCAGCGCGCCCCCCTGGTCGGCACGGACCACCGCGCGATCCGCCATGGCGTGGACGAGGTTCGTCTCCGGCACGTGGAGGTCCACGGGGTGGAAGCCGTGGTGGGCCTCCCGGACGCCGGGCGGCACGATCACCGGGATCACGGCGAGCCCGTCGGCGCCGGCGCGCCGTGGCCCGAACTCGCGGTCGCCGATGCGGAGCGTGATCTCGGCGCCGGGCCGGGCGTGCACCCGCGCGTCGCCCTGTCCCGAGAGCGGGATGGCGAGCCAGCCGTCGTCCCCCGTGCCTCGCGCCAGCGCCGACACCAGCGCCACGCGCGGCCAGTGGTCGGCGGGCGGCCGGTAACGGAACGTGAAACCCCCTCCGGGCGAGCGGCGCACCTCCTCGATCCGTCCGGCGTTGGTGGTGACCTCGATCTCCTCCGCCTCCGTGCCTCCGGAGACGCGCACCTCCGCCGCGCCGTCGCGCCCCAGGACCAGGCGCGGCGGATCGGCGGTGAGCCGGAGGGCGCCGCCCGACGCGGGCGCGGGATCGGGGACGAGCGCCGCCGCCGGGGCCGCGACCGCCGCCGCGGCGGCGAGGAGGGCGCGCGCCGCGCTAGCGAGGCCCCGGGGGTGCATGCCAGTCCATCTCCACGTCGAGGACCTCCTCGGACGGAGTGCAGCCGGCGCCGGGCGAGGTCGCTTCGGGAATGGCGTCGGGTGGAGGTCCGGACTTCGGATCGACCGGCGGGCACGCCGGCCCGCGGTCGACGGCGACGCCCGACCTCGACGCCACGCGCGCCAGCATCCCCGCCGGCACCTCGGCCGGCGGGCGGCCGCGCTCGCGCCAGCGCCTGGCGGGAGCGCGGTCCGGGGCCGGCGGGGAGCCGGCCTCCGCGGAAGGCGGCGTGGGCGGCGGCGCGGGGTCCGGCGCGCGCCAGTCGCGCAGGGAGGCGAGGGCCAGGGCCGCCGCCGCCGCCGCGACCAGGGCTGCCGCCGCCCGCCGCGCGGGCCACCGTCTGGCGGGGCCGGGCTGCGCGGTCACGGGTGGCCTCCCCCCGGCGGCGCGGGGAGGCCGATGCAGAACTCGGTCACGGCCCACGGCGCCCGCCGTGGGTCGCCGTCCTCCACCAGGGAGACCGTGCCGCCGTACTGCGCCATGAGCCGCCTCGCCAGGTGCAGGCCCAGGCCGGTGCCGCGCCCGGGAGCCTTGGTGGTGAAGCGCGGCTCGAAGATGTGCTGGCGCACGTCCTCGGCGATGCCGGTCCCCTCGTCGGAGACCCGCACCTCGACGCGCGCGGCCGCGCCCAGGACCCGGACCAGGATCCGTGCATCGGCCACCGCGCCCTCCAGCGCGTCCACCGCATTGGCGAGCAGGTTCGTCGCCGCGTGGACCACGGCGCCAGGCGCGCCGAACCCCCGGTGGATGCTGCCGCCCGGGAAGGAGAACCGGCGCCCCAGCGGCCTCACCCGGTGCGCGAGCAGCTCGACCGCACGGGCCACCTCCGGCTCGACGGCGAACGCGCTCGGCTCCGCGCTACCGGGGCGAAGGAGCGCGTCGTACCCACGCACGATCTCGCCGAGCCGCTCCACCTGCGCCTTGAGGAGCGTCCAGTCGCCGTTCGCCGAGAGGGCGGTCCCCAGACCGCGCTCGAGCAGCAGGATGGCGGCCTCGATGCCGGTGAGCGGCTGCCGCAGCTCGTGCAGCAGCCCGGGCGCGAACAGATCCGCTTCCCACTCGGGCGCGCGGTCCGGCTCCGGCGTTCGTCCGCGGGGTTCACCCATGCGCGCCCTCGCTCATGCCAGGTGGGCCGCCGCGGCCGCGGGGAGGAGGACCGTCACGGCGGCCCCCACGCCTTCCTGGCTCTCCACCACGATCCGGCCGTGGTGCGCCTCGACGATGCTGTTCGAGACGGACAGCCCGAGCCCCACCCACCCCGGCCGGTCCTTGGTGGTGAAGAACGGGTCGAAGATCCGGTCGCGGAGCGGCGGCGGGATGCCCTTGCCCGTGTCGGCGACGCGGATGCGGAGCGCCTCGCCGTCCACGGTCCCGAGGCTCACCTCCAGCGCGCCGCCGCGCGGCATGGCGTTGATGGCGTTCTCCACCAGGTGCGCCACCACCTGCTGGATCTGCACGGCGTCTCCCTGCGCGTCGGGCAGGACGTCGTCGATGCGGGTGGTGAGCGCGATGCCGGCCGCCCGGAGCCGTCCCTCGTACAGCTCCAGCGCGGCGCGCACCGGCCGCGCCAGCGGGAAGCGCTGCCCGGAGACGGCCCGCTCCTGGTCCGCGAAGCTGCGCAGGTCCTCCACCACGCGCGTCACCCGGTGCGCCTGCTCCAGCGCGCGGCTCACCATCTCGCCCTGCGGCGCGTCGCCGAGCTGCTTGCGCAGGATGGCGAGGTAGCCGGTGATGGCGGTCATCGGGTTGTTCAGCTC
>DATIWK010000145.1:0-2651 GCA_035519395.1 Anaeromyxobacteraceae bacterium | reverse complement strand
CTGGCGCTCGCCGATCGGCTCTCGCCGCTTCGCTTCTCCTCCGCCGACCTCCGCGACAAGGCGGAGGAGCTCCTCGCCGCGCATGCCCGCGCGTACGGCGCGCTCGCCGACCCCGGCCAGGCCGCGCTCTGGCGCAAGCGCCGCGCCGCGGCCTCGGAGAAGGCGACGGGCGCCGCCCGCCCGTCCACCGCCGAGCAGTTCCGGATCGCGACGAACCTCCTCGACGCCGGGACCCAGTTCGAGGAGGGCAAGCGGCGGCTCGCGGCCGGGAACCCCCGCGGCGCGCTGGAGCAGTTCCAGTACGCCTCCGACATCGAGCCCCGCGCCGTCTACCGCGCCTACCTCGCCTGGGCCCGCTACCTCGTCGATCCCGTGCGCCACGCGCGCCTCGCGCAGGGCGAGCTGTTCGAGGTGGCGCGCACCGAGCCCGGCTGCGCCGACGCCCAGTTCTTCCTGGGCGAGATCCTGCGCGCGCAGTCGCGCCCCGCCGAGGCGGAGGAAGCCTACCGCCGCGCCTTCAAGGCCGACCCCGGGAACCGGCTGGCCCAGGAGCTGGCGCTGGAGATGATGCGGGCGAAGAAGGCCCCGCAGCGGTGACAGGGCGCCCGGCTCCGCCCGCGGGTAGAATCCCGCGCCATGTCCCCACCGACCGCCGCGCCCCCGCGCCACTTCGCCTCCGACAACTACGCCGGCATCTGCCCCGAGGCCTGGGCGGCCATGGCGGAGGCCAACGCCCGCCACGCGCCCGGCTACGGCGACGACCGCTGGACGGCAGAGGCGGCGGACCTCATCCGCGAGACCTTCGAGAAGGACTGCGAGGTCTTCTTCGTCTTCAACGGCACCGCCGCCAACTCCCTGGCCCTCGCCTCGATGTGCCAGTCCTACCACTCGGTGGTCTGCCACGAGACGGCGCACGTCGAGACCGACGAGTGCGGCGCCCCCGTGTTCTTCTCCAACGGCACCAAGGTGCTGACCGTGGCCGGCCCGCACGGCAAGGTCTCGCCTGACGCGGTCGAGCACGCCGTCCGCAGGCGCTCCGACATCCACTACCCGAAGCCGCGCGTCGTCTCGCTCACCCAGGCGACCGAGCTGGGGACCGTGTACGCGCCGGAGGAGATCCAGGCGGTCGGCGATCGCGCGCACGCCCTTGGGCTGCGCGTCCACATGGACGGCGCCCGGTTCGCCAACGCGGTCGCGGCCCTCGGCTGCGCGCCCGCCGACGTCACCTGGAAGGCGGGGGTCGACGTCCTCTGCCTGGGCGGGACGAAGAACGGCATGGCGGTGGGCGAGGCGGTCGTCTTCTTCGACCGCGCCCTCGCGCACGAGTTCGACTATCGGTGCAAGCAGGCCGGCCAGCTCGCCTCCAAGATGCGCTTCCTGGCCGCGCCCTGGGCCGGGATGCTCCGGGACGGGGCCTGGCTGCGGAACGCCCGGCACGCGAACGCGATGGCGGCCGAGCTGGAGCGGCGGCTGCGCGACGTCCCGGGGATCGAGGTCCTGCACCCGCGGCAGGTGAACTCCGTGTTCGTGAAGCTCCCGGCGAGCGCCGCGCACGCCCTGCGCGCCCGTGGCTGGCGCTTCTACGACTTCATCGGCTCGGGCGGGGCCCGGTTGATGTGCGCCTGGGACACGGCCGAGGAGGACGTGGCGGCGTTCGCGGCGGACGCGCGCGCCGCGTGCGAGGGCCGATGAGCGCCGCCCTCGCCGCCGCCCTGGCGCTGGCGGTGGGCGGCTCGCCCCTGCCGCCCCTCCCTCCCACGCCGAAGCGCCCGGTGGTGGACCGCATCCAGGGCGTGGAGGTGAAGGACGACTACCGCTGGCTCGAGGACGGCGCCTCGCCCGAGGTCGCCGCCTGGAGCGCCGCCCAGGACGCCCGCACCCGGGCCTGGCTCTCGCGCCTCCCCGCGGCGGCCGCAATCCGGGCCCGCGCCCGCGAGCTCGTCGCCACCGCGCCCGCGCGGTACCAGCGGCTGCGCGAGGCGGGCGGCGCCCTCTTCGCGCTGAAGCACGCGCCGCCATTGCAGCAGCCGCTCGTCGTCATCCTCCCACCGGGTGCCGACCCCGCCGCGGAGCGCGTCGTCGTCGACCCGAACGCGATCGATCCGTCCGGGGCGACCACCATCGACTTCTTCGTCCCCTCGCCGGACGGCGCGCTCGTCGCCGTCTCGCTCTCGCGGAACGGCACCGAGGACGGGACGCTGCACGTCTACGAGGCGGCGACGGGGCGCGAGCGGCCCGACCGGATCGCCCGGGTGAACGGCGGCACCGCGGGCGGGAGCGTGGCCTGGGACGCGGGCGGCGCGGGGTTCTGGTACACGCGCTACCCGCGCGACGGCGAGCGTCCGGCGGCGGACCTGCCGTTCTTCCAGCAGGTCTGGTACCACCGGCTCGGCGCGCCCGAGGCCGAGGACGCGTACGCGCTCGGGAAGGACTACGAGGATCCGCGCATCGCCGAGAGCGCGCTCCAGTCGTCCGACGACGGCCGGTTCACCCTCTGCCTGGTGGAGAAGGGCGACGGCGGCGAGTTCGAGGCCTGGCTCCGCGGGCCGTGGGGCGGCTTCGCGCGCCTCGCCGCGACCGCCGACGGCGTCTTCGGCGGTCGGTTCGGCCCGGACGGCACGCTCTGGCTCCTCTCGCGCAAGGACGCGCCG
>DATIWK010000144.1:0-3432 GCA_035519395.1 Anaeromyxobacteraceae bacterium | reverse complement strand
TTCCCCACTGCTGCCTCCCGTAGGAGTCTGGACCGTGTCTCAGTTCCAGTGTGGCTGATCGTCCTCTCAGACCAGCTACCCGTCGTAGCCTTGGTGGGCCGTTACCCCGCCAACGAGCTGATGGGCCGCGGGCTCATCCTGAAGTGATAGCTTGCATGCAGAGGCCACCTTTTCCCGCAGGAGCCGAAGCCCCCGTGGTCTCATCCGGCATTAGCTTCCCTTTCGGGAGGTTATTCCGGGCTCCAGGGCAGATTACCCACGTGTTACTCACCCGTGCGCCGCTGTACTCACCCTTGCGGGCTTTCTCGCTCGACTTGCATGTGTTAGGCACGCCGCCAGCGTTCGTTCTGAGCCAGGATCAAACTCTCCAATTAAGAGATTTCGATCCGTGCCGTCGCCTCTCGCGAGGCGAGCTGGCATGGTGATGATTCTGATTTGTTGCAAACTCGCAGGAATGCGGGACCGCATTCCGTCGTAGGCTTGCTATTCAGATTTCAAAGACCGAGCTCGTCCCCTCGATCCGAGATTCCAGCCCTCGAGTCGAGCCTTGCCGCCTGCGGAGTCGCGAAGACAACCGTATTGCGTCAAGGAGGGCGGCGTATCTACCAGCGTCGCCCCGAGTCGTCAAGAGGGATGGTCCGGATGACCGCTCCGGGCGTCCTCGTGACTTTGGGAAGTTGACTTCTACTTCCACTTCCCGTTTCCGTCAAGCCTTTCGCCGGACTTCCGGTGTCGGCTCCGCCGGTTGCTGCTCCGGCATCGGGAGGGCGCCTTCTACCCTTCCGTACTGCCCCCGTCAAGAAGAAACCTTCCTCCAGAATTCCGTCGGGGTCCCGTCAGCGAGGAAAACCGGCGTCCGCGTTCGGCTTCTTCCGGTCCACCTCGACGGCGAGGGGGCGCGTTCTACCGCCGCACCGCCCGCAGTGTCAAGCGCCGATCCTCGCCGGCACCGGCCCGGCGGGGAAGCCGGGACCTCCTGGACGCGAACCCCCGTGATTCCGCCACATTGCAACCGCCGGCACGACCCGGACGGACCCGGACCGCCGGTCACCACGAGGGGGGTCGTCACCGCAACGGGACCGTCCGTCACCGCAACGGATGGTCGGTCAGCCGGGCCCAGCCCGCGAGGTCGGCCCCCTCGCGGCGGCAGCGGACCGCCACCGCCTCCGCCGCGCGGTCGCGCCCCCCCCCGAGGCGGGCGCGCTCGTGCGCCGCGACCGCGGCGATCCGCGCCAGGGCGTCCTCCACCGCGTCGTTCACCACCACGTAGTCGTAGCTGGCGAGGCCGCGGGTCACCTCCGCGCGCGCCGCGGCGAGCCGCCGCCGGATCACCTCGTCGGGATCGGTGGAGCGCCCGCGGAGCCGCCGCTCCAGCTCGTCCACGGTGGGTGGAAGGATCAGGACGGTGGCCGCCTCCCGCGGCCAGGCGCTCTTGAGCTGCGATCCACCCTGCACGTCGATGTCGAAGAGCGCGATGCGGCCGCGGCGCAGCGCCTCGTCCACCGTCTCCCGCAGCGTGCCGTAGCGCTGCCCGTGGACCTCCGCCCACTCCGCGAGCGCGCCGCCCGCCACCAGCTCGGCGAAGCGCGCCGGGCTCACGAAGTGGTAGTCGACGCCGTCCTGCTCGGCGCCGCGCGGCGCCCGCGTGGTGGCGGAGATCGAGAACACCGCGTCGGGATGGGTCGCGGCGAAGCGCCGCGCCAGCGTGGTCTTCCCGGCGCCCGACGGGGCGGAGAGCACCAGCAGCAGGCCGGGGGCGCGCCCCTCACTCGACATTCTGCACCTGCTCGCGCATGCGCTCGACCTCGGCCTTGAGCGCCACCACCAGGCCGGCCGCGTCGACGCTCTGCGACTTGGAGCCGATGGTGTTCGCCTCCCGGTGCATCTCCTGGACGAGGAAGTCGAGCTTGCGCCCGGCGGGCTCGCCGCCGGCGAGGAGCGCCCGCACCTGGGCCACGTGGCTGCGCAGCCGCGTGATCTCCTCCGCCACGTCGGCGCGGTCGGCGAAGAGCGCCACCTCCTGCGCGAGCCGGGCCGGGTCGAGCGGCACGCCCCGCGTCAGCTCCTCGATCCGCTCGGCGAGCCGCTGGCGGTGGTGCTCCACCACCCGCGGCGCGATCGCCGCGACGCGCGCCACCAGCTCCTCCACCGTCGCGAGCCGCGCCTCGAGGTCGCGGGCCAGCGCCTCGCCTTCCCGGGCGCGCATCGCCACCAGCGCGTCCAGGGCCCGCGCCAGGCCCGCCAGCAGCGCCTCGCGCGCCGAGGCGAGGTCCACCTGCCGCTCGTCGAGCCGGATCACGCCCTCGGCGTTGGCCACGTCGGAGAGGGTGGCGCCGCCGGCGAGCCCGAGGCGGTCGCGCAGCTCCGCGAACGCCCGGGCGTAGGCCTCGGCGAGCCCCAGGTCCACCCGCGGCGCGAGGCCGGCGCCGCCGGCGGCGCGGCGCGCCACCGCCTCGACGCCGCCGCGCGCGAGCCGGTCCTTCACCGCCCGCGTCACCTCCAGCTCCAGCGCCGCCAGCTCGCGCGGGAGGCGCACCTTCACCTCGCAGTACTTGTGGTTGACCGACTTGACCTCGACGTCGAGCTCCTCGCCGCCGGCGACGCCGCGGCCGGCGCCGAAGCCGGTCATGCTGCGGATCATCGCGGGATCACCCCGGAGGAGGGCGGCGCGGCGAGCATCCGCGCACCGTAGCTTCGCTCCCCGGGAGCGTCAAGGAGCACGGCCGGCGGGCGACGACGAGTGCGCGACGCGCAGCCGCCTCACGGGAGCGGCTTCGCCTCCTCGATCAGCATCACCGGGATGCCGCCCTCGATCCGGAAGGCGAGCCGGCAGCGGCGGCAACGGATCTCGCCCTCGTCCTCCCGGATCTCCACCTCGCCCTTGCACTGCGGGCAGGCGAGGACCTCCTTCAGCTCGGGCGCGAGCGCCATCGTCACCTTCCTTCCCGGTCGAGCCGGGCGAGCAGCGCGGTGGTGGAGTGGTCCTTGGGGTCGCCGGCCACCGCCACGCGGCCGCCGTAGGCGCGGACCTCCGCCGCCTCGGGGACGGTCTCCGGCGTGTAGTCGGTCCCCTTCACCTGCACGTCCGGACGGAGGGCGCGGATGACCGGCACGACGTCCTTCGAGTCGAAGAGGACCACGTGATCGACGCACTCCAGCGCGGCCACGATCTCGGCGCGCTCGGCCTCGGGGACCACCGGCCGGTCCGGTCCCTTGTTGAGCCGGGTGGAGACGTCGCTGTTCACCGCCACCACCAACAGGTCCGCCTCGGCCTTCGCGCCCTGCAGGTAGCGCAGGTGGCCGACGTGGAAGAGGTCGAAGACGCCGTTGGCGAGCGCGATGGTGCGGCGCGCGGCGGTGGCGGCGGCGCGGACGCGCGGCAGCTCGTCGAAGGCGACGCGCTTGCGGTCGAGGGTCACGGCCGGAGCAGCT
>DATIWK010000143.1:0-2798 GCA_035519395.1 Anaeromyxobacteraceae bacterium | reverse complement strand
CGGCGCCCGGGACAGGTAGTACTGGACGTAGAACGGTCCGACCGCGCCGCCCGACGCAGCGACCGTGTCCGTCATCGTGATCGTCCCGCCCGAGGGCGCACCGCTCGGCGCCGCGAACGCCGTGACCGTCAGATCCGGGGCCGCGGCCGCGGTGGCGGGCACGACCAGCGACGCAAACGCGAGCCAGCAGGCCAGGTGTCTCAACGGCTTCCCCCTCGACCGAGGTGCAGCGCGGGATGGCGCGCCGCGAGGTCGCATGGATGTCCCGGAGCCATGCCTGCACGAAGCCCCCGAGGGGGTCAATGGCCTGCGTCACGCACGGGAAGTGCGTGTAGGTTTCGACGCAATCACGGAGGGTTAGGGTGCGCGGCTTTTTGCCGCGCCTCAACCCCGCTCCAGCTCCCCGAGCACCGGCCGGTCCGCCTCGCAGAAGTCGTACGTCGCGAGCGTCCCGGCGCGCGCCCACTCGATCGCGGCGACGCCGAGCGGCCTCGGCTCCTCACCCTCGGGCAGCTCGCAGGCGTAGAAGGCCAGCTCGACCTCGAGGTCGGGGTAGCGGTGCGCGTGGCGCAGGAGGAGCCGGCCCACCTCGATCGCGCACCCCAGCTCCTCGCGGATCTCGCGGCGGAGCGCGTCCGGCTCGGACTCGCCCGGCTCCACCTTCCCGCCGGGGAACTCCCACTGCCCGCCCCGCTCCGCGCGGTCGTGCCGCCGGGTGATGAGGATGGCGTCGCCCCGCCGGGCGACCGCCGCGACGACGCGGACCTTCCTCACCGGAGATCGAGGGCCAGGAGGTCGCCGCCGTTCGAGAGGACGTAGGCGCGCGAGCCGTTCACCGCCGGCGACGCGTTGACGCCGGTCCCGGGCTGGAGGACGCGCAGCCGCCTCCCGCTCGCCAGCTCCAGGAAGCGCAGCCCGCTCGTGCCCGCGGGGACGAGCAGCCACTTCCCGGCGATGACCGGCTCGCCCGCCGGGGTCCCGTCGAGCGGCGTGGTCCAGACCACCGAGCCGTCGGCGGGCGACAGCGCCTCCACGGTGCTGGGGGTGACCGCCACGACGAAGCCGCGCCCCACCGACACGCGGGTGACCTCCTTGCTGACGTGCTGCCACACCGGCTTGCCGGTCGCGGCGTCCACCGCCACCACCGCACCCGAGTACGCCGCCGCGAAGAGCCGCCCACCCTCGAGCTGGATCGAGTCCACGTCGAGGTAGTCGCCGGACGGGGCGATCTGGCGCTCCCAGCGCGGCTTCCCGGTGGCGCCGTCCAGCGCGGCCGCGAACCCGTCCGAGAAGGCGCCGTAGACGACGCCGCCCTCGGCGATCACCGACGCGGCGCCGCGGACGGTGAAGCCCTCGTGCCGCTCCCGCCGGTGGTGCCACTTCCAGGCGCCGGTCCGGGCGTCCACCGCGAAGATTGTGTCCTCCATGCTCGCCACGTAGACGGTGCCGTCGGCGACGGCGGGGCGCGTGCCCAACTCCTCCTTGGCGTCGTAGTGCCACCGCTGCATGCCGCTCGCGGCGTCGAGGGCGTACAGGTGGCCGTCGTCGCTGCCGACGTAGACCGCGTCGTCGTCCACCCGCGGCTGCCCGCTGAAGGCGCCGGCCGCCTGGAACTCCCACGCGACCGAGCCGTTCTTCCGGAGGGCGTGGAGCCAGCCGTCGCGCGTCCCGGCGATCACGACCCCCGTCTTCGGGGAGACGGCGGGAGCGGCGGGCTCGAGCGGCTGCCACTCCAGCATCGAGGGCGCCACCAGCGGCCGGTGCCAGACGACGGCGAAGATCCGGCGCGGGACCGGCGGCAGCGCGGTGCGGAGCCCGGGGACGCTCGCCAGCGCGAGCGCCAGGGCGAGCGCGCGCGCCACCTACTTCGCCCCGAGCTTCGCGAGCCGCTCCGCGGCCTCGCCGGTGAGGGCCGACTCCTTGTGGGCATCGGCGAAGCCGAGGAGGATCTTGCGGGCCTCGTCCACCTTGCCGGCCTGCGCCAGCACCCGCGCCCGCTCCAGATCGGCGCGATCGGCGTAGGCGGGCGCCTCCCTGGCAAGCCGCTCGAAGGCCTGGGCGGCGGCGTCGAGGTTGCCCTTCCCCTCCTCCGCCAGCCCGATGCCCTCGTGGGCGGAGAACGCGAGCGAGTCGCCCGGGCCGCCCTGGACGAGGTACTCGCGGTAAGCGGCGAGCGCCCCGTCGAGGTCGCCGAGCCTGAGCTTGGCGTCCGCGAACGCGAGCGTGGCGGTGTGGGCCGCCGCGGTGCCGCTCCAGCCGCGGCGCACGCGGTCGGCGGCCTCCGCGACCGCCTGCTGCTTCGCCTGCTCGGTGGCGTAGAACGGTCCGGGGAGTCCGGGCAGCGGCACCGACGAGATCTCGCCCGCCATGGCCTTCATCGCCTGCGAGAGCGCCGCGCCCGCCGCCTCCGCGTTCTGGGCCCGCATGGTGGAGACCGCGGTCGCCACGACGACCACCACCACGGCGGCGGCGCCGAGGAAGACCACCTGCTTGCGATGGGCCTGAACCCAGGTCGCCGCCTGCCCGGCGGTCACCTGGAACCTGTCCGGCGCCTTCATCTGCTCGCGGTCTTTGTGGGTGATCGTGGAGGGGGTCGCCATGGGTCCTCTCGGCGCGGATCCGCGCGAAAAACCGGAGCAATCTAGGCGTCCGCCCGGGGATGGTCAAGCGAGAAGCCGGCCCTGGGCGTCGGCGCTCAGCGCCGCGCGCCCGGCGGCGGCCGGGAGCGCCGCTTCCGCTCGCGGAAGACGAGGCGCATGGGCACCTCGAGCCCGAACGCCTCCCGGAACCGGTTCTCC
>DATIWK010000142.1:0-25873 GCA_035519395.1 Anaeromyxobacteraceae bacterium | reverse complement strand
GCGGCTCCTGGCGGGAGTCCGGAGCGTGGTGGCGGTGGCGCTCTCCTACCACGCGGGAGAGGCGGCCCCGGTCTCGGCGGGCTGGGGCGAGGTCGCCCGGTACGCGCGCGGCCGCGACTACCACGTCGTGATGAAGAAGAGGCTCGCCGCGCTCCGCGGGGAGATCGCCGGGCGCGATCCCGGCGCGCGGACGTTCGCCGCGGCCGACGTGGCGCCGGTGATGGAGAAGGTCTGGGCGCAGCGGGCCGGGCTCGGCTGGATCGGGAAGAACGGCTGCCTCATCACCCCGGAGTTCGGGAGCTGGGTCGTGCTCGCCACGCTGCTCGTCGATCGCGGGCTGGAGCCGGACGAGCCGCATCCGGAGCGCTGCGGCCGGTGCGAGGCCTGCCTGCCGGCGTGCCCCACCGGCGCGATCCCGGAGCCCGGGTTCGTGGACGCCCGGCGCTGCCTCTCGTTCTGGACCATCGAGCGGCGCGGCGCGATCCCGGCCGACCTGGCGGCGCGGCTCGGCGGCCGGGTGTTCGGCTGCGACGCGTGCCAGACCGCGTGCCCGTGGAACGAGGGGCTCGCGCCGTCGGCCGACGTCGAGCTCGTCCCTCGACCCGGGCAGCTGGCGCTCGACCTGGAAGGGCTCCTGCGCCTCACCGAGCAGGAGTACCGGCGCCGGTTCCACGGCACGGCGCTGGCGCGGGCGCGGTACGACGGGCTGGTCCGGAACGCGATCCTGCTCGCCGGCGAGTCCGGCGACGCGCGCTGGGCACCGTGGGTGGAGCCGCACCAGGCCAGCCCGCACCCCGGGGTGCGGGCCGCGGCGGAGTGGGCGCTGGCGCGGCTCGCGGCGCGGTGAGGCGGCGCGCTCGCCGGCGCGTCCGCGCTCGGCTAGAGTGCGCGGCCCGTGCTGCAGCTCCTCATGCTCGTCCACTCGGTGCTGTCCGCCGGGACCTACCTCTTCGGCAAGCGCGCGCTGGCCGAGCTGGCGCCCGCGGAGCTGGCGCTGGTGCGGTTCGTCCTCGCCGCCATCGTGCACGGCGCCTTCCTGGTGCACCGGCGCGTGCGCATCGCCCGCAGGGACCTGCCTGCGCTCGTCGGCCTCGGCCTGCTCGCGGTCGTCGTGAACCAGTTCCTCTTCCTCCAGGGGCTCGCGCTCTCGACCCCCGGCCACGCGGCGCTCCTGTACGCGCTCACGCCGGTCTTCGTGTTCCTCATCGGCTGGGCGCGCGGGCGCGAGCGGGCGACGGTCCAGAAGATCGCGGGCATCGCCGTCGCGTTCGCGGGGACCGCGGTCGTGCTCGCCGGCCGCGGCGCCCTCTCCGCCGGGGGACGCGACGCCTTGCTCGGCGACCTGGCGCTGCTCCTCGCGGTGGTGGCCTGGTCCCTCTACGCGGTGGGCGGCAAGGCCTACGCGCCGCGCTACGGCGGGCTCGAGGTGGGCTCGTTCACGCTCGTGGCCGGGACGCTCGCCTACCTCCCCGCCGGCGCGTTCTTCTTCCACCCGGGCGACTTCGCGCGCCTGTCCCCCGGCGGCTGGTTCGGCGTGGCGTACCTGGTGATCGTCACGAGCACCGTCGCCTGGCTCATCTACTACTGGGCGCTCGCCCGGGCCGACGCGACCCGCGTGGCGATCTGGTCGAACCTGCAGCCGGTCCTCACCGCGCTCCTCGCCTGGGTGCTCTATGGCGAGCGGCTCACGGCGCCGTTCGCGGTGGGCGGCGCGATGGTGCTCGCCGGCGTCGTCATGACCGAGCGGGACTGATACCGTGCCCGCATGGCCCTGGACGGATGGGAGCTCGCGGCGGGGTGCCTGCGCGCAGAGGAAGCCGAGATGCTCGCCGAGCTCCTCGAGTCCGCCGGCATCTCCACCCTGGTGGAGGACTCCGGCACGGCGGGCGTCCTCCCGCTGCTGCAGGGTGGCCTGGGCGGTGCGAGGGTCCTCGTCCCCGCCGCGGACGCGTCGCGCGCGCGGGAGATCGTCGCCTCGAGCGGTGTCTTCCGCGGAGCGCCTGGCGTCGGCGAGGAGATCCCGGACGCCGAGTGGGAGGCGCCCGCGGCCGCCGGCGAGGACGTCCGTCCCGAGCCACGCGCCGCCGACGCCCTCCGGGACCGCCGGGTCGCCGCGATCCAGCTCCTCCTCGGCGTGCTGTTCCTCGCGGCGCTCGTCTGGCTGGCGATCGCAGCGCCGCGGAAGCCCGAGCTGCCCGACATGCCGTCGCGCACGCCGCCTGCGCAGCGGAGTCCGTCACCTTGATCTTGCTGGGGGGCGCGTTACCAGATCCCCGCATGCTCTCCGCCGCCCAGCTCGCCGCCGCCCGGACGGGCTGGGCCGTGGGCCCGGTCCTCGCCCGCGCGGTGCTGCGCGCCACCGGGAAGGACGCGAAGGACTACCTGCACCGCATGACGACGCAGGACGTGAACGCCCTCGCCCCGGGGCGGTCCGCGTACGCCGCCATCCTGAACGCCAAGGGGCACCTCCTCGCGGACGCCCACCTGCTGGTGCAGGAGGACGGCGTCCTCCTCGACCTCGACCCCGCCGCGGCCGAGCAGGCGCGGCCGCACCTCGAGAAGTTCGTCATCATGGACGACGTCGCCTTCGAGGACCACTCCGGCGCGCTGCGCGTCCTGCCGGTGCTCGGCCCGGAGGGACCCGCACGCCTGGGCGGGCGTGCCGCGTCCGCGCCGCGGATCGAGAACGGCCGGAGGGGCGCGCCGTCCCTGGACGTCTACCTGCCGGCCGCGGAGGCCGACGCGCTGCGCGCTGCCCTCGTCGCCGACGGCGCCGCCGCGCTCTCCGAGGACGACCTCGAGGCGCTCCGCATCCTCGGAGGGTTCGCCCGGTTCGGCGCCGACATGGACGCGTCGCGGCTGCCGATGGAGGCGGGGCTGACCCGCGGCGCCATCTCCTTCTGCAAGGGCTGCTACACGGGGCAGGAGGTGGTGCTCCGCGCCACCGCGCGCGGCCATCTCCAGAAGGGCCTCGTCCAGCTCGCGCTGCCCGCGGGCGTCGGTCCCGGCGCGCCGCTCGCGGCGGGCGGCGCGGAGGTGGGCGTGGTGACGAGCGCCGCCGAGACGCCGGAGGGGCGCGTCGGCCTCGGCTACCTGCGCCGCGCGCACTGGCAGGAGGGGGCGCGGCTGGCGGCGGGCGGCGGCGAGGCCGTGGTGCGCCGCGTGATCGTCGAGGACGGCGTCGCGGCCTGAAAGAGAAGGGGCGGCGAGGCCCGAGCCCCGGCGCGACGCCGCTACGCCTCCGCGACCGGGATCTCCGGCCCCCTGGTCCGGTCCTGCCGCTCGGGCGCGGCGTCCAGCTTGCGCCGCAGCTCGGCGACCTCGTCCTTCAGCTCCTGGCGCGTGGCGCGCAGCTCGCGCCGCACGTCCTCGAAGGTGTAGCGGATCTCCTCCGCGGAGATGCCGAGCAGCGCGCGCCGCAGCGCGGACAGGGCGCCGGTGAGGAGGTTCATGATCCCGCCTTTCCGTGGACCGGGCACGACTTGATGGCGCCGGCCGGGTCGATCGCGTCACCGCCCGTCACCACCGCCTTCACGATCCCGTCCCGGTCGAGCACGAACGTGGCCCGGTTCGCCAGCCCGACGACCGGGATGAGCCCGCCGTACTGCTTCGCGACCGCGCCGTCCTCGTCGGAGAGCAGCGGATACGGGAGCGCGTTCTCGTCCTTGAACTTCTTCTGCGCCGCCACCGAGTCGGTGCTGATCCCGACGACCTGCGCGCCCTTGCCGACCACGTCTGCATACCGATCCCGGTACGCTCGGACCTCGCGCGTTCAACCGGGCGTCCCCGCCTTGATGTAGAAGGCGAGGATCACCGGGCCCGAGGCGAGCAGGTTCGAGAGCCGGACCTGTTTGCCCTCCGTGTCCGGGAGGGTGAAGTCGGGCGCCCGGTCCCCGACCTTGAGCGGCGCGGTGCCGAGCAGGAGCGCCAGGAGCGGCATCGTCATGGCGGTCACTTAGCCCTGGTCCGGCGGGGGCGCAATGCGCTCGCCGCGGCGCAACCGGATTCCGCCGCGGGGGTGCGCCCCCGCGCGCCGCCGGGCACGGCCAGGCCGTTGGCACCGAAACGACCGTCCCCGCGAGGGGCCGCCCCGGCGTGGCAGCTGCGCTAGGGCTCCTGCGCGAGGATCGCGAACTCGACGCGCCGGTTCCGGGCGCGCCCCTCGTCCGTGTCGTTCGAGGCGATGGGGCGCGACGGGCCGTAGCCCTGCGACTCGAGCCGTCCGGCGGCGATGCCGCCCTTCACCAGGAACTCGCGGACGGTGCGGGCGCGCCGCTGAGAGAGCTCGACGTTGTGCGCGGCCGGGCCCTTCGAGTCGGTGTGCCCCTCGACCCGGACCCGGGTGAGCTGCGGGTTCTCCCGCAGCACCCTGGCCACCTGGTTCAGGAGCTCGAAGGACTCCTGGAGGATCACGTCGCGATCGGTCGCGAAGTGGACCTGCTCCAGGATGGCGATCTTGTTCTTCTGGAGGACGACCTTCACCTCGGGCGGAGGGAGGGGCACCGCGCCGCCGGCGGCCGGCGGCTCCGGCGCGGCGACCACGGCGCTGGCGAGCGCGACCTTGGGCTCGGGCGCGGGGTCCGAAGGGGGCGGAAGTGGCGCGCCCGCATGGGCGGGCTCCGGCTCGGGCGCCGGCGGGGCGGAGACCGCCGGCGGGTCCACGGCGGCCGCGGCGAGCGCCACCGGGGCGGGGGCGACGGGCCGCGCCGACTCCACCGGCTCGCGCTCGGCATGCCGGAGCGCGATGGGGGCGAGGTTCACCGCCGCGAGCATCCGGTAGTGCGGCGTGCCGTAGCCGTGCGAGAGGCCGGGGCCTCCACCGACCGTCACGTTGACGCCCTGCGGTCCCGCCCAGCGCACCGCCGCGAGCAGCTCGGCGGGCCGCTCCACCCACCCGCTGCCGATCTCGCCCGCCAGCGTGGCGAGCCCGGTGAACCGCTGATCCCCCACGTGGAAGGGGACCTCGCCGGCCACGCCGAAGGTCACGGCGGTCGCCTGGTCGAGGTTGAGGAGCTGCTGCGCGGACCGGAGCACCACGCCGACGTTGCCGGCGACGCGCCACCCGTGCTCGGGCCCCACCTCCGCCACCGCCAGCGGCGAGGCGGTGATCCCGCCCTGCCCGAGGTATGCGGAGGTGGCGGTCGGGATGCTGACGGGCATGGCGACCGCCAGGCGCCAGGCGCCGATCTCGGCGATCCGCGCCTTGGGCGTGAAGCGCAGGTCGCCGAGCCCGGTGCCGGGCACGCCCGACGGGAACGACGGATCGGCCGAGGAGGCGGGATCCCCGCTGCTCTGGAGGGCGACGGGCAAGGCGAGGGACAGCTCGAACCGGTCGAGGAGGCCGATCGTCGCCGCCACGGTCATGACCGTCTGGCTGCTGACCAGGGAGACCTCCTGCCCGGAGGTGCCGCTCGCGGGCACCAGCCGGAGCGGCTCCGAGGCGAAGTCGAGGAAGACGGCGCCCCCCAGCTCCAGATGATCGGGGATCCGCGCCGACGGCACGCCGAGCAGGTCGCGGGCGCCGCCGAGCGGCTGGAAGCGCTGGACCGCGATGGCGGTGGACGCCTGCGCCCGCGCCAGGGCCGGGATCGCCAGCAGCGCGGCGGCCACGGCCGCGCCGCGGCGGCTGCGGCGGGCGCGGAGCGGGAGGAGGAGGACGGCGAGCAGCGCGAGCGCCGCGAGCGACGTTCCGCCCGTGGCCGAGCAGCCGCCCGACCCGGAGACGTGCCAGCCGCCGCCGCTGCCGGAGGGGGTGCCGCCCGACGCGACGCAGGCCCCGGCGTCACAGACGTTGCCGGTCGAGCAGTCGGCGCTGGACGCGCACGCCGTGGCGCAGACCGCGCCGGTGCAGGCATAGGCGCCGCAGGAGGTGGAGGCCGGGACCTGCCCGCAGGCGCCGGCCCCGCCGCAGACCGAGGCGCCGGTGGCGACGCCGGAGGTGCACGCTTCCGCGTGGCAGGTGGTCTCCGGACCCGGGTAGGCGCACGCGGCGGGGTTCTGGCCGTCGCAGGCGCCGGCGCAGGCAGTGCCGTCCGTGGCGCAGGTGGTCCGGCCGCCGTGCGGCGGGCCGGCCACCGGGGTGCAGGAGCCGGCGTGGCCGGCCACGTCGCAGGCCTGGCACTGGCCGTTGCAGGCGGTGTCGCAGCAGACCCCGTCCACGCAGTGGCCGGTGCCGCACTCCGCGTCCCGGGCGCAGACCTGACCGCCGGCGAGGGTCGCGACGCAGACGCCGCCCGAGCACCAGCTGCCGGCGGCGCAGTCGCCGTCGAGGACGCAGTTGCCGGCGCAGGCCGCCGCGCCGCAGACGAACGGCGCGCAGGTCTGCTGCTGCGGCGAGGGGCAGCTCCCCGCGCCGTCGCAGCTGGCGCCGAGCGTGGCGACGCCGCCCGCGCAGGAGGCCGCGCGGCAGGAGGTCGAGACACCCGGGTAGGCGCACGCCGCCGTCTGGACGCCGTCGCAGGCGCCGCCGCAGGCGGAGCCGTCCGAGGCGCACTGCGGGCGGCCGTTCGCCGGCGCGCCGGTGGCGGGCGAGCAGGTGCCGCCCAGGCCGGGCAGGTTGCAGGCCTGGCACTGGCCGTTGCAGGCGGTGTCGCAGCAGACGCCGTCGGTGCAGTGGCCGCTCTGGCACTGGCTCGCGCCGGAGCAGGCGCCGCCGTCTGCGACGAGGGGCGCGCAGACGCCGGCCGAGCACCAGTTGCCGGCGGCGCAGTCGCCGTCGGCGGCGCAGTTGCCGAGGCAGGCGGTCGCGTTCGAGTTGCAGGTGAGGGGTGCGCACACCTGGGTCTGGACGGCAGGGCAGCTGCCGGAGCCGTCGCAGGTGGCGCCGAGGGTGGCGACTCCGCTCGCGCAGCCCGCGGCGCGGCAGCCCGTCTCGGTGCCCGGGTAGCCGCAGACGGTGCGGTGCTGGCCGTCGCAGGCGCCGCCGCAGGCGGAGCCGTCGGTCGCGCAGGTGGTCCGCCCGCCGTGCGGCGCGCCGGCGACCGCGGTGCAGGAACCGGCGCTGCCGGGGACGTCGCAGGCCTCGCACTGGCCGTTGCAGGCGGTGTCGCAGCAGACGCCGTCCACGCAGTGCCCGTTCGCGCACTGGTCGTCGGCGCCGCAGGCGGTGCCGTTCGCGATGGCGGGGACGCACACGCCGGCCGAGCACCAGCTCCCGGTGGCGCAGTCGGAGTCGGAGGTGCAGTCGCCGGCGCAGGCGGTCGCGCCGCAGACGTATGGCGCGCAGGTCCGCTGCTGCGGCGAGGGACAGCTCCCCGCGCCGTCGCAGGCGGCGCCGAGGGTGGCGACGCCGCCGCTGCAGGACGCCCCGCGGCACGGGATCGAATCGTCCGGGTACGCGCAGGCCGCCGTCCGGACGCCGTCGCAGGCGCCGCCGCAGGCGGAGCCGTCCGAGGCGCACTGCGGCCGGCCGTTCACCGGCGCGCCGGCGACCGGCGCGCAGGAGCCGGCGAGGCCCGGCAGGTTGCAGGCCTCGCACTGGCCGGTGCAGCCGGTGTCGCAGCAGACCCCGTCCACGCAGTGCCCGTTCGCGCACTGGTTCGGGCCGGAGCAGACGCCGCCGTCCGCGACGAGCGGCGCGCACACCCCCGCCGAGCACCAGTTGCCCGTGGCGCAGTCGGTGTCCGCGGCGCAGTTGCCGAGGCAGGCGGTCGCCGCCGGATCGCAGGTGAACGGCGCGCACGCCTGCGTCTGGACCGCCGGGCACCGGCCGGTGCCGTCGCAGGAGGCGCCGAGGGTCGCCGACCCGCCGGCACAGCTCGGGGCGCGGCAGGAGACGTCGGCCTGGGGGTAGCCGCAGACGGTGCGGTGCTGGCCGTCGCAGGCGCCGCCGCAGGCGGAGCCGTCGTCGGTGCAAGCCTGGCGGGCGTTCACCGGCGCACCGGTCACCGGCGAGCAGGTGCCGGCGAGGCTGGGCAGGTTGCAGGCCTCGCACTGGCCGTCGCAGGCCGAGTCGCAGCACACGCCGTCCGCGCAGTGGCCGTTCGCGCACTGGTCGTCGGCGCCGCAGGCGGTGCCGTCCGCGAGGACGGGGACGCACACGCCGCCCGAGCACCAGTTCCCGGAGGTGCACTCGGAGTCCGAGGCGCAGTTTCCGAGGCAGGCGCTCGCGTCCGCGTTGCAGGTCAGGGGCGCGCAGACCTGCGTCTGGACCGCGGGGCAATGCCCCGCTCCGTCGCAGGAGGCGGCGAGGGTGGCGGTGCCGGCCGCGCAGCCCGGGGCGCGGCAGGCGACCTGGTCGGCAGGGTA
Organism: Anaeromyxobacteraceae bacterium; assembly: GCA_035519395.1. Taxonomy (GTDB): domain Bacteria; phylum Myxococcota; class Myxococcia; order Myxococcales; family Anaeromyxobacteraceae; genus Anaeromyxobacter. The sequence continues at coordinate 17,626 of DATIWK010000142.1, read as the reverse complement.
GGCGCAGACGTTGCGGCGGGTGCCGTCGCAGCTGCCGCCGCAGACCCCGCCATCCGACTCGCAGGCGGTGCGCGGCGCGACGGGGGCGCCCGTCACGGCCGTGCAGGTGCCGGCGGAGCCGGGGACGTCGCAGGCCTCGCACTGGCCGTCGCAGGCGGTGTCGCAGCAGACGCCGTCCACGCAGTGGCCGCTGGTGCACTGGTTCGCGGCGCTGCACGTCCCGCCGGCCTGCCTGGGCTGGCAGGTCCCGGCGGCGCAGTAGTCGCCGGCCACGCACTGCGAGTCGTCGCTGCAGCCGGAGAGGCAGGCGCCGGCGCCGCAGACGAAGGGCGCGCACGCCTGTGTCTGGGCCGCCGGGCAGGAGCCGGTGCCGGTGCAGGAGGCGGCGAGCGTGGCGGTGCCGCCGGCGCAGCTCGCGCTGCGGCAGGAGGTGGCGCCGCCGGGGTAGGCGCACGCCGCGCCGTTCGTGCCGTCGCAGGCGCCGCCGCAGGCGGACCCATCCGACGCACAGGCCGGGCGGCCGCCGACCGGCGCGCCGGTCGCCGGCGAGCAGGTCCCGACGCTGCCCGTGAGGTTGCACGCCTGGCACTGCCCGCCGCAGGCGGAGTCGCAGCAGACGCCGTCCACGCAGTTGCCGGTGAGGCACTGGCTCGTGAAGGTGCAGGTCTCGCCGTTCGCCTTCTTCGGCTGGCACGTGCCGGCGGTGCAGTAGTCGCCCGCCGCGCACTGGACGTCGCTCGTGCAGGAAGCGAGGCACGCGGTGGCACCGCAGACGAAGGGCGCGCACGCCTGCGTCTGGACGGCGGGGCAGGAGCCGGTGCCGGCGCAGGACGCCGCCAGCGTGGCGGTGCCGGCCGCGCAGCTCGCGCTGCGGCACGCCGTGGAGCTGCCGGGGTAGGCGCAGGCGGCGCCGTTCGCGCCGTCGCAGGCTCCGCCGCAAGCGGACCCATCCGACGCGCAGGCCGGGCGGCCGCCGTGCGGGCCCAGGCCCGCGGCGATCGGGGTGCAGGTGCCGGCGCTGGAGCCGATGTCGCACGCCTGGCACTGGCCGTTGCAGGCGGAGTTGCAGCAGTAGCCGTCCACGCAGTTGCCGCTGGTGCACTCGTTCGCCGCGGAGCAGGTGGCGCCGTTGGTCTTCCTGGGCTGGCAGACGGTGGCGTTGCACCAGTCGCCGGCGACGCACTGCGCGTCGCCGAGGCAGGCGCCGAGGCAGGCGGTGGCGCCGCAGACGTAGGGGTTGCAGGACACCGTCTGGACCGCCGGGCAGCTCCCCGTGCCGCTGCAGGAGGCGGCGAGCGTGGCGGTGCCGGCCGCGCAGCTCGCGCTGCGGCAGGACGTCGAGCCGCCGGGGTAGGCGCAGGCGGCGGTGGTGACGCCGTCGCAGGCGCCGCCGCACGCGGACCCGTCCGACGCGCAGGCGGCGCGGCCGCCCAGCGGCGCGCCGGTCACGGGCGAGCAGGTGCCGACGCTGCCCGGCACGGTGCAGGCCTGGCACTGGCCGCCGCAGGCCGCGTCGCAGCAGACGCCGTCGGTGCAGATGCCGCTCGCGCACTCGGTCCCGGCGCCGCACCCGGTGGCGTTCGACTTCATGAAGGTCGCCACGACCGCGTGATCGACCGCCAGGTTCGAGAGGGCGTAGGCGCCGCCCGCCACGGAGCCGAGCACGTTCGCGCCGTTGTCGGTGAGGGCCGTGAGCTGGTACCCGGCGGACGGCGCGATGGCGCACGAGGACGAGGAGCCCTGCACGACCGGCGACGGGCTGCAGGTCACCGAGCCGTTGCCGCCGGGCGCGGAGCCGGTCACCGCCGGACCGCGGAAGTGGGCGGTGGCCGTCACCGGCGCGCCGCCGAGCGTGATGGTGCAGGCGTTGGCGGTGCCGGTGCAGCCGCCGGTCCAGCCGGTGAAGGTGTCGCCGGCGCGGGCGATCGCGGTGAGCGTCACCTGCGACCCGTCGAGGTAGCTCGCGCTCTGCGAGGCGCAGGAGTTGCCGCAGGAGATCCCCGCGGGGCTCGAGATCACCTGACCCTGGCCGGTCTCGGCGAGGTCCTTGGCCGCCGTGACGGCGTAGAGCGTGCCGATGCCGTCCACGTCGGCGTCGGTGTTGTTCGACGCGCCCGGGTCGGTGACGCCGGCGGGCGGAGCGACCGAGGCCGAGTTGGTGAGCGTGCCGCTGCCGCTGCCGGCGATCACCGTGGCGCTGATGGCGAAGGTGGCGGTGGCGCCGACCGGGAGGTTCACCGTCCGGCTGATGTTGCCCGACCCGCTCCCGGACTGGCACGCGCCGCCGCCGGTCGCCGTGCAGGTCCAGGTGACGCCGGTGAGCTGCGCCGGGAACGTGTCCGTCACCGTCGCGCCGACGACGGCGCTCGGGCCGCCGTTGCCGACCGTGAGGGTGTACGCCACCGGCCCGCCCCAGACCACGCCGGGCGTGCCGTCGCTGACGGTGACCCCCAGGTCGGCATAGGTGACCGCCGCGGTGATGGTGGTCTGGACGAGCGCGCCGAGGATGGGCGACACGCCGTCGCCGCCGATGGTGTAGTTCCCGTTGTTGATGGTCCCGGTGGCGCCCGAGTTGATGTTGACGGTCACCTGGAACGGGACGCTGGCGGCGGGGTTCATCCAGCCCAGGGGGCAGGTGATGGTGCCGGTGGCGCCCACCGCCGGCGTGGTGCAGGTGACGCCCGCCGGCGGCACGATCGACTTGAACGTCGTGTTCGGCGGCGTCGCCATGGTGACGACGACGTTGGAGGTGAGGAACGACGTCGAGTTCTTGGCCTGGAACGCGTAGGTGATGTCGGTGCCGGCGTTGGCCGCGGCGGGCCCGGTCGCGCCGATGGAGAGGCTCGGGATCTGCGCGCCGAACCCGTCCAGCGCGACCTCGCCCCAGTGGCCGCTCTGGTTGCAGCCGGCGGCCACCACCTCGAGGTTGATGGTGTCGCCGACGGTGAGGAGCCCGTTCCCGGGCGCGACGTCGAACACCTGCCAGTTGGTGTACTGGACGGCCCCGTTGACCGGGTCGTTGTAGGTGATCCAGGGCACGCCCGACTGGTTCGCGAAGTTGAACGTCTGGTACAGCGTCGCGTTGGCCTTGGTGACGTTCCGCAGGATCACGAAGAAGTAGGGCTGCTCGTTGTCCGGGTGGTTCGGGTTCTGGAGCGCGGGCGCGAGCGCGAAGCGCACGTGGATCTTGCCGTCGGCGGGGTCCACGTCGGCGCTGGTCGTGGTGTAGCTCTGCTGGACGGTGTTGACGTTGTAGTTCTTGCCGCCCTCGTTCACGACCAGCGAGTAGGTGCCGAACTTGGGGAGCTTCGGCGGGTTCGGGGCGTTGGCGAGGCCGTAGAGCGGAACGGACTCGGGCGTCGCGCCGGTGCGGACGTAGGTGTAGTCGTAGCAGTTCGTGCCCAGCGTGCAGTTGGAGAGCTGGAGCTGGGCGTAGGTGGTCGGCGGCACGGCGGCGAGGCCGTTGGTGTTTCGCTTGGCCGTGAACGTCCAGCTGCTGCGCGTCCCGTCCTCGAACCCGCCGTTCACGAAGAGCGGCTGCGCCTGACCGGCGACGGCCGGCGGCGCCTGGCGGCTGCAGGCGGCGAGCGCTGCGGTGAGCGCGAGTGCGGCGATGTGGGGGCGGGCTCGGCGGGCGGGGCTCGTCATGGCGCACCTCGATACAGGACGCCGCGATGCGTTTGCACCCCGTGTTCCCGGAGGATCGCAGGTAAACAGGCGGTAAAGCGACCCGTGGGGCCGAGGCCGCGACGACCCGGGTCGCGCCTGCCGACACACTCCCGCCGCTCGCCCCGAGAGCGCCGGACGGCGTTCACGGTACGCGAACGTCAGCCCCGCAGGCGCTCGTACCGCGCCACCAGGACGGCCACGTCGTCCCGGTGCCAGAAGCCGAGCTGGTCGGGCAGCTCCGCCAGCGTCCGCGCCGCGAACCCCGAGGCGGGCGGACACGGGTCGGGCTCGCCGCCCGAGACCGCGCCGGCGACGACCAGGGCGAGGTGCGTCTCGCCGCCGACGGGCATCGAGCGCGCGCCCACCACGACGGCGCCCCCGAGGTCGAGCCCGAGCCACTCCTTCAGGACCGCGGCGGCGCGGAGGCCGGGCTGCTCTCCCTCGGCGAGGAGGGCGGACGGCAGCCACCAGCGCCCGAGCCCGGCCTGTCCGTGGAGCCCGCCGATCACCTCGGCGACCAGGACGCGGCGCGCCTCCAGCACCACCGGGAGCACGTCGAGGCGGACGATCACGCGGCCTCCCGGGCGGCGCCGCCCACGAACGCCGCCGTGTCGGTCCGCGGCATGGTCCCCGTCCCCACGGGGGTCCATCTACCCGCCGGGCTTGTGGGTGGCAAGGGCCGCGGCGCCGGGATACCAAAGGGCCCATGACGACGCGCCTCCCGCTCGCCGCGCTCGCGCTCGCCGCCACCGTCGCGTGCGGCGGGAAGGAGGCCGAGCTCATGCGACAGCGCGGCCGCGTCTGCGCGGGGCTGGTCGCGGCAGGGACCACCCACACCATGAACGACGCGGAGCTGGGGTTCGAGACGCCGCCCCTTCCCTATCCGTACCTCGAGTGCCCCTCGGCGGCGGCGCTGCCCGCCAACAGCACTTGCGACGCGAGCGGAACGAACTGCCGGTTCTTCTTCCTCTTCATCCCGAACGACTCCGGGCTGTGCGGGAGCGGCATCGGCCAGGGGTGCGGCTACTTCTGCGAGGTCTGGACCTCCGGGGCGGACGGCTCGCTCTTCGTCAACACGGGCGACAACTCCGTGCCCATCTGCGCCTCCGCGTGGCACACCAAGGCGCGGGGGTGCATCGGCTCGATCTGCTTCTGACGACCCGCCAAGCGGCTTGCCGCCGGGCGCGAGGCGGGGAAGGATTCCGCTCACACCCTGGGAGGTCCGAATGAAGGCGGTGGCGATCCGCGCGCACGGCGGTCCGGAGGTGGTGAAGGTGGAGGACCTGCCCGAGCCCTCCGCCGGGCCGGGGCAGGTGGTGGTGCGGGTGAGGGCGGCGGCGCTCAACCACCTCGACATCTGGGTGCGCGCCGGCTGGCCGGGGCTGAAGCTCGCCTTCCCGCACGTGCTCGGGTCGGACGTCGCGGGCGTCGTCGAGGCCGCGGGTCCGGGGGTGGCGGGCGTGAAGGCGGGCGACGAGGTGGTGGTGAACCCCAGCCTGGGCTGCGGGCGGTGCGAGCGCTGCCTCTCCGGCGCCGAGAACCTCTGCCGGACGTTCGCCATCCTCGGCGAGCATGTCTCCGGCGGGCAGGCGGAGCGCCTCGCGGTGGACGCGCGCAACGTGCTCCCCAAGCCCGCCCGGCTCTCGTTCGAGGAGGCGGCCGCCGTGCCGCTCACCTTCATGACGGCGTGGCACGCGCTGGTGGCGCGGGCCCGGCTCCGGCTCGGCGAGACCGTCCTGGTCCACGCCGCCGGGTCGGGCGTGGGCGTCGCGGCGGTGCAGATCGCGAAGCTGCTCGGGGCCCGGGTCATCGCCACCGCCGGGTCGGACGCCAAGCTCGAGAAGGCGAGGTCGCTCGGCGCGGATCACGTGGTGAACTACGAGACGCAGGACTTCGCGAAGGAGGTCCGGAAGATCACGGAGAAGCGGGGCGTCGAGGTGGTCTTCGAGCACGTCGGCAAGAAGACCTGGGAGAAGTCGATCCTGTCGGCCGGGATCGGCGGCCGCATCGTCACCGTCGGTGCGACCACGGGCTACGATCCGCCCACCGACCTCCGCCACGTCTTCTTCCGCCAGCTCTCGATCCTCGGGTCGACCATGGGGACCGCGGGCGACCTCCTCCAGGTGCTGCGGCACGTCTCGGAGGGGAAGCTCCGGCCGGTGGTGGACCGGATCCTGCCGCTGGCGGACGCGGTGAAGGGGCAGGCGCTGCTGTCCGAGCGGGCGCAGTTCGGGAAGATCGTGCTCGTGCCCTGAGGAACTGCTTGCGCTTCCGCGGCACGTTTTCCACCATGACCTCGCGCCCCGACGGCGCGGAGGTGTGCACCATGCGGACGCTCCTCGTCGCAGCGCTCCTCGCAACCGCTGTCGCCGTTCCCGGCCGCGCGGCCGCGCAGCTCGCCCTGTCGGTGCGCCTCGGCTACGCGCTCGGGCGCGGCGAGGTCGTGACCGGCGCGCACCTCGCCGACTACGTGGACGCGTCGATCCCGGTGCAGCTCGACGCGACCTGGCGGTTCGGCCTCCTCGCGGCAGGGGCGTACGTGTCCTACGCGGACGACTACGCGGGTCCGGTGCTGAAGGACAAGTGCAGCGGCACGGGGGGATCGACCTGCTCGTCCGCGGGGACCCGCGCCGGCGCGCTGCTGGCGTGGACCTTCGAGACCGGGCCCGTGCACCCCTGGGCCGCCGTCGGGCTGGGGTGGGAGTGGCTGCAGCTCGACCTGGGCAACGGCAAGGGCAGCTTCAGCGGACCGGAGGGCTCCGCGCAGGCGGGGCTCGACTTCGCGGTGGCGCCGTTCATCGGCCTCGGGCCGTGGGCCAGCGCGTCGCTGGGCCGCTACACCGGCTCGACGGGGCTGGCCACGCTGAAATCCGGCCAGGCGTGGCACGAGTGGTACACGTTCGGCATCCGCGCCCGGTTCGACCTCGACCTGTGATCCCGGGGGCGCGACCTCGGCAAGAGGCTCCGGACCGGCGCGGCTACGCGAACCGCATGCCGCGCCGCATCTCCCGCAGCCGCCGGATCCGCTCCTCCAGCGGCGGGTGCGTGGAGAAGAGGTTCATGAGCGTCCGGCCGGCGCCGCGGAACGGGTTCACGATGAAGAGGTGCGCTGTGGCCGGCCCCGCGTACTCGTAGGGCTGGACCTCGCCGGCCCGCTCCAGCTTCTCGAGCGCGGAGGCGAGCGCCTCGGGGTCCCCCATCAGCGACGCGCCGGAAGCGTCCGCGCCGTACTCGCGCGAGCGCGAGACGGCCAGCTGGATGATGACCGCGAGGAGCGGGGCCAGGATCGCCCAGGCCAGCATCTCGACGCCCGAGGCGCCGCGCTCGTCGTCGCGCCGGTAGCCGCCCAGCAGGGCGCCCCAGCGGACCATGTAACCGAGGCTGGAGATGAGCCCCGCCACGGCCGCGGCCACGGTGGAGATGAGGATGTCGCGGTTCTGCACGTGGGACAGCTCGTGGGCCAGCACGCCCTCCAGCTCGCGGCGGTCGAGGATGCGCAGGATGCCCTCGGTCACCGCGACCGCGGCGTGCGAGGGGTTCCGCCCGGTCGCGAACGCGTTGGGCGACGCCGAGGGGATGACGTAGACGCGCGGCATGGGCAGGCCGGCCTTCCGCGTGAGCCGCTCCACGATCTCGTAGACCTCGGGGAGCTGCTCGCGCGTCACCGGCTGCGCCCGGTTCGCCATGAGCGCGAGCCGGTCGCTGAACCAGTAGGACAGGAAGTTGAAGACGAGGCCGATGCCGCCGAAGAGAAGCATCCCCTGCGTCCCGCCGACCAGGTTCCCGCCGATCGCGAGCAGGGCGATGAGGAAGGCCATGAGCATCGCGGTCTTCGCGTAGTTCCGGCCCACGCCGGCGACCTTGGGAGCCGTCATCCCGCGGGGCTGCTGCGCGTCGTTCCAGGGCATGGCCTCCACCTAACCACCGGACGGCCGAGGTCAATCCGGCGGGGGAGGGGAAGGCGGTCCCGACCGGTGCCCACCCCGTGCCGGACGATCGGGCAACCCCCCGTCCGGCGGCCGTTTTCTCGCGCGCGTCGCCCCGGCGTGCTAAACGGCGAACGAAGGCGATATCGCGAGGTCACGTCGATGGCGACGGAGGCGGCGGTGGCGAAGAGCAAGGCGAGGCCGGTGGGGAAACCCGCGAAGAGCGGCAAGCAGCTCGAGCTGGTCGCGCTCTCGCCGCCGGCCCCGGCGAGGGCCCCGCGCCGGCTGGCGGCCGCGCGCCCTGCGCCGGCGGCGCCCGGGAAGCGCCCCGCGAAGATCGCGACGGCGAAGGCGCCCCCGGCGCCGCGCGGCGGCGTGAAGGCGGCGGCCCCCGCGCCCGTGCAGGAGCCCGGGCCGGGCGAGCTGCCGGAGGCCGCGCCCGCGGAGCGGGCCCCCCGGCGCCGCGCCACCGCGGAGCAGATGGCGCAGAAGCAGCGCGAGATCTCCATCTCCGAGTTCTTCACCAAGAACCGCCACCTGCTCGGCTTCGACAACCCGTCGAAGGCGCTCCTCACCACCATCAAGGAGGCGGTGGACAACTCGCTCGACGCCTGCGAGGAGGCGGGGATCCTCCCCGAGATCACCATCGAGGTCCGCGACCTGGCGCTCGACGCGAAGGGAAACGGCGACCTCACCAAGGGTGAAGGACGCTTCGTGGTGGTGGTGGAGGACAACGGCCCGGGCATCGTGAAGGCGCAGGTGCCCAAGATCTTCGGCAAGCTCCTCTACGGGTCCAAGTTCCACCGGCTCAAGCAGTCGCGCGGCCAGCAGGGCATCGGCATCAGCGCCGCCGCCATGTACGGCCAGCTCACCACCGGCCAGCCCATCCGCGTGGTGTCGCGCACCGGCAAGGGGAAGCCGGCCCACTCCTTCGAGATCCAGATCGACACGCGCAAGAACAACCCGGTGGTCACGCGCGACGAGCAGCGCGAGGACTGGCACCAGGAGCACGGCACCCGGGTCGAGCTGGAGATCGTCGCGAACTGGCAGCAGGGGCAGCGGTTCGTGAACCGCTACGTGGAGCACAGCGCCCTCGCCAACCCGCACGCGACGCTGCACTACCTCCGGCCCCGGGCCGAGAAGCTGACCTTCCCGCGCGCCGCCGAGGAGCTGCCCCGGGAGGCGCAGGAGATCCGGCCGCACCCGCACGGCGTCGAGCTGGGCGCCCTCATGCTCATGGCCTCGGAGTCGAAGAGCCACGACGTGAAGGGGTTCCTGCAGACGGCGTTCTCGCGCGTGTCGGCGGCGGTGGCGGGCGAGATCCTGAAGAACGCGGGGCTGAAGGAGCGGGTGAGGCCGCGCGAGCTGGCGGAGGACCGCGAGCTGGCGGCGCGGCTCCACAAGGCCATCCAGGCGACGAAGATCATGGCGCCGCCCACGCAGGTGCTCTCGCCCATCGGCGACGCGCTCATGCACAAGGGGCTCGTCTCCTTCCTGAACGTCATCGAGACCGAGGGGCCGGAGGAGGACGAGCAGCTCGACCTCGACTCCGCCAGGAAGAAGAAGGCCTCCCGGAAGGAGAAGGCGGCGAAGGCGGCCGCGCCCGACGTGCCCGACGCGCCGCCGGAGGAGGGCGTCGAGAAGATCAAGGGGCACAACTACTTCATCACCAGCGTCACCCGCCCGCCCAAGGTGTACCGCGGCAACCCCTTCCAGGTGGAGGTGGCGCTCGCCTACGGCGGCTCCTGGCCGGCGGACAAGCCGGTGGAGCTGTTCCGGTTCGCGAACCGGGTGCCGCTCCTCTTCCAGCGGGGCGCCTGCGGCATCACCGAGGCGGTGGTGAAGACCGACTGGCGCAACTACCTCATGAGCCAGCCGAGGGGCTCGCTGCCGGTCGGGCCCATGGCGCTGCTGGTGCACGTCGCCTCGGTGTGGGTGCCGTTCACGAGCGAGTCGAAGGAGGCGGTGGCGCACTACCCGGAGATCATGCGGGAGATCCAGCTGGCGGCCCAGGAGTGCGGGCGCAAGCTGGCCTCCCACATCCGCAAGAAGCAGCACGCGGACTACCAGGCGCAGCGCCGGTCGATCTTCGAGCTGTACATCCAGGAGGTCGCCGGGGCGGTGGGGCGGATCCTGAAGCGCAGCCCCGACCCGATCAGGCGCGAGTTCATGAAGCTGGCCGAGAAGGTGACCGAGGCGGAGCTGGAGCTGCAGGACGCCAGGCTGCAGGAGGCGAGCGAGAAGATCTCGAAGCGCCCGCGGCGGACCGACGAGGACGAATAGGAGACGGGGATGGCGCGGCTCGACGCGGCGGACAAGAAGACCATCGGCAAGATCGAGAAGCTGGCGGAGTCGGTGCTCCGCTCGACCAAGGGCGGGAAGAACCCCTTCGTCGAGATCCCCATCCGCTCGCTCGCCAACGTCAGGTTCAACGAGAAGAAGCGGCTCATCGAGCTGAGGGGACAGAAGCAGAAGCGCTACTTCTTCAACGTCTCGATGGCCAAGAAGTTCATGCAGACCTTCCTCGTCTCCGAGGCCTGCAAGGAGCTGATCGACGCGGGGAAGACCACCAGCATCCGCGACCTCTACTACATGACGAAGCACGGGCTGGGGGACACCCGGCAGAACACCTTCGAGGAGCAGGAGGAGTCCGACCCCATCATCGAGGACCTCGAGGTCTCCATCGACGCGCTCCGCGAGGAGCTGCACCTCTTCGCCTCGCGCAAGGGGACGATGGTCGGGCCCGTCACCATCCGGGACTCGGGCGACACCATCGACCTGCGGCGCATGGGCTCGGGGGGCTGGGGCGTCCCGTCCATCGTGGAGGAGCACGTCATCCAGTTCGGCCGCCACGAGGCGAAGTACATCCTGCTCGTCGAGAAGGACGCCATCTGGAGCCGCTTCAACGAGGACCGGTTCTGGCAGCGCCAGAAGTGCATCATCGTGCACGGGGGAGGACAGCCGCCGCGCGGCGTCCGGCGCATCGTGCAGCGGCTCCACTCGGAGCTGAAGCTGCCCGTCTACGTCCTCGTCGACAACGACCCGTGGGGCTTCTACATCTACTCGGTCCTCAAGCAGGGCTCGATCAACCTCGCCTACGAGTCCATGCGGATGGCGGTGCCCGACGCGCGGTTCATCGGGCTGTCGTCGTTCGACAAGGACAAGTACCAGCTCCCCGCCAACGTGGTCATCCGGATGAACGACCAGGACAACTCACGGGCCAAGCAGATGCTGTCGTACCCGTGGTTCCAGGCGAAGCAGTGGCAGCGCGAGATCCAGGAGATGGTCCGCTCCGGCCAGAAGTTCGAGCTGGAGGCGCTCTCCCGGCGCGGCATCAGCTTCATCACCGAGGAGTACCTGCCGAAGAAGCTCCGGGATCGCGACTGGCTGGAGTAGTCCCGGAATGTTGACCGGCGCCGGTCCGCCGCTACACTCGCCCGCGTCACGCGAAGGAGGACACATGGCAGCGAAGCGAGGCAATCGTTCGAAGCGCAAGGTGTCGAACCGGGCCAAGACGAAGCGCGCGGGCGCGAGGCTGAAGCGGGTCCGGTCCATCAAGCGGAAGCGCCGCGCCAAGCGCGGACCGCGGTAGCCGCGGCTGCGGCCCGTGGGCCGCCCTCGTCGCCGGGCGCTCCGCCCGGCCCCTACGGCCACTCCGCGCCGACGTGCAGCTCCAGGCAGAGCGGGCAGTAGCACCACGCGACGTCGGGCGGGGAGCCGGCGACCTGGCCGACCACGAAGTCCCACTGGTCGGGATCCGACGGGCGCCGCGTGCGGCGGCAGCAGGCGCACTGGGCGATGGTGCCGTCGTCGCCCCGCAGCGCCTCGCCCTCGGCCGCCACCGGCTCGTAGACCTCCGCGATGGGGCGCTCGCGCACGACCCGGTGCACGACCGCGACACCCGCCGCCGGCCGGCCCGGCCCCGAGCGGATGGGCCGCAGCACGGTCGTGACGAGGCGGGCGCGCTCGGGGTCGTTGGCCTCGCTGGTGAGCGCCACCGGCGGTGCCTCGGCGGCGAGGGCCCGCGCCAGCGCGCCCTGGTGGACGCTCCGCGGCACCTCCCCGGCGACGTGATCGAGCCACCGCGTGCCGACCAGCGCGACGCCGTCTGACCGCCCGCCGCCGCCGTGAGCCGCCGCGTAGCGGTCCCAGGCGTCGTTCACGAACAGGATGGTGCCGGAGGCGTCGAGGAGGCAGGCCGGGTCGCGCTCGCCCGCCAGCGCCCGGATCTCCTCGGTCATGGACCGCGCGCGCAAGCCGACGGTCGCCGGTGGACGGAGTGTGGGACGGGCGGCCATCGGGTGAGGAAGCTGCACCTCGGGTGCCAGCACATCCCCGCGCGGCGCCGCGGCTTCGTTCGGGGTTCCGGCGCACCCGAGTCCCGCGCGCGCCCCGCGCCGCGCTTGCGCGGTCCCCGGCGAGCGCCCAGGATCGCCCCGTGCCCATCCCCACCGGATCCCCGGCTCCCGCTGCGGCCGCCCGCTCCCTGGACGGCAGCCCGCGGGACCTCGCCTCGCTCTGGCGGCGGGGCCCGGCGCTGCTGTTCTTCTTCAAGTGCGATTGCCCGACAAGCCCCCTCGGCGCCCGCGTGCTGCCGCGGTTCGCGGCGCTGCCCGGCCTCGCGGTCGCGGCGGTCTGCCAGGACGGCGAGGAGGAGACGCGCGCCTTCGCCGAGGCGCACGCCTGGCGCGGCGCGGTCGAGGTGCTGATCGACCCGGAGCCGTGGCCCGCCTCCGACGCCTTCGGCGTGCTCGCCTCGCCCACCTGGTTCCTGCTCGGACCCGGCGGGCGCGTCGAGGCGGTGGCGGAGGGGTGGAGCCGCGCCGGCGCCGACGCCCTCGCCGCGCGCGCGGCGGCGCTCGCCGGCGCGGCGCCGGTGGCGGTGGTCCAGCCCGGCGACGGCGGGCCGGCGTTCCGGCCCGGCTGAGGCTCGCGCAACGCGCCGTAGGTGACGGCGCTACTCCCTGCCGAGCTTCCAGTCCACGAGCGGGCCTATACCGCGCGCCTTCGCCCCTCGTCGCCGCCGAAGAACGGCGCGCACCGGCCCAGGAAGCCGTCGAGGATCCTCCGCTCCTCCGCGTGCAGCCGGCGCGCGAACAGGGCCGGGAGCGCCACGCGCGCGGCCTCGGCGCTCTCGGCGTAGCCGTCGTGGGTGAGCGAGCCCTCCAGGAGCCGGTAGCGGAGGAAGATCAGGTACGTCTGCACCACGTCCGTCATGCAGTAGGCCGCGATGCGGTCGTGGGCGCCCGCGCCGTACAGCTGCTGGACGTCCTCGCCGGCGACGTCCTCCTTGCCCGGCAGGCCCACCAGCTTGGCGTAGAGGTCGAGCGGCGCGGCCGGCGCAGCGCCCTGCGCGGTGAGCAGCTCCTTCACGTCGTGGTGGCTCCCGGCGCCGGGCCGGCGCGGCCCTCCGAACCAGGCGGGCGCCGCGATGCCGAGCTTGAGCGAGCGGAGCTCCAGGACGGGCAGGTCGAACCCGCGGCCGTGGAAGGTCACGAGCGACGCCCCCTCGAGCCGCGCCCAGATCTCGGCGAGGAAGTCCGCCTCGGAGGAGCGGTGGTCCGTCCAGGCCGCCACGTCCACCGGCCGGACGATGCCGCCTTCCTCCACCGCCTCCAGAAGGCAGGCCGCCACGGGGCGGTGGTAGGGGATGGGCAGGAAGTCGCTCCGGCCCCCGGTGCGCGCCCGCCGCTCCGCCACCACGCGGCGGAGCTGCTCCTGGTACGGGCGGTCCGGCTCTCCGTCCACTGCCGAGACCAGCGCCTCGTCGGGCACCGTCTCGAGATCCAGCGTGACGAACCGCCGCACGCCGTGAACATGCCAGCGGGGTCTGACACGGTGAGGCGATGCCGGGGGCCGCGCCAGGCGGGCGGATCAGCGCGGGGGAGGGCGCGCGGGGCCCGCGTCGAGGTCGGGGATCGTCCCGAGCCAGGCCTCGAACGCGGCGTCCACGTTCACCACCAGCGGAAGCCTGAGCGGCCGCGCGCCCGGCCCGCGCCTCTCCAGCACCAGCGTCGGCGTCCGGCCCGCGCGCACCAGCCTGCGGCCGGCGAGCTCGTCGCGCCGCGCCCGGATCGTCCGGTGGAGCCCGTGGTTCTCGATGGCGTCCGCGGTGAGGACCACCTTGGAGCGCAGGGTGTCGGCGATGAGCGCCGCCCCGAAGAGGAGGACCGCGATCCCGCAGGCGGCGAGGCCGGCCCGCCCGGCGGCCGGGCCGGCGCGGCCGGCGACGGCGGCCGCCAGCAGCTCGCCGCCGCCCACCATGAACCCGGCGCCGGTGGCGAGCGCGAGGATGCGCCAGCCGCGCCGCATCCGGTACGTGCGCGGGTAGGCGGCAGGGTCGAACGCAGGCGAGGCGGGCATCGCGGCGAGGAGAGCACGCGCGAGGGTCGGCGTCCATGCCGGTCGCCCCCGGGCGGGCATCGGGGCATCGTGGGACGGGCGGACTGCGCGCGCGGTGAACATCGTCCGGTCGCGCGGCACTTCGCCCGGCACCGCTTGGACGGCTTGCGCCGGACCCCGGTCGGCCGGGCGGCCGCCGCGCTGGACGTGCCCGCCTCGGGAGCGCGCGGCGAGCGCGGCGCCCACGTGGAGGAGCGGGCGAGGAAGCGGGGCCCGCGGGCGAGACCGGCCGGCGCGCCCTTGCGGTGCCGCTTCCGGCCGCGCCGTTTTGACGCGCAGGGCAGTCCCTCACTTGTGGTACGTGAATGCGTCGCGGGCGAGGGGGGCGTCATGAAACGGCCGCGCTTCATCGACCACCGGGGCAAGCAGATCCTGTACCTCAACCTCGCCCACGCGAGCCCGGGCGAGCAGGCCGCGTCGCTCGAGAGCGCGGCCGAGGCGATGGCGCCGGCAGCCGACGGCTCGGTGCTCCTGCTCGTGGACGTCACCGGCTCCATCGAGAACGCGCGCATCGACGAGGATCTCGGGCGGTTCGGCGCCGCCGCCGGCACCAAGCTCCGGGCGCGCGCGGTCGTGGGCGCGACCGGGCTCAGGCGGCTCACGTTCGAGCGGAACCGGGCGGCGTTCTCCGGCGAGGCGGCGCTGTTCGACGACGTGGAGCCGGCGCGCGACTGGCTGGCCGAGCGCTGACCGCGGGCCACTGCCCGAAGCTCGAACAGCCCGGCGCCGCATTTCCGGGCGCGGCGGTGCCGTCGCTGCCGGGCGCCGCGGGTGTCCCGCGTCGATCGCCGCGACGCCGGCGAGCGCGGGGGCAGGAACCCGCGTCCCTTCGCGCCAGTGGCTCGTCCGGCGCCACGGGACCCAGCCGGGACGTTCCCGGAGTGGAACGGCGGGTGCAGGCGCGCAGGTCCGTGTTCGCGACGGACGCCGCACCCCGGGCCGATGCATCCTTCCTGGCGGAGCTGCTGCGCCTGGTCCGGGCCGACGCTGCCTCGCCCGCCGGCCCGGACGGCGATTTCGACCTTCTGGCGGCGTTCATCCGGCGAGAGGGCGGAGAGGCGCCCGGCGATCCGGACCCCGACGTCTTCTGGCGCATCGAGCTCTTCTACCGGGCCGTCGCCGCCACGGTGGAGCGGCGCACCGGGGTGAGCTGCGAGCCGATGCTGCGCATGCACCACGACGGTGGCGGCCGGGTGGCGCTGGTGGCGGGGCGGCTCGCGGTGGTGAGCGCGGTGGTGCGCGATGCGGGCCGTTTCGGCTTCGAGTCCATCGACGCGCTCGCGGGCGCGGGCGAGCGGCTCGTCTCCGGGGCGACCGCCCTGCTCGACCGTCACCCCGACCTGGCCGGCGAGGACTGAGGGCGCGGCGCCCGGCGCCTCACCGCACGAAGCGGATGTACTGCTGCACGTTCTCGGCGTCGCAGGCCGGCTCGTGCTTCTTGCCGTCGAAGCGGATGGCGAGGCAGCGCGCCAGGATCGCGGTCTTGGAATCGCTGCAGCGGATCAGGCCGCCGGGGTACTCGCGGGCGGCCTCCTTGCTGCGGGCGAGGACGTCCTCGGACTGGCGCAGGTCGCTCTGGAGGGCGTAGAGCCGCTGCCGGTCGCCGGTGCCGAGCTTCAGGTGGGCGGTCTCCTCCTCGATGGACGAGGTCAGCTCCTCCTTGCGGTCGCCGTGGTAGCAGGCGAGCGCGGAGTGGACCTGGCGCATGAAGTCGGGATCGCGGCTGTGGACGGTGTCGAGCGTCGCGTGCGTCTCGGCCACCTCCTGCTGCATGCCGGCGGCGAGCTCGGCCTTCTCCTCGGGCGTGAGGTCGGCGGGGTTCCGGGTGACCAGCCGCTCGCGCCGGATCTGCGCCCAGATGCGCGCCCGCTCCAGCTCGGTCGCGTCGGCGCCGGCCCGCCGGATCAGCTCCTTCTCGTCGGCGGCGCGCTCCACGGCGCGGCGGGACTCCAGCTTCCAGCGGCTGCGGCACTCGGCGAGCGTCTTCGTCTCCATCTCGTTGCGCTTCGCGATCTCGGCCGGGGAGAGCCCCGAGGCGGCGAAGATCCGCTCCCGCTTCTCCAGGACCTCCACCTCGTTCGCGCAGAAGTCCCGCTCGGCATCGGAGAGCGGCGCGACGCCGGCGGCCTGCGCCGGGGCGGCGTGGCTCGCCACCGGCAGCGCGGCCAGGAAGAGGACGAGGACGGCCCTGCTCATGCGACCTCCGGT
Source organism: Anaeromyxobacteraceae bacterium (assembly GCA_035519395.1). Lineage (GTDB taxonomy): Bacteria > Myxococcota > Myxococcia > Myxococcales > Anaeromyxobacteraceae > Anaeromyxobacter. The sequence continues at coordinate 1,421 of DATIWK010000142.1, read as the reverse complement.
CTCCACCCGATCCCTTTACCATGCTCGGCGAGCCCCCGGGACAGGGACGGGCCGGCCCGGTACACTGTGCCGCAGGGAGGGGCGGGAACGGAGGCGCCGTGACGCAAGCGGAACGGCTGGCACGCCGCGAGGCGCTGCGCGCGGAGATCGCTCGGCACGAGGCCGAGGTGGAGTCGCTGCGCGCCGAGGAACGCCAGCTGCTCGACGGCTGCGAGCACACCTACCCGGACGGCCGCCGCGCCGCCGCCGGCGGTCGGCTCAAGATATGCGCCATCTGCGGCAAGGTCCTACCCGCGCGCGACGAGAAGCTCTGGGGTTGACGCGATGCCGGGGACCGTGCTGCTCGCGGAGGACAGCCCGGACGTCCGCGAGGCGTTCGTGGAGCTGCTCTCCACCGCCGGCTGGGGCGTCGTCGCGGTCGGCGACGGGCACGCGGCGGTGGAGCGCGCCGTGGCGCTGCGGCCCGACGCGGTGGTGGTGGACGTCGGGCTCCCCGGCATCGACGGGCTGGAGGTGGCGCGGCGGATCCGCGGATCGCTCGGGGCGGCCCCGTTCCTGGTGGCGGTCACGGGTCACGGCCGGAGCGACGACCGCCGCGCGGCGCTCGCGGCCGGGTTCGACGTGCACCTGGTGAAGCCGGTGGACGTCGAGGAGCTGATGAGCGTCCTCTCGCGCGGGCGGGGTTGAGAAGGACGCCCGGCGGCGCCGGCGCGACGGTGGTAGAAACAGCCCACCCCGAAGCGGAGCGCAGGGTGAGGCGGAGGAGCCTCGCCCGGAGCGACCAGGGGGATCGGGGGGCGTTTCGCCCCCCGAAACAAATGGAGAGCCGCATGGCGACCGTCCGACCGTTCCGCGCCCACCGCCCGCCGCCGGCCGCCGCCGGCCGCGTCGCCTCGCCCCCGTACGACGTGGTCTCCACGCGGGAGGCGCGGGACCTGGCCGCCGGCAACCCGGACAGCTTCCTGCGCGTGTCGCGCCCGGAGATCGACCTCCCCGAGGGCACCGACGAGCACGCCGACGAGGTCTACGCGAAAGGCGCCGCGAACCTCGCGGAGCTGGAGCGGCGCGGTGTCCTGCGCCGGGAGGCGGAGCCGCGGCTCTACGTCTACGCGCAGCGGATGGGGAGCCACCGCCAGACCGGGCTCGTCGCCTGCGTCTCGGTGGACGAGTACGATCGCGACGTCATCAAGAAGCACGAGAAGACCAGGGCGGACAAGGAGGACGACCGCGTCCGGCACATCGACGCCCTCGGCGCGCACGACGAGCCGGTGTTCCTCACCTACCGCGCCGTGAAGGCGATCGACGCGGTCGTGGAGGAGGTGAAGCGCGGCACGCCCGAGTACGACCTCCGCACGCCGGACCTCGTCGAGCACCGGCTCTGGGTCGTCCCTCCCGACGCGGGCGCGCGCCTCGAGGCGCTC